>CAKMKF010000211.1 GCA_927439925.1 uncultured Acholeplasmataceae bacterium | reverse complement strand
TCGAAGACGCAACGATGCAGGTGATTTCTGAGATCTATAAAGTCCTTCGTGCCCGATAGCCGTCCTAGCTGACCGAAGAGGTGATTTGTCACCACAGCAGCGCATAGGACCTTATAGGATAATATCATATTTAACAAGTGGGCGATGTCAGGTGTTCATAAGCCGCTCTAAAGCCAGTTGCACTTGGTTCAACACACTTCAAAGTTTTATAGACAGTTCGGGGGTCGCATGGTTATCAATAGACAGTCCAAAATCTTTAGAACAGCATGCCGCTAACGAAGAGGCCATTTTACTTATTCATAGGGATGATTTCTGCATTTGTTGGGTATATCTTAGCTCCAAAGACTGTTGATAATGAAACCTATTTCTCAATACTTGGTGTTATCGTATTGTTATCATCTGCAATACTGATCATTGTCTTTGGATTATTGATGAAGAAATTCAAATGGGAATGGCTCAAAAACTATGCACTTCCTTTATCCATGGTAGGAGCAATGGCTATGGCTATATTGTTTGCAACATTGGGGGTCAGATAACATGGAAAGAAACTATCAAGATCAACTTCACTATGAAGGACGCATTTGGATGCTCGGTGCACTAGGATTATTTATCAGTGCTCCACTTCTTATTAGTTTAATAACCGGAGTATGGCCAACTTTATCTCATTTTTTACCAGGCTTTTTCGCAACAGCTATCATTTTTTGGCCAGTAACAACCATTGAAGTCTTCACATTCACTCCAATGCTAGGTACAGGTTCAAGCTATCTAGCCTTTGTTACAGGTAATTTAACTAGCCTTAAGGTTCCTGCAGCGTTAAACGCTCAGGATGCTTTAGGCATGGAAAAAGGCACTGAAGAAGGTGATGTGATATCAACCATCGCAGTAGCTTCAAGTTCTATTATCACTACAGTCATTATTTTAGTTGGAGCTCTACTTATTATTCCATTAACTCCAATACTAGAATCAGAAGCATTAAAACCTGCTTTTGATAATATTATTCCTGCATTATTTGGTGCACTAGGAATTGTTTATATCATGAAGAGAGTGATGGTTGCTATTATTCCATTAATCTTTATGGTCATCTTCTTTTTACTAGTTCCAGGTAGTGGCGGTTATGTCGGTATTATGGTTCCTGTAGGTGTTGGTCTATCTTTAATTAGCGCACGTATCTTATATAAGAAAGGGATGATTAAATAATGGAATGGTATGCACTATTACTAATACCCATTCTCATTGTTTTAGTTGTGTTTGTTAGAACCGTTCAATTTAAACCAAATCAATTTCCTGAAATGAAGAAAAAACATGAAATTGATGAAAAAAGAGTGGTTGAATCTTTATCAAAAATGCTTCAATTTAAAACCATATCTAGCACAGATAAAAGAAAAGAAAATGATATCGAATTCAAATCCTTTAGGGAGTTTTTAAAAGAAAGATATCCATTAATTGTAGAACACTCTACATATAGTGAACATGAAAGAGGAGTCCTCTTTAAAATTAAAGGAGAATCTAGTGAATTTCCTACAGTACTCATGTCACATTATGATGTAGTACCTGTTAACGGTGACTGGATCCATGATCCGTTTTCTGGACTCATTACAGATAGTACTGTTTATGGCAGAGGAGCACTTGATACAAAGTCTAGTTTAAATGCAGTGATGGAATCTGTAGAATTCATATTAAGTCGTCAGAAAGTATTTAAGAATGACCTATATTTGGCTTTCTCAGGCGATGAAGAGATCTCAGGACCTTCAGCTAAAGCTATTATGGAACATCTGAAAGCAACTGGAGTTAAACCTTATTTGGTATTAGATGAAGGTGGAGCAATTGTCTCTAAAATGTTTCCTGGTGTTAAACAAAAAGCTGCGGTCATCGGTATAGCAGAAAAGGGGTATTTAGATATTACCTTAACTGCGATATCTAGAGGAGGGCATGCGTCAACTCCTCCAAAAAATACCCCATTAACTGAGTTATCAAAGGCAGTAACAGACTTAAATAAGAGTAAAGCATTCAAACTTAAGATGACAGATCCAGTAAGATATTTATTCAATGCATTAGCACCGCATTCAAAGAGTCTTCCGATTAAAATATTATTCGCGAATTTATGGTTATTTATGCCTATTGTTAAAATGATTGCTAAAAAGAATGGTGGAGAGTTCTTATCGATGTTTAGAACCACTCAAGCATTCACTCAAGCAAGCGGTAGTGAAGCGAGTAATGTGCTTCCATCTAAAGCAACGATTGGTATTAATTACAGACTTAGACCATTTGAGACTAGCGAGGATGTAGTAAATATTATTAAGAAGATCATTAAGAATCCTAATATCGATGTTTCAATTACTTCTGTTTCTGAAGCGACTTCAGTAAGTGATGTGGATGAAGCATTCAGAATGGTTCAAAAAGCAATAAATCAAGTATGGACAGATGTATTGTTAGCTCCTTATTTAATGGTAGCAACTACCGATTCTAGAAACTATCATGAGATATGTGAACATGTCTATAAATTCTCACCAATGGATGTTTCAAAAACTGACTTAGCTAAGATTCATGGTATCGATGAAGATATCACAATTGAGAATGTAGTCAATGGTGTTAACTTCTATATTAATTTACTAGAACAACTATAGTTTATGATAGAAAAAGCATCTAGCAGTTATGATACTGCTTGATGTTTTTTTGTTAGTTATCTTTACTAAAGTAAATATTTTTGCGAATTATCTTTACTTTTGTAAACATTAAGTGCAATTTAATGTAGAAAAAAACCGTTAAAGAAATTTTTCCTTAACGGTTTTCTTATTTAAATATGAATTAGTAAATATTATAACGCATCAATAGCTATTTCAATTGAAGTTCTCTTCAATCTTAATCTGTTACTGAATCCATCTAGAACATAATAATCGTCAGCTGGTCCTGGATAAGTAATTGGATCGAATGCTACTAGTGTATCGAACAAGTTGTTCGCTGGATCTACTGTTTCAGAGATAATGTAATAGATAATTGTGTTAGGTCCATTTGTTCCAGCTTCAACAAGTATTTCAATTTCTGCAGGTGTTAATGCCTGGAGCTTCGCTACTGTAATATCTGATGCAATTGTTAAGATGCTTGTTACACCTAAGATATCCATAGAGTCAACAACATGTTGCATTTCCACTATCTTGATATCATCATTAATTGCTAGTGGATCGTAGTTGTAATCACCAAGTTCTGCATATGATTCTGCTGTATCAACATTTGCTGTTATCATACCAGCTGAAATCAATCTGTAAACTATTAACTTGTTAATGTCAATTAAGTCTTGTAATACTGTTGCATTTAATGCATTGTTATCAATTGGTGTCATACCTGACAATGTTCCTGTATCATTACCATTAATAACGATCATCGCATCAATTACACCTTGAATTTCTACTGCTAATAAGTCTTCAGTACTTCCAACCATATAGGCTGTACTTGGAATATCAAGTGCTGCTATAATCGCATCCGATAGAATTCTATGAACAATAACTGAATCAAATTCATCGTCTACTGGATCAGTTCCTAAACCTATGTAATGTAGATCTTGAAGTTCTGCGATAGTTACTGTTTGAGCATTAATAGCTACTGATAAATCAGTAATACCCATAATGTTCATTGCTGCAACTAGTGCATACATTTCAGAAACCTTAATATCAGAACCTATTGCATTTGGATCGTAGTTTGGATCGCCTAGTTCAGCATGTGATTCATCTGTATCTAGTGTAGCTGTGATAATACCACTTGCTACCATTCTATGAATAATCAATGTGTCTATATCAAGTAATCCTTCAATTAATGCTGGAGTTAATACGCCATTTGCTACTGGAGTTAAGCTAACTAGTGTTTGTGTATCATCACCACCGCTTAAGAGTAACATCGCATCAATTACACCTTGAATTTCATCTCTTGTACCATCAATAAATAAATCTTCTGTGCTTCCAACCATAAATGCGTTGGTTGGAACTGTTAAGCTTGCACTTATAGCATCAGATAGTAATCTATGAACGATTGTTGAATCTAGGTCTGTTAATCCTGCATCTCTTAATCCAACATCATGTAAATCTTGAAGATTTGCAATCGTTGTATTTTCTGCTGCAATTGGTGTACCTAGGTTAACAATACCCATAATATCCATCGCGTCTACTAATGCTCTCATTTCAAATATCTTTAAATCTGCTCCAGGAAGGAGACTATCATAGTTATCATCACCTGAAACTGCTAGTGAATCATCTGTATGTAGATTTTGATCAATAATTCCTGTTGCTACCAATCTATAAATAATGAGTGAGTCTAAATCAAGTAAATCATCTAAAGCAGATGGAGTTAACACTGTTGTATTGACTGGTGTCAATCCATTTAATGTTTCTTGATCATCGTTTCCACTTAAAATAAGTAGAGATCCGATAACACCCTCTATTTCATCAGCCTTTAAGTCTAATGTAGAACCAACCATATATGCACCACTTGGGATAGTTAAAGCCCCAATGATTGCTTCTGACAGTAATCTATGAACAATTACTGACTCATGAGTATCTAGAACTGGATCAGTACCAAGTCCTACGTAATGAAGATCTTGAAGTTGAGCAATTGTTGTATTTTCAATCACGATTGGAGTACCCAAGTTGACGATACCCATCACGCGCATTGCTTCAACTAAACCATACATTTCAGAAATCTTTAAGTCATCACCAATTGCTAATGCATCATAGTTATCATCAACTAAATCTTCAGCAAGTGATTCGTCTGTATGTAGATTTTGATTAATGATTCCTGAAGCAACCATTCTATAAATGATTAATGAATCTAAGTCTAGTAAGTCTTCAATTGCATCTGGAGTTAATACGGTTGTATCAACTGGAGTCAAGCTGAAGAGTGTTTGTGTATCATCACCACCACTTAGTACAAGTAGAGATCCGATAACACCTTGAATTTCATTTGGAACTAAGTCAAGAATTGTTCCTGTCATATAAGCATTTGTAGGAACAGTTAATGCTCCAATGATTGCTTCTGATAGTAATCTGTGAACGATAACTGATTCATGTGTATCTAGAACTGGATCAGTTCCTAAACCAATATAATGTAGTGCTTGTAATTGAGCAATGGTTGTTGTGTTCACATCAATTGTCATACCCAAACTTGTAATACCCATCGCTTGCATCGCTGCAACCAAAGCATACATTTCAGAAACTTTAAGATCTGAACCTGGTGCCTCTGGGTCATAGTTTGCATCCACTATATCTACTGCAAGTGATTCATCCGTATGAAGTGCTTGATCAATAATGCCTTCACCAACAAGTCTATAAATGATGTTAGAGTCTAAATCTAATAAATCCTCAATCTTTTCAGGTGTAAATGTATTTAAATCGATTGCACCTGCATTGTTAATATCGATTTCTAGAATATCTAGTGCATCAATCAATGCTCCAAGTTCTTCTCTCTTTAAATCCAATTTATTATTAAATTCATCAACTTCACTTGCATCATCATAAGATAGTGAGTGAATTGAAATACCTGAATCGATAATTGCTTCTGATAAAATTCTATCAACTAGTCTGGAGTCAATATCATAGAATCCTCTAAGTTTAGCTCTTGTAATCGTTGTTGTATCTATTGGAGTTAATCCAACAAGTGTTTGTTGATCATCATTATCAGCTAGTATCAATAATACTTGAATTAAATTATTCATTTCATCTTTAGTAAGTCTTGTAAGTTCTGCGTTGTACGCAGATGCAGGAACTGATGTTAATGCATCAACAATCGCGTCAGATATCATTTGATCGATTATCGTAGAATTTAAATCTAATAGTGCTTGAATATCTGCGATTGTAATCGTATTGATATCAATTAATGATGGATCAGTTACACCTAAGACATCAAATGCACCAAATACATTAATAATTTCAACCTTTTTAACCATGCCATTGAATTCGCCAGCTGTTTCATAAATATCTGTTGGAAGACTTAAACTTGTCTCAGATTTTAACATTAAATCAATTACAACATATAAATATGAAGAATCTAACACATTTTCAATTTGCGCAGGTGTTAACGAAGTGATTTGTTCAATACCAAAGTTAGTTCCACCAAAATCTGATAAACCTAATACATTAAGTCCATTGAACAAGTCATAAATCTCAGTATTGGTCAATCTTTCTCTATCGCCGATTGTTGTATAAGATGAGACAGGCATTACGAATTCTGCAGGTGTAAATCGACCTGCTGCAAGTAATTCTATAACTGCATCTGATAACAATAGAATTGATAGTTTATCTGCAATATATTTAGATTCTAGGAATCGATCGAAATCATCTTCTCCGGTATCTATATCTTCATTTTGTCCAATCATACCTAAAATTGCAGGGATTTGAATATCCGTGCTTACATCAAGACCAATGAGTTTAAATGATACCATTAGGTTTCTCATTTCTGCTCTTGTCATGATATTTTCTTCAACACCAATAGCTCCTAATGCATCGACTGGAGCACCCATGTCTAGGTCAATACCATCACCAAATGCGCCAGATAACATTCCACCAACATAATCACCAAAACCATCATTTTCAAATAAGCGTCCTAAGACAACATAAATGAAGTCAGATGCTAAGAATGTTGTAAAATCATCTGTTTCTGCAGTTGGATCTGCCATATTTACGAATGTTCCAATACCGATTGTACTAAAATCACCTAGTAATGATAGAGAAACAATCATATTTCTAAATTCTTGTTTAGTGACTCTTCCAACTTCAATTGGTTCATGATCAATAGCATTACCTAAGGATGCTGGGTGAGGAGTTAAATCTATTGAGATGTTTGCGTTACCGAATGCGCCAGATAAAGCATCATTAGCGAAACCACTTAAGACATCCATTTGAATGACTTTATCTAGTAATGTATAAATAAATCCTGAATCAAAGAAGCGGTCTAAGTCATCTGTGTCTCCCACTATATTTCTATCAATTAAAGCAGATAGTGTATTTGGACCAAATGAACTTAATTCTTCTGTGCTTGCCAATTGTAGTGATTTAAGTGAAATAAAGAGTTTTCCGATTTCTTCTCCTTTAACACCTTCAGCATCTAGCATTTCAGGTGCTAATTCTAAGAAGTCTGCTGGAACAACCATCGTCGCTTGAGCATCATTTAAGGATTGAACACCAAACGCTTGAAAATCTTCACTTAATAATAATTCGCTAATAACACCTTTGAGAAGGATAATTTCACCAAAAGATATTAGTGTTTCATCAGTTAAATTATTAAATGCTGGAAGCATCGCGTTTACAGATAAATCTGCAGTCATTTGAGAAATAGTGTCATAATTCCATGTGTTATTCATATCATCAATAATGTTTGCTAGACCGTGAATAAGATCAACTAAGACACCAAGTTCTAACATATCACCATCTAGTGCGATTTCTGGAGTTTTCACTTCATAACCACCAAGAGATGCAGATGTTGTTGCACCAAATGTATCAATAGCACTCTTTATTGAAGTTCTTAGGATTACAGATGAATCAAGACTTCCAAATGTATTTTGTGCTTTTGTTAGGTCAGAAAATTGTGTAATAAGTTCAAGGGATGCGCTCGTTGGATCTGCACTAAATAAAGTCATATCTCTCATTGAAAGTGTTAATACAGTCGAATCTTCAAAAGATGCTGCTAAATCAAATACTGAACCTAGTAAAGCATCTAATTCATCCATCCAAAGTTCACTTTCAGGAGCTGCATCGATATATTCTTGAGGTAGTGATAAATATTGCGAGATGCTAACATCATTTGAGTAGTATTTCAAATTATGAGCAATCGTTGAAAGTAAGAAAACAGAATGGTTTTCTAAATCTGTTGGAAGAATATGACTTCTAAATACTTCGTCAGCAAATAACGGTGCGAAATCTATTTCTTCAAACGAACTATATAAATCTGCATTATTGTGTGTATATTGTGCTGCATAATAAGCTAAACCTAAAATAGAGGTTATCTCGGTTCCGAGTTGAATCTCTTCAGGTACATAAAGTTGTTCAATAGCAAATCTTGCTTTTGCATAATCAAGCACTTGAACATCTGCTCTATTTAATATTTGTAAATCTGCAAATGCAGTCTTAAAAGTATCATATTGAACTTCAGTTAATGAACCAAAGCCAGCAAATAATTCAACCTTTTGATCTAAAGTCAATGTTGAAAAGCTTGTGAGTTCAGTCATTGTAGTAAAGTGATAAATAGATTCTAATATCGTCAATACATTATTGAATTCTTGACCAAAATTAAAGTCAACCTCACCACTATCAGGATCGCTCATTAAAGTGGTTAGTGCAATCTCTTTCAATTCTGCATCTTCAATCATTGAATCGACTAACATTGGACTTGCGATTTCAATCGCTGCACTCACGATTGCTGAATCTTCGAATATTTTACCAACGATGACTCTAATATCAGCCATATGGTTAACTGCTACATCATCTATGACTGCATAATAATTAGGATTATCGCCAAGTAGACTTTCCACGCCAAGTTTCAATGCATCGGTATAGATTTCACCAATATTTAGAATTTCATCATCCCAATTGATTTCATCCAAGCGTGTTGCCATTTCTTCAGCGAGTTCTTCACTGATTTGGCTTCCTGATACACTATATAGTCCAAAATCAACACCTAATGGTATCGATTCTATTAAGAGTTCGATATCTACAAGTTTAACAAATAAATTATTAATCCATTCTTCATTTTGTGCTGCAACAAATGCTTCCGGGTCTGCAGATGCATTTAGGAGTGCAGTAATATCAACATCACCATATTCATCTGAGAAAATCGCTTCTATAAAATCGGCGATTCGATAAATTTCTCCACTATCACCTGTAAAGAATGCTGGATCATCAATAATGAAAGCTAGGCGATCTTGTAAGTATTCTTCAACTTCTTCTGGAGCAATCCATTTCACTTGTTCTTTAACTTGATCCATTGTAGTCGCTAGGTCTAATGCTGCAGAAACTAGTGATAAAGTTTCCATATTTCCAAGCGCTCTAAAAATATTAGCAAGCTTTTCTCCCTCTTCAGGGCTTAATTCAGCAATTAATGCTGGATTATCTGCATACATCATCAGTTCAGATACTGAACCAAATTCTAATACCGCTTCAACAATGCCATAAATATTATCAAATTCAGTTGTCCAATCGATATTTACAAACTCATCGATTGCTGCCTTACTTTTTGGTCTGTCATTGATATCGACACCACCAATAAACTCTGGAAGTAAATTGTCAACTCCATATCTTGTAGCAAAGGGAATCATATAACCTAATAAATCTGAGTTCCCTATATGTTCAAACATTTGTTCAACATATGGAAGGTCCTCAGATGAAATATCTTCAACTTTAAAATCTTCATCTAAAAATCCGGACTCAAGGATGACTTTGCTTATACCCAAAATGCTTTCTAGTTCTCCTGCCCAGTTAATATCTACTTCTTTTTCTGCTTCAACGACTGTCGTTGTAAAAACCATATCAAATAAATAACGGTCTATCGTTTTACCACCAATGACGATGTTATTCGTAATGGATGCTACTCCATTTTCGTTCATCTCATCAATTTGAGCTAAATAATCAGCTAGCATATCACCCATGGCACCATCTAGCCCAGGTATAGCAACTAAATCCTGTTCTCCACCACTAAGTGCTTGATGATTGTTTGTTGTTTGAATTGGTAATACATCACCAAATCCTCCAATGAAACTTGCCATTACTAATAATGGTAGTAAAAAA
Organism: uncultured Acholeplasmataceae bacterium; assembly: GCA_927439925.1. Taxonomy (GTDB): domain Bacteria; phylum Bacillota_I; class Bacilli_A; order Acholeplasmatales; family Acholeplasmataceae; genus Peloplasma. The sequence continues at coordinate 1,492 of CAKMKF010000211.1, read as the reverse complement.
ACGAAAGCAACTACAGCACCTCGAAGTCCTCCCATTAAACCACCACCAAAACGACTAAAAATGTTTTTTCTTAATCTTTTAGCTGGAACAAACTTTTGTTTACCATTGTTACTTTCTTCAAATCTTTGTAATTGTCTATCGTTTTGTTTTTTTAGCAATATTGGAAGTATAACGCGTTTCCATATTGGCTTGAATATGATTAATGTGAAAAAACCTTTAATAATTGGGTATAGTGAAAAGAATCCGATGATTCGAATCACTAAATCAATAATAGCAATAATAAAAGGTGTAATTGCCGGATCAAATAAATAAGTTTCTACTTCGTTAGGTATTGTGAACCCTGCCCTAGCAGCAATCATCTCGATATAACTTTGGAAGGTATTACCTCCAATGAATAGAGCGTTGATTGACATGCGAGATACTATCCAAAGTGTTACAAACGTCATGACAATACTGACGATTGTAAAGTATGATGATTTACTTGTCCCTCTCATAAATCCTAATAGAAAGTGTATTAATACGAAGAATCCGACTACACCCCATTGAAACATTAGTAACGATGGCATATTTATTCCACCTTTCTTTCAAAATGCTTAGTCTTATTTTAACAAAAAAATATAAAAAAAGACCATTATACACAATAAAATATAAATATTTTTATATTTATTTTACATATAAGGCCGTACTACGCGCTTATTGACTTGTGTGGGTTTACATGTACCATGCAGTGAATGACGTCTGGAAATTCGGTTTCGACTTGATGATGCACATTTTCTGCAATTTTATGGGCAACTTCAAGTGTTAAATTCGATTTTACACCAATCTCAACATCAACATATCGTTGAGTCATATGCTTTCTTACTTTCAAGTCGTCGACTTGAAGTACTCCATCAATCGATAAGATCACTTCGAAGATAGAATTGATTTCATCTTCTGAAGGTGCCTGATCGGTTAAAAATGAAACCGATTCTAATAGGATTTGAATAGATAGTCTGATGATAAATACTCCGATGATTAACGATGCGATATAGTCAAAGATAATGAGATTAAATTGAGCTAATGTAAGTCCGATTAATGAAAACAAAGTTGCCCAGGCATCTAAAAGATGATTTTTTGAATCTGCTTTTAATGTAGGGCTTTTATATTTCTTACTAATCATTAAATAGTATCTGAATAAAACGATTTTAACGATGAGTGAAATGAATGAGACAATGACTGTAAATAGATGAGGGGTTGCTACATCAGGATTATTCACATAACCGATGATTGATGATATTGCAGTAAATCCAATAACAATCGATGTAACAAAGAAAATGATACCCAAAAGAAAATAAAGTAAGCCTTCATATTTTTCATGCCCGTACGGATGGTCATGATCAGGTTTTTTTGTTGCTAATTTTAAAACTGCTAGGAGTATTTATCATCAGACTATCTATTCAAATCCTATTAGAATCGGTTTCATTTTTAACCGATCAGGCACCTTCAGAAGATG
>CAKMKF010000210.1 GCA_927439925.1 uncultured Acholeplasmataceae bacterium | reverse complement strand
AGATATGAGATAAAATACCATATCCCTTCGTAGCAGTTAAGAATTGAGTCATAAATCCAATTAATCCACGTGAAGGCATAATGTAATAAAGATACTGATATGGTTGTTAACGTGACTATGGAAAAACAATTAACCAACATGCGTTCAGCAGGTAAGGATTCTACAGTTGTTTTAAAGAAACCAAGACCGATGAATCTAGAAGCTTGTCTAGCATTTATTAACGATGATGAATTGATTGAAATTACACCAAAAAATATTCGCTTAAGAAAAGCAATTTTAAAAGCGATTGATCGTAAGAAAGCTTACTATAACGAAACTCAAGAATAAAGATGATAACCACATCTTTTTTCTTTCGTTTGAGGGTAACTATGCTGGTATAAAAATATATTTTTATGATATAATATCTAAAGAGTCCAATAGAGGAGGAATCATATGAGAATTGTCATTGGTAGTGATCATGGTGGTTATGAGCTTAAAGAAAAAATCAAAGCTTATTTCGACACCGAAAAAATCAATTACAAAGATTTAGGAACCAACTCAAATGATTCAGTTGATTACCCAGATTATGGGAAAAAAGTTGGGTTAGCAGTTGCCAAAGAAGATTTCGATTTTGGTATCGCGATCTGTGGAACAGGCATCGGTATTAGTATCGCAGCGAACAAGGTAAAAGGTGTTCGAGCGGCATTAGTCTATGATGAAACCACAGCAAGACTTGCTAAAGAGCACAATAATGCAAACGTTATTGCTTTAGGTGGTAGAACAACATCACCTGAAAAAGCCATTTCAATCATCAAAACCTTTATGGGATCCACGTTTGAGAATCGTCATCAAACGAGAATTGATAAAATAAAAAATATAGAGGGGAATGAATAGAAATGAGCAAAGTAGTGATTCTGAATCATCCTTTGATCGACCATAAAATGGCACGTATCAGAGACAAAAGAACCGGAACTAAAGAGTTTAGAGAAAGTGTATCGGAAGTAGGTGGTTTGATTACTTATGAAATTACTCGTGATTTCAAAACCAAACCAGTAACGATTGAAACACCGATGTGTGAAATGACAGCGCATGAGCTGGAAAAACAAGTCGTAATCGTTCCTATTTTAAGAGCAGGACTAGGAATGGTTGAAGGCATTCATAACATCATTCCAAATGCTAAAATCGGACATATCGGTTTATATAGAGATGAGGAAACATTACAACCTCAAGTATACTATTCGAAATTTCCTAAAGATATTGAATCTAGCGTTGTATTGGTCGTAGACCCAATGCTTGCTACTGCAGGTTCTGCCTGCAAGGCAATTGAAATACTAAAGGCTAGAGGAGCTACCGATATTCGTTATGTAGGATTAGTTGGTTGTCCTGAAGGTATAGAAAGACTACAAAAGGAACACCCTGATGTCAGTATTTATCTTGCCGCTCTCGATAGTCACTTAAATGAAAACGGATATATCGTTCCTGGTCTTGGAGACTGTGGGGATCGTTTATTTGGAACAAAATAAGAAAAAGAAAGCAAAAAAAATATTCATGACATATATGATTGTCATGCAACTAATATTTACAGTCATAGGACTTGCTCTATTAGGTTATTATATCGGTATAAAAACAGATCCGGACGGTAATAGATATATCGTTTATACAGCAATAGGACTTGCTTTAGGTGTTTTAGTTGGTTTTATGACATTGTATCAATGGATGAAAAGTGAGGAACGTTATGAAAGACGTATACGTCATTAGTATTATTGCTTTGATTTATTCTGTAATCTTAGCGATTGTTACACTCATATTCTTTAATGATTATTTACTTTGGGCAATACTCGGCTCTGCTGTTGCCCTTTTTAACCATAGTTTAATGATTAAAGTTACAAAAAATACAATTACGTCCTATAAGCTAGTTACACATTTAATTCAACGATATGTATTCTATATTGTTATCATTGCCATTGTATTTTTTGATACAAAAGATATGGGAACTGATGTCATGATTAATTCATATGTATTCCTACTATTAGGGATAGCCTCGATTAAATTTGGAGCTATTATCTATACTACTCCTTTGATTAAGAAACCTAAGGAAGTTGAGGTTACCGAAAATGATACAGACAATTCTTGATTATATTTCAAATCTTCCAGGATATTTTCAAACCTCAATCATCATCATGGGCATTATTTCGATTTTCGCAATCATAGTTGGATATTTTGTGTCCAAATTGGATGCGAAAGCGAAACCTAATTTATTTATGGTTGGAATCATCTCATTTATTGATATGTTCAATAAGTTTGTTAAAGGCCATGTGGGAAAGAATTGGAAATTTTTAACACCGATTGTTTTGACAATGGCATTCTATATAGCAGTTTCTAATCTATCAGGCTTGGTTGCAGTAAATTCTCCTACGAAGTTTACAGCGATTACCTTCTCACTTTCTATAACTGCCTTTTTAGTCGTTCAATTGACCGGTTTTATTTCACAAAACTGGAGACACTTTTTGGGAGTGTTTAAACCGTTCCCGTTTATGTTTCCATTAAATTTGATGGGCGAGTTCACACCAATTATTTCCATGGCACTTCGTTTGTTTGGTAATATTGCAAGTGGAGCACTCATCTTAACGATAGTCTATCGAGGTGCTGGTTGGTTATCATTGCTATTCACACCATTTTTACACCTATTATTTGATATTGCTTTTGGTTTGATTCAAACACTTGTATTTGTATTGTTGACTGTAATATTCGCTTCTCAAAAAATTGATGAAGCGGATTTAGAGATAGAATAATTTATAAAGGAGAATAACTATGTTAACATTTTTAAATTCTATTTTGCCATTCGTTTTAGAAATTGCACCTGGTGATTTATCTAGTGGATTGGCTTATGTTGGTGCAGGAATTGCCGTTCTTACGGGTTTAGGTACAGGGATTGGTCAAGGTATTGCTGCTGGTAAAGCGGCTGAAGCTGTTGGTCGTCAACCTGAAGCTGCAGCAAAGATTACATCAACGATGTTAATCGGACAAGCAGTTGCTGAAACAACAGGACTTTATGGTTTAATTATTGCATTTATTTTAGTTTCAAAATAAAAGACGAAGGATTTGATCTAAGTGAGCGAGATATTTGATGAAGTCGTAGTAGCGATTGAAGAGGGATTATATTCTGTAATGAATAGACCCGATATTGTCGTGCTCAATTTGATTGCATTCGTACTTTTAGTATTGATTATTAGAAAGTTTCTTTGGAGCAAGGTTACTACTTTTTTAGAATCAAGACAAGCTGCGTTAACAGAAGCGCTTGATACTGCTGAAAAAGAAAGAGCTCGTGCTAGAGAACTTCAGGAAAAATCGGTAAAAGATTACGAAGCAATGAAAGAAGAAACAAGACAATTAAAAGAAAAATTAACACTTGAAGCATACAAACAACAAGATGAAATGATAACCAATGCTAAAAAAGAGGCGAAACGTCGCTTAGAACAAGCCGAAAAGGATATCGAGTATGAAATACTTCAAGCAAATGAAGACATCAAACAATCTATAAAAGAGGTTGCTTTTCTTGCTGCCGAAAAGATTGTAAAAAGAGAGATTGATGAATCAGTTCATCAAGATATCATTGATGAAATTCTTCAAGAGAGTACGAAATAATGAGTATCTCAAATTATGCAAAGGCACTCTTTTCGATTGCTAAGGATGAAAATAAAATCGATACCTTAACGTATCATTTTGATGACTTCAAGGATACAGTTGAAAAGAATCCTTCATGGGTAACTTTGATGGATTCACCAATGGTCAGTTTTAATGATAAGTTAAAAATGATCGAATCACTTGAGTATGACAACTCATTTTTAGCATTTTTAAAAATGCTTGCAGAAAAGCATAATATTCATTTATATCAAGAAATATATAGTGAATGGACGTTGCTTTCTAGAGTGTATCAAAAGATTGCACATCTTCATATTTATTCAGCGAAAACTGTTTCCAAAGAAGTTGAAGAAAAAATCAAAAAAGCGATTTCTCCAAGATTTCCAAATCAAACAGTTTCACTTCATATTACAATCGACCCAACGCTTTTAGGGGGTCTCAAAATTGTCTATCAAGGACAGTCACTAGACCATTCGGTTGCGCGCGAGATAGAAGAATTATATACAACGATTTAAGGTGGTGTAGAAATTGTCAAAAATAAAAGTTCAAGAAATGACGGAAATCATTAAAAAGCAGATCAAGTCATTCGAGCAGGACGTTAAATTAGAAAATATTGGTAAAGTCTTAAGCGTTGGTGATGGTATCGCAATCGTTTATGGACTTCAGCAAGCCATGATGGGAGAACTCCTAGAGTTTCCTCATGATGTAAAAGGGCTTGTTTTTAACCTTGAAGAGCATCACGTCGGTGTTATTCTTTTAGGTGAAAGCGATAAAATTAAAGAAGGCGATTTAGTGAAAACCACTAAACGTATTTTCGAGGTACCAGTTGGAGAAGAACTCTTAGGTCGAGTTGTTAATCCTCTTGGAGAACCACTTGATGCAGGTGGACCAATCAATGCGAAGCACTACCTACCAGTAGAAAGAAGAGCACAAGGCGTAATGCAACGTGGATCTATCAATGCTTCCATGGAAACAGGAATCAAAGTTATTGATGCTTTAGTTCCGATTGGTCGTGGACAAAGAGAATTAATTATTGGTGATAGACAAACAGGTAAAACAACGTTAGCTGTAGATGCTATTCTAAACCAAAAAGGAAAAAATACAATTTGTATTTATGTAGCCATTGGTCAAAAGGAATCATCAGTTTCAACACTTGTGCAGCTCTTTGAGCAACACCAAGCGATGGAATATACGATAGTTGTAACTGCTGGTGCATCTAGAGAAGGTACATTATTATATCTTGCTCCATTTGCTGGTGTTACCATGGGTGAATACTTCATGGAACAAGGTAAAGATGTCTTAATTGTTTACGATGATTTATCTAAACATGCTGTTGCTTACCGTGAGTTATCCCTACTCCTTAGAAGACCACCAGGAAGAGAAGCTTATCCAGGGGACGTTTTCTATCTACATTCAAGATTATTAGAGCGTTCAGCTCGTTTAAATGATAAATTAGGTGGTGGTTCAATAACCGCACTTCCTATTATTGAAACGAAAGCTGGAGATATTTCAGCATACATTTCCACAAACGTTATATCCATCACAGATGGTCAAATATTTTTAGAAGCTGAGTTATTCTATTCAGGTATTCGTCCAGCGATTAACGCAGGACTTTCCGTTTCACGTGTCGGTGGTGCCGCACAGTGGAAGGGTATGAAAAAAGTTGCCGGAACCATTCGTATTAACCTAGCAAACTATAGAGAACTTGAATCTTTCGCACAATTTGGATCTGACTTAGATGCTAGTGCGAAGAAGAGACTTGAACGCGGTAGAAAGACAGTTGAAATTCTAAAACAAGATGTTCATGAACTCGTTCAAATGCCAACACAGATCGTCACCGTTTATGCTTTATCTGAAGGATTTATGGATGACTTAAATCTAGAACAAGTGAAAGCACTTGAATCTGAAATTGCTCAAGGTCTTCAAATGAATGACCTAGGTAAAAAGATCAATGCACATTTGATAGAAACCAAGAGCTTACCAGAAAAGAAAGAACTCGATTCCTTTATTCAAGGTCTTAAGAGGTTAGTCTAATGGGATTGAAGGATATTAAGCTTAGAATGACAGCGATTAAAAAAACAGCTGCCATTACACAAGCAATGCATAATATTGCTTTATCCAAAATCAAGAAGTCAACCGAATTACTAAATCATTCAGTTCATTTTGTTTCTAAGATTCATGAAATCTTGATGTACTCTGATCAGGGTACGGATCAAGCACAACGCATTACATCAATTAACGAAGGAAAGACGAAACTCTATGTCTTAGTCACATCAGATAGGGGACTTGCTGGGAGTTATCATAATCAGCTTTTTAAAGCCTTTATTGAGGAAACCAAGGATTTACCTAAAGAAAGCTTTAAAGTGCTTGTCCTAGGTAAAAAAGGGTATTACTTCGCAGTTAAACGCAAGCTTCCAATCATCAATGAAGAGATTATTTATAATAGAGATGATGTCTCAACTATGTACTTTAGACATTATGCTACATTGATTAAAGAAGTCTTTTTAGATGAGACAATTGATGAAGTGATTTTATATCATAATCACTACGTGAATACAGCAACTCAAGTTGTTAAAAAAGAAACTATACTTCCTGTTATCTTTGATGAAGAAGATCATAAGAAGAAGGAACAATTTATTTATGATGTAAGTCCAGAAGAGATTCTAAACCAAACAGTTGATATTTATATCGAATCTTCAATCTTTAAAGCTTTATCAGATGCAAAGCTTAGTGAGCATGCAGCTAGAATGGTTGCTATGAGAAATGCTACAGATAATGCAAATGATATCGTTGAGAGATTACATACGATATACCATAGAGCAAGACAACAAGAAATTACAAGCGAACTCATTGACGTCGTCAATGGTTCGAACGTTTAGGAAAGGAGAAACAAGATGCAAGGTAAAATTACACAAATTATCGGTCCAGTCGTAGACGTTCATTTTGATGACGTTCTTCCTGCTATCTATGATGCGTTAGTCGTTGAAGTCTCTAAAGATAAGACGGTAACTCTTGAAGTTGCACTTCACTTAGGAGATCACGTTGTACGTACCATCGCTTTAGAACCAACTGAAGGGTTAAGAAGAGATTTACCTGTAAATCCTACAGGTACATCGATTCAAGTACCAGTTGGTAAAGCGGTATTAGGACGTATGTTTAACGTACTTGGTGATTTAATCGATGAAGGAAAACCTTTAGTTGATGCACCAAAAATGAGCATTCATCGTTCAGCACCTCCATTTCATGAATTATCAAGTGAAGTTGAAATTTTAGAAACAGGAATCAAAGTTATCGATTTACTTGCTCCTTATATTAAAGGTGGTAAGATTGGTCTATTCGGTGGTGCCGGAGTTGGTAAAACTGTTTTAATCCAAGAATTAATTCATAACGTCGCCCAAGAAAGAGCGGGTATCTCTGTTTTCGCCGGAGTAGGGGAAAGAACAAGAGAAGGTTATGAACTTTATCAAGAAATGATTGCCTCTGGTGTTATCGATAAGACAGCACTGGTCTTTGGGCAAATGAATGAGCCACCCGGAGCTAGAATGCGCGTTGCGTTAACAGGATTAACGATGGCAGAGCATTTTAGAGATGAAGCGAAACAAGACGTTTTATTATTTATTGATAATATCTTCCGTTTCATTCAAGCAGGTAGTGAAGTATCAGCACTTTTAGGTAGAATGCCTTCAGCTGTTGGTTATCAACCAACGCTTGCTACTGAAATGGGAAGACTTCAAGAAAGAATTACTTCGACTAAAAATGGATCAATTACATCGATTCAAGCAGTATATGTTCCAGCAGATGACTACACGGACCCAGCACCAGCTACGGTTTTTAGCCATTTGGATGCGACAACAAACCTTTCAAGAAGACTAACAGAAATTGGTATCTATCCAGCTGTTGACCCACTTGCATCAACATCAAGAGCTTTAACTCCACAAATCGTGGGTAAAGAGCACTATGATACTGCGCGGGCAGTTCAAAAGATGATTCAAAGATATCATGAACTCTTAGATATTATTGCTATTCTTGGTATGGATGAATTGACAGATGAAGATAAACTTGTTGTGCATAGAGCTAGACGTCTTCAAATGTTCTTATCTCAAAATACACATGTTGCTGAACAGTTCACTGGTATGCCAGGTGTATTCGTTCCAGTCAAGGAAACAGTAAGAAGCTTTAAAGAAATCATTGAAGGATTACACGACAATCTACCAGAAGATGCATTTTATATGGTCGGTACCATTGATGAAGCGATTAAGAAGGCGAAGACATTATGATTTTTAAAGTACTCACACAGCTTGGTAAAACATATACCGATGAAATTGAATATACCATTGTAAGAAATGAAGATGGAGATACTGGGATTTTAAATAACCATACACCAATCATTTTACATATTGGAAAAGGCTATCTCAAGTTTGTCAAAGACAAAAATGAAAGCTTTTTGGTTGTTGAACAAGCTGTAGTAGAATTTAAAGATAATGAACTCAATATTTTAGCACTTGAAGCTCAAATGGGTGCCACTTTAGATAAAGCAACTCACGCATTTGATATGATGAAAAAAGAAAAGCTTGAAACAACTAAAAAAGAAAATATTGATTTCTCCAAACAGGAACGTGAATTAAAAGAAAATATCATGAAGAGTAAGGCTGGACAGTTATAAAGAGGTGAACTCAAATGGATGAACTGATTTATTTTGTATCCTTATTGGTATTCTTTTGGATAAGTTTAAGAATACTTAGAGCACTACATATAGAAGATAAATTTGAAAAGATGAAGCTTTGGGAAATCAAGGCGGGGTATTTTCTACTTGCTTTAATATGTGCTCACCTTCTAGCAGAAGTTATGGTAAAGGTCTCACAGTTACTTGTCGGTTATATGACATAATATGCATAGGAACTTTCCTATGCTTTTTTTTCAAAAAATATAAAGGAGTAAAACATGAAAAAACTATATCTAATCTTAATCTTGATCACACTCTCGATATTTGTTGTTTCATGTAGCGATATTGAGTTACCGATTACACCAGTTGATACTACAGATTACACAGAGCAAATCGAATTGTTAGCAGAAGAAATTGATGAATCGATTCCAAATGTTATCAATTCAAATTTTGGTTTGCCAACATATGTTGATTATGAAGTAACATACACCTTTGAAGAACAAACATTTACAAATGAATTTATTTATGAGTCCCCTTTCTATGATCGAGATAGTGAGATATCTTATACAATCAAAAGAGGACAAACAGAACTCACTTTTTCTAGCGAGTTTAGATATCTATCTTTAGACTCTGGTTATAATGACACAAAGATCTATTTAACACTTCCTGTATCATTAGGACAAGTTGGTTTAGAAGACTATGTTCAAGCAGGTGTTCGAGTTGAAACGAAGAAGAATGGTGTTGGTGTTTTAGAACATGAAACAGAAGCTGCACAGCTTAGAGGAAGAGGAAACTCGACTTGGTTTTTATCTGATAAAAAACCTTACCGCTTAAGATTTGACGAAAATACTTCGATTTTAGGAATGCCAAAGGCTAAGAATTATGTTTTACTTGCCGAATATGCTGATAAATCACTCATGAGAAATGCGATTACACAAAAAATGGTATCGCTTATGAATGATCTTCCCTATAGTCTAGAGGTCAGGTTTGTAGAACTTTACATCAACGACGACTATCGAGGAGTCTATGTTTTAACAGAACAAGTTGAAGTTCATAAGAATAAATTTGAAATTGAATCTATTCCCGGAGTAGCCAATACAGGTTATTTCTTTGAACTTGATCAACGCTTTTATGATCAAAATATCACTCCTGGTTGGGATTGGATTGTTGTAAGAGATATCCCATATGAAATTAAAGAGCCAGATGCTGATGATTTAGCATACACAGATATTCATGCTACATATTTGAAAGCCTACATAGAGTCAGTAGAAAATGCGTTAATCGCGAAATCTAATTATGAGAGTTTAATAAATATTGATAATTGGATTGCATATTTTATAGTTCAAGAATTCGTAAAGAATGTAGATGTTGGATGGAGTTCAGTGTTTATGTATAAAGAGGCTGATGGTCCATTACAATATGGACCACTTTGGGACTTTGATTTATCGTATGGAAATGCTGATTATATCGATTATGGACCTGAGAATTTCTATGGAATGAGAATGTATAAAAATAGAATGTTTAAACTCATGATGGATATTTTAGAAGTGAGATTGTTGTATCGAGAAAGATATAATGATTTTTACTTAGATGTATTACCAGAAATGTTTGAAATGATTCCTGTGCTAGAAGATTCAATCTCCGATATGGCAGAAAGAAACTTTATGAAATGGGATATAATGAATACTTATGTTTGGCCAAATCCAGCAGAAGTACTTGCACAAACTACACATCATGGACAAGTTCAGTATGTGCTGAGTTTTATGAATCTAAGAGCGGAATGGATGCACGATGAGATCAATAGCCAAGATTTCTATTATGCAGAGTTTGGAGATTAAAAAAAGCCCTATGGGCTTAATAAGTCGATATAGATAGTTTCAGGGGGTAACTCTTTAATATCTAGTAATTGATGTGTTATTTCTTGAATTATTGAATCGGTTGAATTGATTATGATCTTATAAGTGACATTCGTCAAGAAGCTTTTATTGACGATTGTCGCTTTTTCATTTAAATATTGGTCCATTTGATTGATTAAATGGTAACCAAAAGTAATTTCATAGGATGGGACTACTTTCTTTTGGTAAAACTTAGCAAGTTTAATAACTTCAGCAGAAGTCTTTGTATATGCTCTAAGTAGTCCTCCGGCACCAAGCTTAATTCCACCAAAGAAGCGGACAACGACACATAATACATTGGTAATGTCATGATGTTTTAAGACTTCTAGTATAGGTATACCTGCAGTACGTGAGGGTTCACCATCATCAGATGCACTTTGATGCTCACCAGTTTCTCCAAATATAGAAGCACTGCAGTAGTGATTGGCCTTTGGATAAGTTTCTTTCGCATCCATCATAGAAAGAGCTATATCTTCTATTGAGGATAGAGGATATAGAATACCGATAAAGATTGATTTATTGATTTCAATTTGATAGACTGTTTTTTCTTTAAGATATTTCATTTAGATCACCATAGTCATAGTATAGCATATATACTATAGTAGTTTTCAGATGAAAAAGTCTATTTTTTTCTATAGGTTAACAAAACCAATCCATCAAGAACTTCGGTTTGTACGAGTTCTAAATCCTGATGATAATGTCCTTGTGGGAATAATGGTTTTCCAGAACCTAATAGTATTGGGACAATCGCGATTTGAAACTCATCTATCAAATTTGACTCCAACATACTAGATATTAAGATTCCGCCACCTACTATCCATATATCTTTACCATCTATATCGTTAAGTTCTTCGATTAACGATTTAATGTCTGATCGAAAGTAAATTTGGTTTATATCATCTTTTGGATGAGTTGTCATCACGTAAGACTTTTGGTTCTTATAGGGCCACTCACCCATTTTTTGAACGACTTCATACGTTTTAAAACCCATGATTATGGTATCTATTCTAGATATTAGGTTTTCATAACTTTTCGTCACACTGTCTAATCCATCATACGGAGAAAGAAAAGAAAAACCGTCATTTAAGTCTGCAATATACCCATCAAGGGTTGCAGCAATATATAAAACCTTTTTTCTCATAGAAATTCACCTCAACCATATCATATCAAAAGGAAATGATTGGTTCAAATAAAGAAACTTGTCATTTCAATAAACTCATTCTTTTGGTATAATATTAACGGTGATGAAATGTCTACAATGAAAAACGCGAAATTCGTAATCAACGACTTAAAGAAAAAAGGATTTGAAGCATATATCGTAGGTGGTGCCGTTAGGGACCATATTTTGCGTATACCTTTAACTGATATAGATATTACAACGAATGCGAAACCTCATGAGGTTTCAAAAATATTTAGAACAAAGCCAACTGGTCTAAAGTATGGAACTGTCACAGTATTTTTGAATGATGAAACATTTGAAGTGACAACTTATAGAGTTGATGGGGAATATCAAGATGGTAGACATCCTGATAACATTACATTCGCAGAAACTGTTGAAGAAGATGTGAAAAGAAGAGATTTTACTATCAATGGTTTATTGATGACCGAAAGAAATGAAATCATTGATTATGTTGATGGTAAAAATGATATTAACGCGAAAATCATTCGTACGATTGGTAACCCAATCGATAGATTTAATGAAGACGCGTTAAGAATCATGCGTGCGTTCTATTTTCAATCTAAATTAGGCTTTCAAATCGACGCGCTAACTAGAGATGCTATCTATGAGTCTAGATATAGATTAAAAGAAGTAGCAATGGAACGCATTTTGAATGAACTTATAAAAATGCTACAAGGGACTCATGTTAAGCGCGCAATCCAATCGATTGTTACAACTAAAGTCCATGAAGTATTACCTGGTTTAGAAAAAGGGTTTCTATATACACAAAAATTAGATGAAATGCCATTTGTTGATGCGTTCTTCGCATTAGCATTTACATTGAACGGGTCAATACCTTCAGAATGGCCATTTTCAAATAAACATAAGCATCGCTATGAAGTCGCATCCATGCTTGCTAAAAAACATCAAGACTTCGATCCATATACACTTTATACTTATGGAATTGATTTATGCTTACTAGCAAACCGCGTCAATTTTATGCTTGGAAGATCGAAAAACTTAAAAACGAAAATAGAGAATGACTATGAGAATTTGCCAATTTCAAGCGACTTAGATTTAAAACTAAGAGCTACTGAAATCATGAAATTGACCAATAAAAAAGCTGGATCTTGGCTTAAAAATATTCAAACCGAAATGGTGATTGAGGTTTTGAATAGAAGATTAAAGAATGAAAAGAGTGCACTAGAAGCGTATGTTCTAGAGCACGTAAAAGAATAGGAGAATGATTATGGAATTAAACGTTAATGAAACTTATAAGATAGTGGGTAAGGTTGAATCGATTAATCATGGTGTCCATTTTTGTAATACCACGGTATTGACTGAAGATAGCGAGCATATAAACTTAAAACTTGATTTTGAACAGCTTCCATTGTTATCAATGGGGAAAGTTTATGAATTTCAAGCTCAAGCTATCGTAAAAATTGAAGATGAATTGATTTTAAAATGTCTATCAATTACACCAGCTGAAGATGTATTATCAGATGAAGAACTTGCTAAGGTATTAGAAAAGTTTTACACATATGCACCAATTCCTATGATGCAAATCAAAAAAGGAATTGAATCCTATATGAATAAAATTGAAAATGAAGTTTTAAAAAAAATAACGAAAAAGATTTATAAAGAAAATGAAAAATCATTTTACATGCATCCAGCAGCAACCAAATTCCATCATGCATATGTTGGAGGATTATCACATCACACCTATACCATGTTAAAACTGATTGACCCATTCGTCTTTATCTATCCTTATTTGAACAAAGATTTACTCTATGCAGGAACCATTTTACATGACATGTCTAAGATTAATGAAATTAGTGGTGTCGATGGGGAATATACGAAAGAAGGATTATTAATTGGTCATCTTGTCATGCAAACCGTTGATATTGATAGAATTGCTAGAGATTTAGGATGTGAAGATTCTGAAGAAGTCTTGATGTTGAAGCATATGATTATCTCACATCATGGGCAATTCAATTTTGGATCTCCTAAGAAACCTCAAACTGGTGAAGCTTTACTCTTATGGTTTATCGATACGATTGATTCTAAGTTTACAGTACTAGGTGAGACGCTAGAAAGTACTGCAGAAGGATCATTTACACAAATGATATCTGTTATGGATAAAATGAGATTTTACAAGCACAACATTAAAAAGTGATTTAGATTAAAAAAAAGAGGTTACTCATTCGAGTAGCCTCTTATACTTTTTAATTAATTAAATCTTATAAACCACTTTCTAGAATTGTAAACCATGAACCATAAAGGTTATTATAGTTTGCATCATTGACACCAGTTGTTGATAATAGATATTCATTTAACTGACGTCTGTTGATCTCTCTAATGACTTCAAATCTAGCAGTACCTTCAGTATCAGCATAAGTAGCTTCTTCTAATAACTTGAAGATTAACTCTCTTTGCATGTAGGTATTGTTATATCTTGTAAGTACTGGAGTTAAGTAGCTTGTAACTGCAGTTTGTACAGCAGTTGGAAGTACTACGCCTTCTTCTGATTTTTCTTCAGTAATGTAGAACTTAATTTG
>CAKMKF010000209.1 GCA_927439925.1 uncultured Acholeplasmataceae bacterium | reverse complement strand
TTGTTGAATTAAACAATGCTGCAATCGATGCTGGTTATCTAAATTTAGTCGAAATTAAAGTTCCAACTGATTGGGCATTATTAGTTGATGAAGTTCCAGCTGAAACTTCAGACCGTCCTGATTTTCATAAGCAATTCTCATACCGAAACCAAATTCAGCATTATCTTCAAACAGTGAGTTAGCCCAAGCTGGACCAAATCCTTCTGGGTTAGTTGTATATGGAGTTGATGGGAATGACGCACCGTAAATTGAAGTACAACCAGTAGCGTTCGCTAATACCATGTGATCACCGTATAACTGCGTTAAAGCCTTGATATAAGGAGTTTCACCACAACCTGCACATGCACCCGAGAATTCGAATAAAGGTTGGTTAAAACTTAAATTCTTAGGATTGTCAACGCCCATATCTTTATAAGTTACTTCATTGAAGAAGTAATTAGCTGTTTGTTGTGCACCCTTTGCAAGTTCATCACCAATTGGTACCATAGCAAGTGACTTCGTAGGTGTTGGACATACTTGAACACAAATACCACATTCTGTACAATCTAGAGTTGATACCTGAATGGTAAACTTAAGACCTTCCATACCTTTACCTTTAGCATCTAGCATCTTAGCACCTTCAGGAGCGTTAGCAACTTCAGTACCATCAGCTAAGAATGCACGGATAACAGCATGAGGACATGCGAATACGCATTGGTTACATTGAATACAGTTTTCAGATCTCCACTCAGGAACGAAGTTAGCAATACCACGCTTTTCATATTGAGTAGTTCCGTTTTCCATATGAGCATCTTCATACCCTAGGAATGCAGAAACTGGAAGTGAATCCCCTTCAATTGAGTTCACGATATCAGCAATTTTTCTAACAAAATCAGGACGGTCTGAAGTTTCAGCTGGAACTTCATCAACTAATAATGCCCAATCAGTTGGAACTTTAATTTCGACTAAATTTAGATAACCAGCATCGATTGCAGCATTGTTTAATTCAACAATTGCTTCACCTTTACGGCCATAAGTTTTTTCAGCATATTCCTTCATGTATTTATTTGCATCATCAGCATTCATTAAAGCATCATTAAGCTTAAAGAATGCAGACTGCATAATCGTATTGATTCTTCTACCTAAGCCAATTTCATAAGCTAAATCAACTGCATTGATGATATAGAATTTAGCTTTCTTTTGAGCAAGTTGACGCTTCACTTTATTTGGAAGCAAATCAGCTATTTCTTCTGGTTTAGTTGTTGTGTTAAGTAGGAATGTTCCACCTTCTCTAAGTCCTTTAAGCATATCGTATTTAGTAAGATATGTATCTGTTGAACAAGAGACGAAATGTGGGTAATTCACTAAATAAGTTGAACGAATTGGTTTCTTAGAGAAACGCAAGTGCATGCGCGTAACACCACCAGCTTTTTTAGAGTCATAAGACGCGTAAGCTTGTGAGTATAAAGTCGTATGGTCACCAATAATTTTTGTAATATTTTTAGATGCTCCAACGGTACCATCTGAACCAAGTCCAAAGAATAATAATTCTGTTGAATCCTTATCACTAATTTCTCTTGTAGTGTCAATTGGAAGTGATGTATGTGTAACATCATCATTAATACCAACTGTAAAGTGGTTCTTTTGTGGACCAGCCATATTTTCATATACTGACAATACCAATGCTGGTGTTGTATCTTTAGATGATAAACCATAACGACCAGCTAAAATAAGTGGTTGATTTTCCTTACCATAATAAATAGATTGAACGTCTAGGAATAATGGATCTCCAGTAGCACCTGCTTCAAGAGTTCTATCAAGTACAGTAATTCTTTCTACTGATGCTGGCATTGCCTTCATGAAGTATTCAGCACTGAAAGGACGATATAGGTGAACTGATAATAAACCTACCTTCTTACCTTCAGACATTAAGTAATCAACTGTTTGTTGCGCTGTTTCGATAACTGAACCCATAGCAATAACTACGTCAGTTGCTTTTGGATCACCATAATAAACAAATGGCGCATAATTTCTTCCAGTAACCTTAGAAATTTCTTGCATGTAATCATTAACGATATTAGGAATCACATCATAATGAGATGCTTGTAATACTTTAGTTTGGAAGTATACATCTTCACCTTGAGCAGTACCACGAGAAACCGGGTGTGCAGGATTTAATCCTTTAGATCTAAACTTAGCAACAGCTTCTTTATCTAACAACTTATCAAATAACTCATAATCAAGCACTTCAATCGATTGAACTTCGTGTGAAGTTCTAAATCCATCGAAAAAGTGAACGAATGGAATACTTGATTTAATAGCTGATAAATGCGCAATTCCACCTAAGTCCATTGCAGACTGTACAGATGTTGATGCAAGCATTGCCCAACCAGTTTGGCGAGCAGCCATAACGTCTTGATGGTCACCAAAGATTGATAATGCTTGAGCAGCAATACTTCTTGCAGCGACATGCATTACACCTGGAAATAATTGACCAGCAATTTTATACATATTAGGAATCTTTAAAAGTAATCCCTGAGAAGCTGTGTATGTGGTGGTTAATGCACCCATTTGTAGAGATCCATGAACTGTACCTGCTGCACCAGCCTCACTTTGCATTTCGATAACCTTTACAGGCATACCAAATAAATTCTTCTTACCTTCTGAAGCCCAAAGGTCAACATATTGTGCCATTGGTGTAGATGGTGTAATCGGATAAATTCCGGCTACTTCAGTGAATGCATATGAACAATATGCTGCAGCTTCGTTACCATCCATTGATTTAATAACTTTTTTTGCTACCATAATACTCCCTCCTGAAACTTATATCTTTTTATTTTTTAATAACTTATGAACACAAACTTTATAATACTTGAACTTGCTGTTTGTAAAAAAAATGTTAATCAATTATTTTTTGATTGACTAGATTTGATTTACACGCTTATTCAACTCATTTTGTTAAAAAGAAAGAAAATTAACATAATCAGCATGAAAAAACAAACGTTATGCTCAACATTAGTATTATACTCTATTTGTCAACAAAAATACACCCTAAAATGTCAAATCTTTGTACAATGTAAACTTTGTAAACAAGGCATACAAATTTTCACATAATCTTGTTTCATTCTTCTTACATTTTTCTTTCATTGCATCATAAAATATACCTACCATAGGTAAATCAATATTAAATATAAATAATAGTCGAGTAATTGAAATTTCAGTTTCATAAAGATATAGATGTTGAGTTGGTTGATTTAGCAACAATGAATCGATGTTTTGGTTCAAACTAACCAATTGCTTTTGATTGAGATAATAAGTCAAATAAAAAAGGCACTATGATGATAGATTAGATATTTGAATACCTTTTTCTATAATTAGAGCCATTTTATTTTATAGTGGTGCGGGTGACAGGAGTTGAACCTGCACGCCTTGCGGCGCTAGATCCTAAGTCTAGTGCGTCTGCCAATTTCGCCACACCCGCGCAAAAAGAATTATACCTTTTTTTTCAAAAGGTGTCAATTCTTTTTCAAAATATTATATTCTTTTCTTTTTTACGTAGTAAGTCACACCAAATCCTATCAGTAAAAGTGCTGAAGAAACAGAAATATATAACACATATGGTATGCTGTTTTCATTTTCAATTACATCGATTCTAACTCTTGATGTCTGCTCAAGTCCATCTAAGTCATATGTCAAATAGACATAATAACTTCCACTCAAGCTTTCATTGCTATTATATTCATTAAATAAGATTGTTACATCGGTTGCTTCAACTCCAGATAATGCGAGTTGGTTTTTAAACCAAGCAATAATATCTGCATCCGTCATTGTATCAGCTACTGATTTTTCAATGATTTTATCGTTGGTTTCAAATACTGGTCCCTTATTATCAATAACATTGATATAAATATTCCGATTGGTAACATTTAATGCTGAGTCTGTTGATCTTAAAGTAAGTTGATAGCTTCCTGCAGTTAAACTTTGATTATATAAATTGTAAGATATTGACACATTAACAGGACCGTCTACATCATCAATTGCAGAATACTTCGCTAGTATTTGAGCATTAGATAAAACAGGATCTGTTGTGTATAAATAAATAAGTTGTGGCCCTTTAATAACTGGTCCCTTTAGATCAACTAGTGTGACTGGAACCTCTAAAGTTGTTTTATTACCACTCAAATCGCTTGCTTCAAATAAAACATGATAAGTGCCTACAGTCGTTGCAGGTGTGTAGGTATCTGTCAGTATGGAAAGAGTCGATGTCGATATTGTATCTACATTATCGGTTATTGATAGCATCTCTTTAATCTGATTGACGTCTACTTTTTCAGCTAACGGTATTTCTATAGTTTGCGGTATCGAAATCACAGGACTTGTTAAATCATAAACTCTTATATCAAGAATATAGTTTTTGGTAATCAAATTATGTGTGACTTGAAACATCATTTGATAATTACCAGGTAACTTTTCACTTGATGTATATGTGTCTGATGTAACATTATAAACCATTGCTTGACCTAATGAATTTCTGGCAGTGATATAGCTTTTGATTTGATCCATTGTTAAGGGAACATCATAATCCATTGGTATTAGACCTTGATAGTTCATAACTTCATTTGGATGCACATAAGGTAGAAATCCAGTAAAGTCTACATAACTTCCTTCATAAAGCATAATGTTATACGTATTTTCTAATCCATTAGGCATGAAAAGAATTTGTATCATTTCATTATAAGTCGTGAATTCAAAATATGCTCTTTCATTGGTTCTGTCTTCAATAATATAGTCATTATGATAATACTCTCCATCATTTTCTTCAATCTCAACCCATACCCCACTTAAATCCTGAGTTAATTGCCCCAAATAGTTAAAATCAAAGACGAGTGTGTAAGTTGTATTGGCTTTAACTCGTATCGGTTCAATCGTTTCTGCATAATACATAGGATTATCAAGTACTCGAAT
Organism: uncultured Acholeplasmataceae bacterium; assembly: GCA_927439925.1. Classification (GTDB taxonomy): domain Bacteria; phylum Bacillota_I; class Bacilli_A; order Acholeplasmatales; family Acholeplasmataceae; genus Peloplasma. Next base: position 263 of record CAKMKF010000209.1, on the reverse strand, counting down.
GTTACTTAGACTCAAATAATTCTTACCAATGGGCAATAAATCATATTGACCCGCAAAAGAACTCATATTTCCAAATAAAACAAAAATTAAACACAGTAAAACAAAAGTCATTATTTTTTTCATATTATTTCCTCCTGCCCTATGGTAGAAAGAAACTTGCATTTTTACTTTATAAAATAAAAAAAGACCCTAAAGGTCCTCATTTATAAGTGGCAGGGCTAGCTGGATTTGAACCAACGATCGCAGGGTCAGAGCCTACTGCC
>CAKMKF010000208.1 GCA_927439925.1 uncultured Acholeplasmataceae bacterium | reverse complement strand
TTAACAGATAGATATTTCCAAAGCCCTGTGTTTGTTACAGATTGGCCAAAAGATATTAAAGCGTTTTATATGAGACTAAATGATGATGGACAAACTGTTGCAGCCATGGATTTACTCGTTCCAGGAAGTGGTGAATTAATCGGAGGATCTCAAAGAGAAGAGAGACTAGATTATTTAATCAAGAGAATGGATGATATGGGAGTTCCTAAAGAAGACTTGGATTGGTACATTGATTTAAGAAGATACGGGGGCTGTGTACATTCAGGATTTGGATTAGGATTTGAAAGACTGATTATGTATCTATCAGGAGTAGAAAATATTAGAGATGTGATTCCATTCCCAAGAACGCCAAAGAATTGTGAATTTTAAATAAAGGCCGTTTGGCCTTTTCTTTTTAAGAAAAAGGTTGCTATATCGTATGATTATGATAAAATAGTTACGGTTGCTAAACCAGTGGTTTAATACTGCTAAACAGGAGAACAAAAATATGGAAAAAATAAAGCTTTACGGATTCAATAATTTAACAAAAACACTAAGTTTCAATATCTATGATATATGCTATACAAGAACCATAGAAGAAAGAAAAGCATATATTGAATATATTGACGACCAATATAATTCCGAAAGGTTAACTAGAATACTAGAGGATGTTACAAAAATCATTGGAGCGAACATTTTAAACATTGCAAAACAAGACTATGATCCTCAAGGAGCAAGCGTAACGATTATGATTGCTGAAGAAAGAGTGGATGAAAGTCTTTTAGATCCTTCATGCAATCAAGGATTAGTTCCTCAAAAAGAAAGTGTAGTTGGACATTTAGATAAAAGTCATCTAACGGTTCATACATATCCAGAATCACATCCAGATCAAAACATATCAACATTTAGAGTGGATATTGATGTATCAACATGCGGAAAAATTTCGCCTATTAAAGCGCTAGATTATTTAATCCAGAGCTTTGACTCAGACGTTATCATTATGGATTATAGAGTGAGAGGGTTCACGAGAGATTTAGAAGGTAATAAACACTATATCGATCATCCGATTGGGTCTATCCAAGATTATATTGATCAAAATACATTGAATAAGTACACTTCTATTGATGTAAACCTAGATCATTCGAATATTTTTCATACTAAAATGATGCTCAATCAATTTGTATTAGATAACTATATCTTTAATGTTACAGAAAGTGATCTTGCTGAAGAAGAAAAAATAAAAATAAAAACAGATATTAATAAAGAGATTGCAGAAATATTTTACGGAATGAATATTCCGCATATGAAATAGGAGGTACAAAATGGACTGGTTTACAGAAAAATGGACACCAAACATAAATTTCTCCGTCAAGATTAAAGAACACATTTACAGTGAAACAACACCATTTCAACAACTTGAAGTATATGATTCATTTGATTTAGGTAGATTTTTCACCTTAGATGGGATCATGATGGCTAATGAGAAAGATGAGTTTATTTATCATGAAATGATTATACACACTCCAATGTCAGTGAATCCTAACATAAAAAATGTTTTAGTTATTGGTGGTGGAGATGGCGGATCTGTAAGAGAATTAACTAGATACCCATCTATTATAAAGATAGACATGGTTGAAATTGATGAAAGTGTCGTTAGAGCATGTCAAAAATATTTTCAAGTAACAACTACAGGATTGACAGACCCTAGAGTAACGATGAAATTCGAAGATGGATTAGCATTTGTTAAAAATACCAAGAATGTCTATGACTTGATCATTGTGGATTCAACTGATCCTATAGGTCCAGGCGAAGGATTGTTCTCAATGGAGTTTTATCAAAATTGTCATCGTATTTTGTCAGATGATGGTATTTTAATTAACCAGCATGAATCTCCATATTTCGATAAGGAATCTCAAGAGATGAAACGTGCACATCAAAAAATTAAAGTACTTTTTCCTGTAGCTAAAGTCTACCAAGCGTTTATTCCTACATATCCTTCAGGCCATTGGTTATTCGGATTTGCGTCTAAAAAATACGACCCAGTCGTTGATTTTAAAGAAGCCTTTATTGAAACTCTTGGATATAAGACAAAGTATTATAATAAGAATATTCATACAGGATCATTCGCATTGCCTAATTATGTAATAGAAAAATTAAAAAAAATATAGGATAAACAAAACACCTTAAGGTGTTTTTTTTACTTTGATATTCGAACAAACATTACTTTATTGACAAACGCATTCTAAAATACTATAATCTAATTACCCCTAAAAGCGCTTTCATATATTTTGTTTGAAAAAATTTGGTAAAAATACCACTTTTAGCAGTCATTTCCAATTGTATTTTAGAGGTTATTATTATATAATACAGTTGATGAGGTGAGTAGTTTATGTTAGTGGAACAAAATACTATTCAAACATATAATATGAAAACGAGAATTATCGTTTTTTTCATATCTAGAGTCTAGAGTGCTTTTGGGATAACCAAAAGGACTTTTATTTTTTAATAAAGGAAAATTATACATAAGGAGTATGAATCAACATGGATATTAGATTAGAGAATTTAACTAAAATCTTTGTCGACAAGACAGGGAGAGAAACAAGAGCAGTAGATCATATGGATTTAGTTATTCCTTCAGGAAAACTTGTAGGATTACTTGGGCCATCAGGATGTGGTAAGACGACTACATTGTTTATGATTGCCGGATTACACAAACCAACAGAAGGAAAAATATTTTTTGGTGATGAAGAAGTCACTAAATTATCATCGGATAAAAGAGGCATTGGACTTGTTTTCCAAAATTATGCCCTATACCCACACATGACTGTACGTCAAAACATTATGTTTCCTCTTGAAAACTTAAAGATTGAACGTGATGAAGCGTTAGCTCGTGTTGTTGAAATGGCTAAACTTGTTGGTATTGAAGATCAACTAGACAAAAAACCTGCACAATTATCAGGTGGTCAACAACAACGTGTAGCGATTGCTAGAGCACTTGTTAAAAAGCCACGTGTGCTACTACTTGACGAACCACTATCAAATCTTGATGCTAGACTACGTTTACAAACAAGAGAAGAAATCAAGCGTATTCAAAAAGAAACTGGTATTACTACCATCTTCGTAACACATGACCAAGAAGAAGCAATGAGTATTTCTGATGAAATCGTTGTTATGAATAATGGTATTGAACTACAAAAAGATGCTCCACAAAATGTATATACGAATCCACACAATATTTTCGTAGCTAAATTCTTAGGTAATCCCCCAATCAATATTATTAAAGGGGAAATTAAATCAAACAAACTCTTTATTGAAGATATTGAATTTGGTCCAAAGAAAGCTAAAGACGGTATTTATGATGTAGGTCTAAGACCTGAAGACTTTAGAATTGATAAAGTAGGGTTGTCAGTTAACGATCCAGAAGTTGATGTCATTGGTAGAGATACAATGATTCGTTTTAATATCGGCGAAACTCAAGTACGCGCACTTGTTGACTCTGAAACCTACAATCAAGCGGATCAAATCATTCTTACAGTTCGTGAAGCTAAAATTCATCTCTTTGATACTGAAAGTGGTGACATTATCAAATGAAGAACACACTACAAAACTGGGTGTGGAGTACAAGAAACTTCTTCGTTAGATTAAGAGAAAAGCTTCACCTCAATCCAAATCTCCCAACATGGGCAAAGGCTTTAATCTATTTATCGCCAGCCTTAATCTTACTCGCAGTATTCACATTTTACCCTATTATAAACGCATTTAGATTAGTCATTTATACGGGATATCAACATGTTAGAAGCGTTGATGGAACACTTGTTGAAAGTATTACTGGTTATACACTATTTGGAAACTTTGCGAAAGTATTAAGTGCAGATAACTTTATCTTTCCGTCTAGTCACACCAATTCAAGTGTATTATTAAATACTTTAGCAATCGTATTTATATCCGTACCTATTTCGATTTTTGCATCTTTGTTTGTTGCAGCGACATTAAACTCGATTAAACCATTAAAGAGTTTCTTTCAAACTATATTCTTCCTTCCTTATATAACAAACACACTAGCCATTGGTTTAGTGTTTGCATATATGTTTAAAAGCGGAGAATCTGGTATTGTAAACCAATTCTTTATGTTATTCGGTATCAGTCCTGTATCTTGGATCGAACGTGGGGCAACCTACTGGAGAGCAATGACTGTACTTATAGCTTTTGGTGTATGGGATGGTATGGCATTCAAAATCATGGTATTCCTATCTGGTATGCAAGGTATTGATGCTCAGTATTATCAAGCAGCAGCAATCGATGCTACACCAAAACGTCGTGTATTTACTAGAATTACAGTTCCAATGATTTCACCAATGATATTTTATATCGTTGTAACATCAGTCATTGGTGCATTTAAAACGTATTCATCAGTTGTTGCAATCTTTGGTGATAGTGCGACACCAAGCGGTGCAAACTATAACTTAAAGACAATCGTGTTTCATATTTATGACTACATCTATAGTGGCGAAGATTTATCTTTAGCTGCTGCAGCGTCAATTATCCTGTTCGCGATTATTTTGGCTCTTACCTTACTACAAATGTATATAGGTAAGAAGCGAGTTCACTACTAGGAGGATGACAACATGAACAAAGAACGCGTAAAAGAAACTAAAAAGTTTGAAAACATCATTCATGGTGTTGACCTATTCTTCCTATTGCTATATGTTGGATTATTCTTATTTCTATTCTCATTCATCATTGTTCCAGATACAGCACCAGTGACAGAAACAATTTTTAACTACCAAATATTGGGAATGGATGTATCAACACCACTCTTAAATACTTGGTTAAGCTATCTTGCAATGTTTATAATGATTAGTTTCCCTCTTCTTTTCATAAATTATAAGAAAACAAAGAACAGAGAATTCTATGAGTATAACCGTTGGGTTTCATCGAATCTATTTACAAATGCAATCATTTCATTACTTGTTTTAAATCCAGTCAGCGCAGGATTAAAAATCTATTTATCTAGATCTATTTTGCTTGAAACAGAAAAATATGGATTTAAACAAGCATCAGTAAATATTTGGAATGGGTTCAAAAAACTATTTATTAAGAAACCAAAAGATGAAGAAACTGAAACAGAGTTAAGAAGCGTTATTAGAAAACAAACATTAAGAAGTTTTATTAGATACTTCCTAACTTATCTATTCTTATCTATCGTTGCCTTATTAATTTTTATTCCATTTTATTGGATGATTTTAACAGCGTTGAAAACATTCCATGAAAGTAATGTGACAAATACTCCAAGATTCTTTATTGCATTATCTGAAATGCAATGGATGAACTTCAAGTATGTTCTGCAAGAAGTTGATTTTGGTAGATATATTCAAAATACACTTGTTGTTGGTGTCATTTCAACTGTTGGTACTATTATTACAACCATTCTTGCTGCATTTGCATTTGCAAGATTAGAATTTAAAGGAAGAGAAACCATGTTTTCTATTCTGTTAATGACGATGATGATTCCTGGTGAATTATACATCTTAACAAACTTCTTAACAGTCAGTCAAGCTGGAGTAGGTTGGGTTGGTGGAGAAGCAGGAACGAATTCTTATTTCCTTGCAATGATTATTCCGTTTATGACATCAGTATTCTACATATTCTTCTTAAGACAAACATTCAAACAAATTCCTGATACTTTATATAAAGCAGCTAAGGTTGATGGATCATCAGACTTCAAGTACTTAACAAGAGTTATGATTCCAATTGCAGGACCAACCATTTTCACCATTACGATTTTATCAGTAATCGGTTCATGGAACGCCTTCATTTGGCCAAGATTGATTACATCCGTTGGGGATGTAAACGAAGGTAGAAACTTCTGGCTAATCTCAGCAGCCCTTCGTGATGCAGACTTTACGACTGGTGGAACTGATGCACGTACAATGTTTAACATGCAGATTGCTGCAAGTGCCATTGTTACGATTCCACTGATTATTGTGTTCTTATTGTTAAGAAAATATATTATGTCTGGCGTCGGTAGAAGCGGGACAAAAGGATAAAAAGGAGGAAAGAAATGAAGAAAATATTTTCATTTGTATTGATTCTTGCAGGGATTTTAACATTAAGTGCCTGCGTAGAAGTTAGAAACACGGCACCAGAGTTAACTGGTGTACAAGGCACAGTCACCATTAATTTCGGTGAAGCGTATGATCCACTCGATGGAATTACTGCCTCAGATGCTCAAGATGGAGATTTAACAGAAAATATTGAGCTTGTAGGGTGGAACCCAGCTTGGTTAACCAATTCAGCTGGTGGAACTTATAGTTATTCAGTTTATGTAGAAGATAGTGAAGGAGAAAGTGCTACACAAACCGTACAATTTATTGTAGTTGGTAACGTTGCACAAACCGTATCTCTTCTATATGTACAAGAACAACAATCCTATTATATCGGCTCTAAGCCATATAATCCACTTCGTGGTGTTGTTGCTATTGATACAGTTTCTGGCGATCCAGTAGATATCACTGAAGATATCGAAGTTGTTGGATTACCTAACTTAACAAGACCTGGTAGATTTAGTTACCAAATTACTGTTGAAAACGAACTTGGTGCGTCTACAACTAGAACAGTATCACTTACAGTTAAAAATGCAGTTACAAACATTCCTTCAGCGTTAACTTCAGATCCTGTTACCATTACAATGTGGCATTCTAATGGATCAACAATTGAAGGCGCATTAAATGATTATGCTGAAGATTTTATGGCTTTATATCCAAATGTCACTGTTAATATTGTTAAAAACGGTGATAATTACGATATGCTTAGACAAAACGTTGTAAGTGCAATCAAAGGTGGAACATTACCTAATATCGTTCAAGGATATCCTGACCATGTTGCTGAATATATTACAAACAACGCAGTTATCTCAGTAAATCCTTACATTGATCATGCAGTTCATGGATTCGATGAAACAAGTGATACTGAAAAGTTTGAAGATATTTTATGGAAGTATCGTAACGAAAATAGCCAATACACATCAGATGGCGAATTCTACTCATTACCATTTAATAAGTCTACAGAAGTTATGATTTATAACTTAGATGTTGTAAACGATTTAATCGATGCAGGACAAATCGCAGCATTCCCTACAACTTGGCAAGATTTATTCGCTATGGCTAGTAAATTTGAAGCGGTAGCTCCAACATACATTGACTCATATGGTGCAACTCTAGGATTAACTTCAGCTGAAATTACAACAGCTAAAGACATTTTCGTTCCTTACTCATATGATTCTGAAGCGAATGCATTCATTACATTACTTCGTCAATGGGGTGGATCTTACACCGGAATCGATAGTGAACGTAAAGGTGTTGCATTATATGATTCAGCAGAAGCTAGAGCAATGTTAAATTATTTTTCGACACATAAAGATAAGTTAACTATTCCTTCAAATTGGGGAACTGACTATGCATCTGATATTTTCAAAAAAGGTCAAACATTCATGACTATCGGTTCTACTGGTGGTGCTTACTATAACACTCCAACGATGGTGAATGGTGAATATCTATTTGAATTTGAAGTAGTTCCTATTCCTTATAATAAAGATATGCCTGAATACGCAACTGCAATTCAACAAGGAACAAATATGTCTCTTGCGAATACAGGAACTGATCAGCAAAAATTAGCTTCATGGCTATTCTTGAAATTCTTAAATAGTAATGAAGTTCAATTAGACTTCACATTAAGAACAGGTTATCAACCAACAAGATCATCAGTCTATACGACAACCGAGTATCAAAACTTGATGAATGGACTAGCTCAAGATGGTGTTACACTTCTTGAAGGTGAAGATTTAATGAGAGCTAAGGCAGCTAAAGCAGCTGCAGAGCAATCAGAAATATTATTCTTTGACCAAGCGTTTGTAGGCTCATCAGCAATAAGAGCCGCAGTAGGAGTTACTTTTGAACGTGTTATTATTCCTACAGAATCAGACACAGTAGAAAATGCATTGCAATATGCAATTGCAGAAGCTAGACGTATATTAGGGAACTAAGTTCTTAAATATAAATATAAATAGGAGGATTTAAATGAAGAAGACACGCGTACTACTCGTAGTACTATTAGCACTATTTGTTGGCTTTCTAACCGCTTGTACATCAACAGCAGATTTGCTTGATGGAGCGAAGGAAGCATTAGTTGCAAACTACGCTGAAACGATCTCAGACGAAGATTACGAAGTAACAGAAAATCTGACACTCGTTACAGAAATAGAAGATGCAACAGTGAGTTGGGCTTCTAGCAATACAGCAATCATTACGGCTGCTGGTGTTGTTACTAGACCTGAAACAGATACGAACGTTACATTAACAGCAACGATTACTATCGAAGGCGAAACTATTACTCAGACTTTTAGAGTGTTGGTAAAAGCTGTAGAAGTTACAGTTGCTCAAAGATTGACTGCCGCAAAAGCTGCACTAGTTGCAAACTATGCTGCTACAATCGGTGATGATGAGTACGAAGTTATGGCTAACTTGACTTTAGTAACTACAATTGGCGATGGCGCTACAGTTACTTGGGCATCAAGTGACACTGCAATCGTTGCTACTAACGGTACAGTTGTTAGACCATCATTTTCTACTGGTGATCAAACAGTTACATTAACTGCTACAATCGCTATTGGAACACAAAATACAACTCAAGTATTCTATGCATTCGTTCCTGCTCTTGATAAGACAGTCAATGAAACTTTACAAGAAGCATTAGCGTTAGTTACTACATTCCCAGCAAATGACGGTGTTACAGGTGCTGAAGCATGGTTAGTATTCCCAGCTACTCAAGTACTTGGTGAAACTACTTATGACGTTGTTTGGACATCTGATAAACCAGAATTCTTAGCTATCGATGGTACAGTTACTAGACCAGCTTCTGGTGAAGATGATGAAGTCGTTACAATGACAGCATCAATCACTGTTGGTGAAGTTACTGAATCTATGGAAGTTGAATTCAACGTATTTGCTATTGAAGCTTCTAAGACATTAGCAACTATTGCTGATGTATATGCAGAAGACACAGGCACTTATGTTAAGTTTGAAGGCGTAACTGTTATTGGTAAGATGACTGCTGGTTTCTTCATTAGTAATGGAACTACAATGCTTTACATCTACGATTCAGCTACTCTATATAATGATGTAGTCATCGGTTCAGTTTATGATATCGAAGGCGTTTACGGTTTATATTTCAATGCTCCACAATTAGCAAATGATGCTTCAAGACCATTAACTGCAGTCGCATCTAGCGAACCTGCTGCTTCAATGAATGGTACTGCATCTACAGTATCAGAAGCGATAGCTACTAAACCAGCTCCATCAGCTGCTAATTTAATGGTTTACGATTATTTATCAATTACTGGTAAAGTCGTAGTTGATTCTAGAGAAACTGTTGATGTCGGAAGATACAACACATTCCTAGTCGACACAACATTTGTTGGTAATAATGCTGTCAGTATTGTTTTGGTTCTCTGATGGATATTGATAAACTTACACTGCAGTCAGGCGAAC
>CAKMKF010000207.1 GCA_927439925.1 uncultured Acholeplasmataceae bacterium | reverse complement strand
TTTTTAGATAATGCTCGATAACTTGGTGTAACTTTCTTTTTTATATTAAAAATATCTTTTACTAAATCATCATAAAATATCGGTTTATTCATATGCTTACTTATTCTTTAGTTTTTCTACTAATTGAGGATCAAATGATTTTTCTCTAATCATCACAATCTCTTCTTTATAAGGAGGATTACCTTCGACATAAGGAGTTTCTAAGATCTTAGGGATATCAACAAAATCAGGGTGATAAATCACTTTCAATAAACTTTCAAACCCTAAATATCCAAACCCAAAGTTTTCATGTCTATCCTTAGCTGCACCCTTATCATTTTTAGAATCATTGACATGAAATACGGAAATATAATTTCTTCCGACAACTTCATCAAAATGCTTCATCACGCCATTAAAGTCATTTTTTACATCATATCCAGCATCATGTGTATGACATGTGTCAAAACAAACAGATACTCTATTTTCTTCATTCACTAAATCAATAATCGCTTTCAATTCTTCAAAAGTCTTACCGACTTCATTTCCTTTTCCAGCCATCGTTTCTAACGCTATTTTTACATCAAGTCCTCTAGTATTTGAAATCACTTTTTTAACACCTTCAGCAATCCACTGTACGGCAAGTTCTCTATCGCCACCAACAGCACTTCCTGGATGTAATACGATTTGTTTCACGTGCATTGCTGCAGTACGCTTCACTTCTTCTGTTAAAAATGAAATTGCGAATTCTCTTTTTTCAGGATCTGGATTTGCTAGATTAATAATATATGGAGCATGGACAATCACGTTATCAAATGATAAACCTGATACTTCCATGAGATGTACTGCTTCATCAATTCTCAAATCACTTAATCTTTTTCTTAATGTATTTTGAGGTGCTCCTGTATAAACCATGAATGCATTCGCTTCATAACTTAACGCTTCCTTGACAGAACCTAAATACATATCGTCTCCGCTCATTGAGACATGACTACCGATTTTGACCATATTTTTTTCTCCTAATTTCCTGCTTCGCTTTTCTAACGAGCTCTGCATTTTTCTTTTTATAGTTAGGGGTTACTTTTTTTGGCTTTTGAATCTTTGAGATTGCTTCTTTTTCTTCATCTGAAATTGCATTGTGTTTAACAATAACTTTTTTAATGCCATCTTTCGTTAATTGATAGTTTTTAAAAGGAATTCCCTTTTCTTTTAGCTTCTCAATTTTTCTGTGATCGTTAACAGTCATAAAAGTGATAACGACTCCACTATCATACATTCTAGCAGTTCTACCACTTCGATGCATAAAGAACTCTAGGTGATGTGGTAAATCAAAGTGAATGATATGAGAGATTTTAAAATCAAGCCCTCTAGCTGCTAAATCGGATGTGACTACATATTGATATTTCAATTCATTAATATCTTCAATGATCTTACTTCTTTTTTTCACTCCAAGTGTTGAATTGATATTCACCACTTGATATCCCTTTTCTGCAATACTATTGAATACTGCTTCTTGGTTATCTTTTTTACTGACAAATACGAAACATAAATACGGATTGATGTTTTCAATCACTGTAGTTAGTGCTTCAATTCTGTCTTGATATTTAATATTAATCAATTGATATTCAATCTTTAATTGATGTTTCTTTGATGTATCAATTAAGTCATATGCACCAAAGTATTTCTTAATAAATGGCTCCATGCCTTGAACAAATGTTGCTGAAAAGAGTAAGAGCTTAGCTCTTGGTACTGTAGGTAGAATCGAATCTAACAGTGATAAGAAATCATAGTCAAACATCATATCCGCTTCATCTAATACAAAATATCTCGCAGTTTGAATTTTTAAAATATTCAACTCTACTACATATTCATAAAGCCTTTGTGGAGTCGCGATAACGACTTGTGGTTGAAATTTTTCTAACCACTCTTGTTCTCTTTGTTTATTAGATCCACCATAATAAGCACGTACACGAACACTTGGTTCAACATCTTTTAACATCTTTTCAACTTGAATAACAAGTTCATTGGTAGGAACACAAATGACTGTTTGCACTTCTTGTTTTTCAAAATTCATATTGGCTAAGATCGGTAAAAGATATGCATGTGTCTTACCAGTACCCGTAGGAGCTAGACCAACAATATGTTTTTTACTTCCTATAGCCTTAAAAACGCCATCTTGAATGGGGGTCGTTTTTTCAAATCCTAATTGTTTTAACTTATCTTCTATATACATCAAAATCACCTGCTATATTATACCATTAAAAGATAGGATAAGTAAAAAAAAGGGATTATAATAGAAATTCAAGTATAATGGAAATGGTGATAAGAATGAAAGTAATCGATTTAACGCCTAGAGGTTATTGTCACGGTGTATTAAGTGCACTCGCGATGGTCAAAAAGGTGATAAAAACTGAATCCTATCCACGTCCTATTTATGTGCTTGGTCAAATCGTTCATAATGAAAAGATTACGAAAGCATTTGATGCATATGGAGTGATTAGCTTAGATCAAAAAGGAAAGACTAGATTAGAAATGATTGAAGAAGTCAATTCTGGTACGGTTATTTTTACTGCGCATGGTATCAGTGAACAAGTCATTAATCGCGCAAAAGAAAAAGGATTAACCTTTCTAAACGCGACTTGTAGAGACGTTTACAAGGTTCATAAAGCTATTAAAGAAAAACTAGATGAAGGCTATGAAATCATTTATATTGGACATCGAAACCATCCAGAACCAGAAGCGATACTTGCTATAGACTCTAAAATATACTTTGTTGAAGATGAAAAAGACGCACTTCTTCTTCCAAATGAATTAAAAGATAAAAAAGTGTTCGTGACCAATCAAACAACCTTAAGTCTTTATGATATTGATTCGGTATTGAAAATACTCGAAACCAAGTATCCCAATTACTTATTTGACAATGAAATATGTAATGCGACGACTGTTAGACAAGAAGCCGTAGTCAATCAAGAAGATGTCGACTTAATGTTAGTTGTAGGAGACAAAATGAGTTCTAACTCTAACAAACTTGCATTTGTCGGTAATAAAGCTAAAAAGATTAAGAGTCATTTAATCGGTGGCGTAGAAGATATTGATTTAAATTGGTTAAAAGGAATAGATTCTGTTTCCGTAACATCAGGAGCATCTACACCAACCATCGTTACCAATGAAGTTGTCGAATTCCTAAAACAATATAAAGAAAATGACCCCAATACTTGGGATCATCAAACAAAGCTTAACATATTAGACATCTTATGATGTCTTTTTTGTTCCTTTAGATATACTTTTCGGATACTTCTCATTGATTGAAGAAATGACTTTATAAATATTTTCTTCTCTTTTGGTTAACTCTTGATAAGTAAAGAGATTATAGTCAATCTTTAAATCTTTTTTTTGAACAACTGAATTGAAGAATACACCAACTAATCGTAAAGGTTCACCCCTATAGTTTTCTTCAAATAAAGTATCGATTGCATCTAGTATGATTTCATAGTCATCGGTGTGACTCACAAAGCTTACACTTCGGTTTGTTGTCTCAAAACTTGAATCTCTTAATCTAATACCTACAGTTTTAGTTACCAATTCTTCTTTGGTTAACCTTTCATGAGTATATTCTAAAAGCTCAGTAATAATTTTGAAGATTGCTTCAGAAGAATCCAAAAAGTATATCTAAAGGAACAAAAAAGACATCATAGGATGTCTAATATGCTAAGCTTAGTTTGATGATCCCAAGTATTGGGGTCATTTTCTTTATATTGTTTTTAGATAATGCTCGATAACTTGGTGTAACTTTCTTTTTTATATTAAAAATATCTTTTACTAAATCATCATAAAATATCGGTTTATTCATATGCTTACTTATTCTTTAGTTTTTCTACTAATTGAGGATCAAATGATTT
>CAKMKF010000206.1 GCA_927439925.1 uncultured Acholeplasmataceae bacterium | reverse complement strand
AAAAGGAAACACTGAACTTTTAGAAAAAGCAAATGAGTTTATTGCTACATTTAATGATGAAAATGGATTATACTCAGTGCTTTCTAATTCATGGGATGCTGTTCTCTTAGAACGTCTTGGTCGTTATGGACTAAGCTTCTACATCAATGAATAAACTATTATCCTACATACTTGCAATACTAACCATAACTGCTTTTGTAGTCTTTGTTATTCTTCAACAGTCATCAAGTTTTAGTTTTGCATCCTTTGTACCATATCAAGATATGATTTCTGAAGGGATTAGAAATACCATTATTGTTTCAATCCTTTCCCTTTTAGGTAGCCTTGTTTTAGGGTTCGTTTTCTACTTGTTTTCAATATCAAAATTCAAATATTTAAACGCTCTAACTGACGTTTTTACTGAAATCATTTATGGTACACCACTTCTTGTCTTAATTGTTATTACAGCATTTGTAATTGGACCAGCATTTGGAACTTATAATAGAAATGCATTAGGATTCACAGCACTTGTCATTTATATGACTCCTTACATGAAAAATGTTTATAAATCAGCATTTTCAAGTATTTCAAGAGATCAATACATGACTATGGATTTATTCGGATTTACTCCGTATCAAAGATATCGTTATATTATCATTCCACAAGTCATTCGCATACTAATGCCTCCAATGATGAATAACTTCTCGTTAATTATTAAAGGTAGTGCGCTATTAAACGTCTTAAGCTTTAATGAACTCTATTATGCAATTCGCGTTGCACAATCTCAAACATTCGCATTCGTCCCTGGTTATATCATGATGTGGATTTTATATCTAATCATTACGATTCCTTTATCTCAAGCAACTAAATACATCGAAAGGAAATGGGCGTTATGAAAATAGAACTTAAAGGCATTAGCCATACCTACGATGTTGAAGTCTTAACAGAATTAAATCTTATCTTAGAAAATCATAGTTCAGTTGCTATTATTGGTGTATCTGGATCTGGTAAGTCAACATTAATCAGACTGATGTCAGGTCTAGAAAAACCATCTTCTGGTGAAATAAGAATTAATGATTATGATGTCAATGATGAAACATATAGAAAGAAAATTGGTTTTGTTTTTCAAAATCATAATTTATTCCCACATTTAACTTTGAAACAAAACATTACGTTAGTGCTTGAAAAAACTAGAGGTATGGAAAAAGAATTGGCAAGTGAAACTGCTTTAAAATATTTATCTCTCCTACATCTAGACGATCAAGTGAATAAGCTTCCAAAAAATGTTTCTGGTGGTCAAGCGCAACGTGCGTCTATCGCAAGAGCATTAAGTGTTAACCCTGATATCATCTTTCTCGATGAACCAACTTCATCTTTAGACCCAATTCTTACCCATGAGGTTTTAACCGCTGTTGAAGAGCTCAAAGGATTAGGAAAAGATTTTATTTTCGTAACCCATGTCATGAGCTTTGTTAAAGATTTTGCTGATTACGTCATCTATATGGATCAAGGTAAAATCGTTGAGCAGGGACCTCCAAGTATCTTGGATAACCCCGAACATGAATCTCTAAAGGAGTTCATGAAAAAAGTTAGATAGGAAGTGATTGGATGAAAAAATATTTATATGGTGCTTTAGTTGCGAATGCAGCAAGCCTTGGTTATCACTGGGTTTATAATTCAGAATATTTGGCTCAATTATCAAAGAAAAAATCATTACTTTTTCAAGCCCAGAATCAAATGGAATTTGATGATGGAAAACCTTCGTATTTTGCATATCCCAACCAAAAAGTTGGTGATGTAACTACACAGGGAAGTTTTATGATATGGCTTTATCAAGCAATGAAAGACCATAAAGAGTTCTCAGTGAACGACTACGAAAACTTGATTTATAATCATATAAAACCAGGTGGAGATTACATAGGATATATTGAATCTTATGGAAAGCTTTTAGTCCTTGAAAAACTAAATAATGATTTAAAGTTAAATGCTCAAATTCAAGAGAAAAAAGACGACCATTTGGTAGGATTTATCCCGTATCTAGTCTCAAAAGAATTAGGTGTTTCAAGCGAAAAAGCTTTTGAATTAACAAAATTATTCACAGATAAACAAGATTATTTAGACTTCTTTAAAGTATTTGATTATATATTTGATGAACTTCAAAAAAGAGATTTGAAATACGTTTTGAAAGATGCTGTTAAACTCGCTCCAATTGGATACACCAGTAAACTTGCACATGCAATTGAAATGGATGATACAGCAGATTTTATCAAGAACTACGCAGGAATATCTTGTCACATCCAGTATTCAATCCCTTTAATTTTCCATTTGCTAGCGCATAGTAATTCCTATGAAGAGTTGATTGAATGGAATACAAAAATTGGTGGAGCTAGTTCTGATCGAGGGCTTCTTCTAGGTAGTGTCATGAGCCAAATTTCACCAATACCAGATTCTTGGAAATCAAAAGTTAGTTTTCTAGAAATTCAGTGAGGTCATATCATGAGAAGATATAAAACCAAGGAAGAATTAATTCTTGCCAGTGAAGAAACGTTTTCCAAATTAATGAATCTTATTCTGAGTCAATCGATTGAAGAAATCAATCAATCCTTTAAATTCGAATACAGAGATAAGAACTACCGAGATGTACTCGTTCATCTTCACGAATGGCATATCATGCTATTTGGATATCTCGATGTAAGTCTAAATCAAAAAAAGGAACCTATAGTTCCTAAAGAAGGCTATACGTGGAAAGAAATCGATGAATTGAATGTTGAAATTTGGAAAGCGTATCAAGACACTTCTTTTGAAAGTGCAAAGTCAATGATTGTTGAATCCCATGTAAGATTATTAAACATTATCCTAGATTTAACAGATCAAGAATTGTTTGAAAGAAATCAGTTCAAGTGGGCTCCAGCAACCTTAGCTGATTTTATTGATCATTGTGCAGCACATCATTATGAGTGGGCAATCGATTTGGTTCAAAAACAAATAAACCTAAAAAAATAAATGAATGATAGTGAATCCTAAACGGGTTCACTTTTTTTGATTCAACTCTAAATGAAAAAACCGCAAGTGCGGTTTCATTAAACATGGAAAATTTATACTGGATAAGCGTTTAAATAATCCTCAATAATTCCCATAATTCCAGGTAACTGTGATAGTAAAAATATATACAACACAATAACCATAATTACTATGATGACCTGAAACCACAAATAACTTCTTAATGTCTTATTCGTTTCACCAGAGAAAAGTAAAATTAAGAAAATGATGATGTTAGCCAGTGGAATAATCATTAAAATATGAAAACCAAACCAGTCAAGTACTGAAAGCTGTCTTTTTTGAAACATGCAAAAAACCCCCTATCGATTTGAATGATACTATATATACGTATCTTTTTAAACATACTATTTCTATTCTAGCAAATTTTTAAAACGATTGATATATTATTTTAAAAATTAAAAGAAAATTAGATAAAGGAAGTCAAGCATAACTGAATTATTTGATAAGAAGTTTTTTAGATATACTCAAAAAAACCAGATTTGATATCCAGTTATGCTTGACTTCCTTTATCTAATTTTCTTTTAATTTTTAAAATAATATATCAATCGTTTTAAAAATTTGCTAGAATAGAAATAGTATGTTTAAAAAGATACGTATATATAGTA
>CAKMKF010000205.1 GCA_927439925.1 uncultured Acholeplasmataceae bacterium | reverse complement strand
TACTTCCCGAAACATGGCGTACCCAAGAGGACTTGAACCCCCAACCTTTTGATCCGTAGTCAAACGCTCTATCCAGTTGAGCTATGGGTACTACTCCTGAGTGAATCATTTAAAACTCATAAATCCTTGTGCGCTTGCACGTTGGCCCGTTGGAGAAACGGTTAACTCACTTGCCTTTCACGCAAGCATTCACGGGTTCGAATCCCGTACGGGTCACCATAAATATTTTTTAAAAAAGCGCACAAGGATTTATGAGTTTTAAATGATTCACTCAGGAGTAGTACCCATAGCTCAACTGGATAGAGCGTTTGACTACGGATCAAAAGGTTGGGGGTTCAAGTCCTCTTGGGTACGCCATGTTTCGGGAAGTAGCTTAGCTTGGTAGAGCGCCTGGTTTGGGACCAGGAGGTCGCAGGTTCAAATCCTGTCTTCCCGACCATTTTAATCGCGGGTGTAGTTAAATGGTAGAACCTCAGCCTTCCAAGCTGATGACGTGAGTTCGATTCTCATCACCCGCTCCAAGTAAAAATCAATTCCAGAAATGGAATTTTTTTTATTTTCAACAAAATCAGTATAAAAGTTAAATAAATTGGAAAATTTAACTAAAATAAATGTTTTCCTGTACGAATAGGACATATACGCCCTGTTTTTATTGCATATGTAATGGTAAAACTGTATTAGAGGTAGTGTAATCTAATCAAAAATTTAAAGATTACAAGTCATCTATCTGACAAAGGAGAGATTGCAATGCTTGAAACTGTATATCCAGCAAGTATTATTATATTTGCATTGTTACTTATCTATCTTTTGTCGCGGATAAAATTAATACCGCAATCGAAGACAGGATTAATCGAAAGATATGGTATATATTACAAACCTATATCACCAGGATTTCATTTTCTTGTACCATTTGTTGATAAAATGGTAGTATTCGATATTGATAGAAGACTCAACCTAAATCGTGAGATCGTCGAGATAAATGGGGAACCTCGTGCTTCACTAAGTGTATTGGTGTCGTACAAGGTAATCGACGAAAAGGATTTTCACGATATAAATGTGGACCAATTCATGCGTAATTTGTTAATCGATATTACCAAAGAGTACATAAAGAATTATGGTACAAGTGGAATATCACAGCAAAAGATTGCTCTAACTACAAGATACAAAGGAGCAATATTGAACAAGGTAGTTGAGTGGGGGATAGAACTATCCGAAATAGATTTGTTGATGGTAATGGAAATTCCAACCTATCAATAAATAATAAATAGAGGCAGCCTATGAAATCTACAGATTTGTATCAAATCCAGATTAATCATTTTGGAAGCCATATAGTCGTTGATTTGATGATTGTAATCATCATCACGGCTATTTCTATTTTTCTATTGAAATTATTGATTTTAAATTCAAAAAATAATAATTTCGAAATAAAAGGTACGTTAAATAAGAATAATACATATGAATTAGTTGTTTTATCAGTTCTCATAATTACTCATATATTATTTGGTCTATGGCCAGTTATAATGTATGGCTTAGAAGAATCTTTATCTGCAATTGAACTTTTTATTTTACCTTTCAGTTACGGATTATACTTAACATTTTTCATGAAAAAGATGAATGGATTATTAGATCAAAAAGTTTCATTTATGAAGGCATTATATTTTAAAAATACATTGAGGCTTTTCTTGCACTTTTCTATCGTACCACTGCTAATCGTTTCAATATTGGTCTTAATCAACTAAAAGCGTGTAAATAACGCTTTTTTACAAAAATATAAAATGAAAGAATTAAGAAATATGTAAGAATTTTAATGCTATAATAAAACATATAGAAAACATGAGGTATTCATATGCAATTCATTAGAGAAGCACTGGTCATTTTCAGCGATTTAATTAACAATGCAATTCTTCTATTTGGATTGGGTTTTATTTATGCAGCAACCAATTATGAACAAAAGAAAAACACACTATTGAAAAAGATTTCACTAGGACTTTTAATTGGAGCAATTACCATTTTAGTTATGATGAATCCTTGGCAATTAGCAGAAGGTCTTATATTTGATGCTAGAAGTGTTCTTTTAGGTGTTACTGGATTATTCTTTGGAGGAATTACAACTGGAGTTGCAGCTTTGATTGCATTAATCTATCGGATATCTCTTGGTGGTATTGGAGTTTACTCAGGCTCTCTAACAATCATTCTTACATCCGGAATTGGTCTATCATGGTATTATATACGAAAAAAATTGCCTAGAGTAAAACCATATGTAGAGTATCTGATGTTTGGTGTTTTGATTCATATTGTAACATTACTATGCTTTTTAGCTATTCCTTGGCCAACATCATTAAGTGTTATTCGAAGCACTTCCCTACCTTATTTAACGCTATTTCCTCTATTAACTATGGCACTTGCATTAATTGTACACAATCAAAAAGATAGAGCATTGAGTCAATTTAAAATCAAAAATCAACAATTATTACTGCAAGCTAGTATAGATGCAACAAATGCAATGGAAGTTTTCGCTTTAGACAGTGATTTAAATTATTTATCTTTCAATGAGTACCATTTTCATTCGATGAAAAAGTACTATAATGTAAAAATTGAGAAGGGCAAGAATTTTTTTGATTATATAGAACACCCACAGATGCGAGATCGTATCAATGACTGTTTTAAAATAGCTTTAAGTGGAGAATTTCATTCGAGTGTTTCATTGGTAGAGACAACTGAAGAAAAATACATTGAAGAACAATACTCACCTATCTTTGATGAAGATGGAACCGTTATTGGAATCACTGTTTTCTCCCAAGATATAACAGATAGAAAGAAATATGAACAATCTATTCTATATCTGAGTTATAGAGATCCCTTAACAAATTTACACAATAGAAGATATTATTCTGAAGAATTAAAACGTTTAGATGAATCCAAATATTATCCTTTATCTATTATTACTGCAGACATCAATGGTTTAAAAATTATGAATGACGCGTTCGGACATGATGCAGGAGATCAATTACTCTGTACAGTTTCAGACCAATTAATTAAAGTGTTTAAAAATGAAAGTAGAGTTGCTCGTATTGGGGGAGATGAATTTGTTATTTTACTTCCAAATACAACAAAGGAAAAAGCTTTAAACTCTATTGAAGAAGCAAAACTAGCGATTGAAAGTGTTAGAATTAACGAAATGAATATTTCAGTGTCTTTCGGATTATCAACAAAACTTAGTGATGAAGATGTTGAAGATGTATTAAAACATGCAGAAGATGATATGTACTCTAAAAAGCTATTTGAAGTATCGTCACACAGAAATGAAACCATTAAAACAATATTAAATACTTTACATGAAAAAAACCCTAGGGAAGAAAAGCATTCAGAACGTGTATCCAAGATATGTTTAAGAATGGGTAATGCATTAAAAATGAAAAGTGAAGATATAAAACTTCTTGAAGCAATTAGTAATCTTCATGATATTGGTAAAATTGCAATAGATGATGCAATATTGAATAAACCAGGAAAATTAGATGACAAAGAATGGGAGCAAATAAAGAAACACCCCGAAATTGGTTATCGCATATTAGCAACAACTCCAGAATATGCAGAGATTGCTCAAGATATCTTATCTCACCATGAACGATATGATGGACGAGGATATCCAAGAGGAATTAAAGGGGAAAACATTCCATTAAGAGCAAGAATTATTTCCATTGCAGATTCTTATGATGCAATGATTTCAGAAAGACCATATAGAACCCCGTTGACACATCAGGAAGCTATCGAAGAGATTAGAAGAAATCTTGGCACACAGTTTGATCCACATTTGGGGACTTTATTCATTGATTTGTTTAGTAATCAGCTAGAGACCATTTAGGTCTCTTTCTTTTTTTTGATTTTAATCCTTCAATAATCCGAATATATTTGATTTCTATGATGGTATTGATTAATGAAATCGTTTACGGTGACACTTTCATTATGGAAATGACTCATATATTCATGTATAATAGATGTGGGAGTATTTAAGGAGGCATTTTATGAAAAGAAAAACTAAAATTATTTGTACAGTAGGACCAGCTATTGATAATGATGATATGATTGGCAAGATGATTGATGCTGGTATGAACGTAGCAAGACTCAACTTCTCACATGCAGACCATGAAGAACATGGTAGAAGAGTTGAAATGATACGCAGAATAGCTAAAGAGAAAAATCGCTTTGTTGGCATACTTGCTGACACTAAGGGTCCGGAAATTAGAACCGGAAAATTTGAAAATGACATAGCAACCTTTAAAAAAGGTGATAAAGTTGAAGTGCATAAAGAACCAATTCTAGGTAATAGAGAAAGATTCCATATCGATTGTAATGAATTATATAACGACATCGAAGTTGGAGACTATTTACTTATTGATGATGGGAAAATGAGACTCAACGTATTAAAAGTAACTAAAGATATTATTTATTGTGAAGTTAATAATTCAGGATCTATTAAGACTAAAAAAGGCGTTAACGTTCCTAACGTTAAACTTTCTATGCCTTTTGTCTCAAAGAAAGATCATGAAGATATCGTTTTTGTAGCTAATATGGGAGTAGACATGATTGCTCTATCCTTTGTTAGACGTAAAGAAGACGTTCTTGAAGTCAGAGAGATTTTAAAGAAGGTTGGCAAACCTACGATTGAACTAATCGCTAAAATTGAGAACCAAGAAGGTGTTGATAACCTTGTGTCAATTCTTGAAGTTAGTGATGGGGTCATGGTTGCTCGTGGAGATTTAGGTGTAGAAGTTTCTACAGCTTTAGTTCCTTTATATCAAAAACGTATTATCAAAAAAAGCAAATGAAATGGGAAAACCAGTCATTACTGCAACCCATATGCTTGAATCCATGATGTATTCACCAAGACCTACAAGAGCTGAAGCATCTGATGTCGCAAACGCGATTTTAGATGGTTCTGATGCTATTATGCTTTCTGGTGAGTCAGCCGCAGGAGAATATCCTGTTGAAGCAGTATTGGTTATGGATATGATTGCTAAGTCAATGGAAGATAGTATTGATTATAAAGAAAAACTAAATCATGCTATAGCAACATCAAACCAAACCGTAAATGATGCAATTGGTATTGCAGTCAGCCAAACTGCACTTGCACTACCTAAAGCAGAAGTCATCATCGCATTTACTGAAACTGGTGGTACAGCAAGACGTATTTGCAAATTTAGACCATCAGTACCAATCATTGCAGTAACTGATAGTGTAGAAACATGTCAAAAATTAACATATTATTGGGGCACATTTTCAGCATTAAGAAGTAATGTGACAGATTATATGGTATATGATAAAGTTGCTATTGAAGTTGCTAAAGATTTTGGTTTTACTTCAGGAACAACAATCATTATTACATCAGGTTGGGCACAGAAACATGGCTCAACAAACACCTTAAGAATTATTGATATACCTTAGTAGATATGATCCCGCTCATTGCGGGATTTTTTTTATCATAAAGCATGATATGACCTTTTAGATTGTTGCTAATTGAGCGCTTAAAATGATATAATATGAGGGTTGAGGTTACGACATGAAGCACTTAATAGGTACTAGAAGTTTTTATAAAACATTAATAGCTGTTGCAGCACCATTGGTGCTGCAACAACTGATTACTACATCTGTTCAACTTGTAGATAATGTGATGGTAGGTAAGCTTGGAGAACAAGCAATCGGATCCGTCTCAGTTGTCAATCAACTGTATTTTGTTGTAATCTTAATAACATTCGGTGCTATGGGTGGTGCGGGTGTTTTTTCGGCTCAATACTTTGGTTCAAAAGACTTTGAGAAATTAAGACAAACATTCAGATTTAAAATTATTATAGGATTTATGGTAGCATTACTTTCATTTATTATTTTCACATTTTTCGGTACAAATTTGATTTCACTTTTTACTACAAATCCAACGACGATTCAAGGTGGACTCGACTATTTAAATATTATCAAATGGAGTGCATTTCCTTGGATTTTATCGGTTGCTATTTCTAATACATTTAGAGAAACGGGTACAACAAAGCCATTATTATATATATCTATTGTTGCAATTATTACCAACACCGCACTTAATTTTATATTAATTTTTGGTTTATTTGGTTTCCCAGCACTAGGAATTATTGGGGCAGCAATAGCTACCTTAATCGCTAGAATTATCGAGTTTTCTTTGATGTTAATTCTACTACAAAGAAAAGGTCAAATGTTTAACAGCAAAGTTTTTGAAATCTTTAAAATTGATAAAAAAGTACTTGCTGGTATTGTTGTGATGGCAATCCCACTTACTTTAAATGAAGCACTTTGGTCATCTGGACAGACTGTCTTTTTGCATGCATATTCTACTAGAGGAGATAGTGCTTTAGCTGCTTTAAACATTACCGGAGCTATTTCACAATTAGTCTTTGTGACATTCGGTGGTATAGCAACTGCTGTCGCTGTAATGGTGGGTAACACGCTTGGCAAAGGTGATCTTCAAGAAGCGAAAGAGAACTCTAAAAAATTGATTGCATTTTCAGTTTTTATAGCGATGATTGCTGGTGCTATTCTTTTCATCTTAAGTTTCTTTATTCTTGACTTATATGATGTGGCTGAGGTTACAAAGAGAACTGCTGCATTTAACATCAGAGTTAATGCGCTCTTCATTCCAGTCTACTCATTTAATGTAGCTCTATATTTTACATTAAGAGCGGGTGGAGATACCAAATCGACAATTATGATCGATGCAGGATATATGTGGGTTGTTCCTGTACCTATAGCATTAGCACTTGCATATTTCACAAATCTACCTGTTACTTTAATGTTTTTACTAGTGCAATCTTTAGATATACCTAAAATGGCGTTTGGACTTGCAAGATATAGAAAAGAGCATTGGGTTAAAAATCTAGCCCAAGAAAATGAGAATGATATTGAATAAATGCAACTTTATTTCTTAAGTTCAGTAAAAATCATTCATCTATACATGATTTCATGTATAATAAACATAACGTACATATGACAGGTGGTGGAATCTTGGAAGATCGAAAAACGGATCAAAACAATAAACCAAAGTTGAAAGAATCCAAAGGATTAAACGCAACCAGTGCTACTACAAAAATCATTGTTTTCTATTTGGTTTTAGGATTTAGCTGGATTTTATTATCAGATTTTTTAATCACTCTAATTTTTACAGATGCAGATACATTAAATCTAGTTCAAAGCGCTAAAGGTGTTTTTTATGTTGGATTTACGGCTATTATCTTCTACTATATTATTCATCGAAAGATTGATATGTATGTCATGACAATTTCAGATTTGAATACAGCATATACTGAACTGGAACAAGGACATCAAAAATCACTATCTCTTGAAGGTAAATTATTTGATTTAGCGTTCTATGATCCACTCACAGGATTACCAAATAAAACACTACTTGAAGAAACAATTAACAACTATATTAAAAATAAAAAAGAAAATGGTATCATCGGTTTTGTCTATTTTGACATCGATGAGTTTAGAAATATAAATGAGGTTAAGGGGCATTCTGTAGGGGATCTCTTGATTCAACAAGTGTCAAAACTTTTGTCTGAAAAGATTCATAAACCGAATATGCTAGCAAGAATGGGTGGAGACGAATTTGTGCTCGCACTATTCGATATCGATGAACTAGAAAAATTCATGCCAACGATTGAAGATATGTTCAATCATATTAGAAGATCGTTTATTCTAGATGAAGATGATTTTTTCATTACGTACAGTGCAGGGGTAGCACTCTATCCAGATCATGGTTTAGACTATATTACCTTACTCCGTCATTCTGATGCTGCAATGTCTATTGCAAAATCTAAGGGAAGAGATCAAATCGTTATTTTCGATGATGAGATGGTAACACTTATCAAGCAACAAACAGAAATTTTAAATCAATTGAGACAAGCAATTCATAATGATGAGTTTACACTACATTACCAACCAATCATTAGATTAAAAGATAATTCAATCGATGGTACTGAAGCACTTATCCGTTGGGTACATCCAGTCAAAGGATTTATTCCACCACTTGAGTTCATTTCATTATCAGAAAAAAACGGATTTATAAAAGATATTACAGAATGGGTATTTAAAGAAGCAGCAGATCAGTTTAAAGAATGGGGTTCTTCAAACAAGAATTTCAAAGTCTCAATAAACCTTTCAGCAGTGATGTTAATGAATGATAAATTTATTACGAATTTGATTAAATGGATTCAAGAACATCATATCGATTGCTCAAAATTCAATCTTGAAATCACAGAAACAGCTATTATTAGCGATATACAAAAAAGTGTACATGTCTTAAATTCATTAAAGCGTCTTGGGTTTACAATCGCGCTTGACGATTTTGGAACAGGTTACTCATCTTTAACCTATTTACAAAAGCTTCCAATCGATACAATAAAAATAGATAGAAGCTTTATTTCCAATATAAAAGAAGACACTGAAGAATTTTATGTACTAAAATATATGATTGATCTTGCACACCACCTGAAGTTAACTGTAGTAGCAGAAGGAATCGAAACATTAGAGCAAGCAGAAATGGTAAAAAAATATAATGTTGATTTTGCGCAAGGATACTATTACTGTAAACCAATGCCTCAAAATCGCGTTTTAGAATATTTTAAAGCATATCACCAGAAATAAAGGAGGTATACTTGATGTTAGAACAAGTACTATCTTATGATTTAAGTTTGTTTTCTTTGATTTTACTGGTTATTTTATATGTGATTACTAAAATTAAGAAAGATGTTATCAGTTTTTCATCAAGATTATTTCATTGGATTATTATAGTGAATATAATCGGATTAATTGCTGAAGTAGCATCTTGGATTTTCGACTTACGACCTGGTTTTTTAAATTACTTACTATCATACACAAGTAATATTCTTGTCTTTTTAATGGCCCCAATCATTATCGGTCTATGGGCATCCTATCTTGATTACAAGTTGTTTTCTAATAAAAAACGGATATATAACAGGTATTTTTATATGTTTCCTGCTTTTATAACACTCATTATTCTACTGTTTAACATAAGATATCCTTTATATTTTTCGATTGATTCACAAACAAATGTTTATACGAGTGGGGGGTTGTTACCGCTTCAATATGTGTTTGTCTACTCAATTTATCTATATATCATTATTCTAGTTATTCAAAATAGAAAAAACAAAGATTCAACGACAATCAACAGTATTATTTTGTTTCTATTATTCCCATTGATTGGTTCAACTGTACAACTTTTCTTTCGTGATCTATTATTCACTTGGTCATCTTTAGCAATTAGTTTAATGGTTGTTTATATCTTTATGGAAACAACATCGGGAAGCTTAGACTATTTGACAAAACTATATACAAGAAAAATTTTGGAAACATATATTAAATCATTAATTGAAGATAGAAAAGATTTTTACGTGGTGATGATAGATTTAGATAGATTCAAAGAAGTCAATGATTTATTCGGTCATAGCATCGGAGATAAAGTTCTTATTGAGTTTGCAAAACTAATAAAAGATTTTGATAATGATTATCAAATGTTTGCTTCTAGACTTGGTGGGGATGAATTTTTGCTTGTATTGCAACATGAACTAGAGGATATCCCTAAGAAGTTAGTCGATGAAGTGAATCAAAAAATATCTTTGCACCCATATATTTCAAAATTTAAGTTTTTATCGTTTTCAGCAGGCTACGTGAAATATGACCATAAAATGAATTTAGATGATTTGCTCTTAGCAGTTGATCAAAAAATGTATGAAAAGAAAGTAATGCGCAAGTTCAATCAAAAGCATACTTATGACTCGGATTATTAAAAAATATTAATATAGAACAAGGAGAAAGAAATGCCAAACAAAGAATTGATAAACAAACTAGCCAAACTTGCAGTATTGGTTGGTGCAAATGTGCAAAAAGGTCAAGAAGTTGTGATTCGCACAACTACTGAGACAAAAGAATTAGCAAGAGAGATTGCTGAAGAAGCATATCTTGCTGGTGCAAGAAAAGTGAATGTGCAATGGAGTGATGATTATGTATCAAAAAGCTCTTTAAAGCATATGACAGTTTCTGACTTAGAAAGTATATCGCCGTGGTTAATTGACCAATATCATGAATATGTCAATGCTGGAGCATGTTTCATCTCCATCACATCACCAATTCCAGGTCTTAACGGAGATGTAGATCCTATCAAGGCTCAAAAATCAGGAATAGCATTAAACAAAGCAGTAGGCTTCTTTAGAGAGCACTTAATGGGCAATAAGGCACAATGGACAATAGTTGCTGCTCCAAACGCTGTATGGGCAAAACAAGTATTTCCTAAATTGAGTGAAGAAGATGCAGTTGAAGCATTATGGAATGCTATATTTGATGCATCTAGAGTAACATTAGAAAATAACCCAATTAAAGATTGGGAAGAGCATAATGCAGTTTTACTTAAGCATAATAAAGTGTTAAACAATTATAATTTTAAGCATCTACATTTTAAAAACAATTTAGGGACAGATTTAATTGTTGAACTGGTTAAAGATCATGTATGGGCTGGTGGTGGAGAACACGCGACCAACGGAGCATATTTCAATCCAAATATTCCAACTGAAGAAACTTTTACAATGCCTTATAAATGGGGAACTCGTGGTAAAGTATTTGCAACTAAACCGTTAAACTATCAAGGAAAGCTTATTGATAATTTCTGGCTTGAATTTAAAGATGGTAAAGTAGTCGATTATGATGCGAAACAAGAAAAGAGTGCATTAGATAATCTTTTAGATACAGACGAAGGATCAAGATACATTGGAGAAATCGCGTTGATTAGCCATGTATCTCCTATATCTAATACAAACATCTTATTTCTTAACACACTCTTTGATGAAAATGCTTCATGCCATATGGCCCTTGGACGTGCTTATCCAATGAATGTCAAAAATGGTGTAAATACACCAATTAGTGAACTTGAAAAGATTGGATATAATAATTCACTCGTGCATTCAGACTTTATGTTTGGAAGTGAAGATATGGAAATAACTGGACTTACACATGATGGTAAAGAAATTAAAGTGTTTGAAAAAGGAAACTTCGTTATTTAGTAGACATGAAAATGCCATTTTTTGGCATTTTTTCATATAAAACAAAAGGAAGGTAAATCAATGGAAAATATTAAGTTAAATGATTTTTTAGAATTCAAGTTTATATCAAATCTTCAATCAAGTCCAAGTCAAACACAAATGGCTTTTCTCGTCGCTCAAGCAGATGAAAAGAAAAATGAGTATTCTTATGATCTTTATCTAAGTGATGGGAAAAGACATCAAAAGTTAACCAATATAAAAAATAAAGGAAGTTTTGTTTGGGAATCAGATCAATCTATACTATTTCCATATGCAAAAACAAAAAAAGAAGAGAAAGCTGTTAAAGAGTTAAAACAAACCTTATATTATCGCTACAACTTAATTGAAAGAAAGCTTGAGAAAGCGTACGAGTTTAATTTTGGAGTTTCGATCGTTAATGTACTAAGTGAAACCAAGTTATTACTATCTGCTGCTTTAACTGCCGAACAACACCATCTATATCAAGATGATGAAGAAAGTAGAAAGAAATTCATTGATGAAGAAAAGAAAAGAGCATTATATGAAGACATCAATGAAATACCCTTTTACTTCAATGGTTTAGGATTTACTGCGAATGTACGCACTCAGCTTTTTATCTATGATATTGAAACGAAAGTGATTGCACCAATCGTTAAACCTAATTTCAGTGTAGGAACTATAAAGGTTTCAGATGATAAAAAACATGTATTTTTTACAGGTCAAGAAGTCAGTGGAGTTAAGAAATTAACTACAAATGTATTCGCATATCATCTAGATAGCAGAACTAGTGAAACACTTTATGACGAAGATGATTTTTCCGTCGCTAAAATCTACTTGCTTAAAGATCAAATCATCTTAGCAGGAACTGATATGAAGGATTTCGGAATCAATCAAAATGATGATTTTTATATTTTAAAGAATAAAAAATTAGAATTATTAAATCTTTATCGCGGAAGCATTGGTAACTCAGTAGGTTCAGATGTTCGATTGGGTGCAAGCCCTTCAGATCTTACTCAAGATGGAAAAATCTACTTTGTATCAACAGTTGACGATCATAATGAATTAAACTCAATCGATCTTTTAGGAAATATTCGTCTTGAGTATCAGTTTAATGGTTCGATTGAAGGAATTACATATGTATCTGGTGAGTTTTATGCAGCTGGTCTCTATCGACAGAAACTCCAAGAAATCTATCATCTCGATTTAAAAAATAACAAACTTGAGCAACGCACAAGATTTAATCAATCTGCTTTAAAGAATAAATATGTAGCTGTACCAAAAGAATTCGTCTATAGAGATCATGGACATTTAGTCAAAGGTTGGGTTTTGTATCCAAAGAGCTTTGAAGTCTCTAAGAAATATCCAGCGATTCTAGATATCCATGGTGGTCCAAAAACAGTTTATGGAAAAGTTTACTATCATGAAATGCAGTATTGGGCAAACCAAGGATATATCGTTATATTCGCAAATCCAAGAGGATCTGATGGAAAAGGTGATGCATTTTCAGATATCCGTGGTAAATATGGGACAATCGATTATGATGATTTAATGAACTTTACTGATTTAATCATTAGAAAAGTCCCTCAATTAGATGTCGATAAACTATTTGTTACAGGTGGTTCTTATGGTGGGTTTATGACGAACTGGATTGTTGGGCATACAAACCGATTCAAGGCAGCAGCAACACAAAGAAGTATTTCCAATTGGTTATCATTTCATGGAACATCAGATATCGGATTTTACTTTTCAAAAGATCAAACAGGTGGTCATCCAAATATTGATACTGAAAAACTTTGGGAACAATCGCCAATGAAATATGCAATGCAAATAGATACTCCTCTATTATTCATTCATTCTGATATGGATTATCGTTGTCCTATTGAACAAGCGATGCAATTGTTTACCATTTTGAAAGAAAAAGGTACTGAAACGAAATTCATTTGGTTTAAAGGTGAAACACACGAACTTTCTCGCAGCGGAAAACCTCAAGCAAGAGTGAAGAGACTCACAGAAATTACAGAATGGTTTAATCAATACAAATAATGAATGAAATGCTATCACGAGATAGCATTTATTCTAATTATGTATGAAATAATATTTATTATTATCTTGAAATATGATAAAATAAATCTAAATTACGTTAAAGGGGGTATGTGAAGATGTGGTGGGAATCGTTAAGTGGTTTTCAACAAGTTATGTTTGTTATCGCAGTGAGCTCGACAGCAGTAATGCTCATCTTTTTAGTTTTGATGCTTATAGGTATTGATGGTACTGATTTTGATGGAGTTGATGCACCTGATCTCGATGTTGATCTCCTAAACGATGAACCATTATCTGGTATTGGGGGGCTTCGCATTTTAACACTGAAAGGAATATTAGCATTTCTTTCAATAGGAGCATGGTCTGCATATTTGTTTGTAGATATCGTGAGACCAATTTTTGCATCTTTAATCGGTATAGTTTTAGGTTTTCTTGCAGCGTATTTGCAAGCACTTGGATACCGAGCAATGATGAAGTTAGAGTCATCAGGAAATATTGATTACAAAAATGCAATTGGTAAAACAGGAACAGTATATATGAGAGTTCCAAAAAAGAATTCAGGTAAAGGCAAAATCACTCTTGTTATCCAAGAGCGTTATGCAGAAATTGATGCTGTGACTGAAGAAGAGGAAGATATTCTTCCAAAAACTTCGATTGTTGTTATTGGTATGCTAGATCCAACAACATTGATTATTAAAACAAACAAAGGAGAATAAAGAATGCAAAACATTATTGCAGTAGGAATTGGAGATGTAATAGGTATAATTTTTACAATATTAGTCATTTTATTTTCAGGGTTAATATTTGTAGTTACTAGAATTAAAAAGTGTCCTTCAGATAAAATACTAGTTAAATATGGTAAAGTCGGAAATAACGCTGATGGAACGACTAAATCAGCGAAATGTATACATGGTGGTGCAGAATTTATTTGGCCATTCTTTCAAGCATATAGCTTTTTAGATTTAACACCAATGTCAATTCAAGTTGACCTTGCAAATGCATTATCAAGACAAAATATTCGTATTGATGCTCCATCTTTAGAACCTGAGTCCCAAACAGTGATCTTATCAAACTTCAAGTTCTTAATTGCTTCAACTTGGATT
>CAKMKF010000204.1 GCA_927439925.1 uncultured Acholeplasmataceae bacterium | reverse complement strand
AAGTTGATCATTATAAGACTCAAAATCGTGGTGGTGTTGGTATGTCAGGAATCAAGGTTCATGAAGACGATTATGTCGAACATATCTTGATGACTTCAACGCATGATTTTCATTTATTTTTCACAAATAAAGGTAGAGTTTATAAGATCAAAGGATACCAAATTCCAGAAGGTTCTAGACAGTCAAAAGGACTACCAATTGTTAACCTTTTAGATTTCGATAAAGATGAAACATTAGCTTCATTTACAAACGTTAAAAACTTTGAATCTGATGATGAATTCTTAACATTCGTTACCAAGAAAGGTATCGTAAAACGTACTCCGATTTCTGAATATCAAAACATTAGAACCAATGGTATTAATGCGATTAATTTAAGAGATGATGATGAATTATTAACTGTATCTCTAACTGATGGAACCAAGGAAATTATTCTTGGAGCATCCAACGGGAAGGCAATTCGCTTCGATGAAAATGATGCACGTGCTATGGGTAGAACAACCTCTGGTGTGCGTGGAATGAGCCTTGGTGAACATGATGAAGTTGTTGGTGTTGCTATTGTTGCAAACGACCAAGAAGAGATTCTTGTAATTACTGAAAAAGGCTTTGGTAAGCGAACTATCGTAGAGGAGTATAGAAGACAAATCCGTGGTGGTAAGGGAGTTAAAACTGTAAATGTTACAGAGAAAAATGGAAGACTTTCCACACTTAGAACTGTATCTGATGATCAAGATTTAATTGTTGTATCTGATAAAGGGGTAGTGATTCGTACACACGTTGACCAAATTTCTCAAACGAAACGTGCGACCCAAGGAGTTCGAATTATTAGACTTCGTCCTGATCATAAAGTTTCCACAATTGCACTTGTTCCAAGAGCTGAAGAAATTGAATTAGAAGGAACTGAAGAACACCAATTTGTTCAAGAAACGTTAAATGTTTTAGAAGCAAAAAAAGTTCTCGGAGTTGTTGATTTAGCACCTGAAGAAATAGAAGATGAACAAGAAGAAATCATTACCGCAGAAAGTCTATTTGACGAGTAAAAACATCAAACAAAACGCATCCAATTTAAGGATGCGTTTTTTATTTTTTACTTGTCTTTTTTTATATATATTTTTTTGATGTAATCTGCTGCAAATTGATGAAACGAAATTTGATAATCCTTTTCAATTAAATGCGTAAATTTCGCTATCTTTTTTTCGTTATTTTCTGCATATAAAGTGGTATAGCATCTATAGACAAATTCTTCATAATTTTTGGTGTCTCCAAGTTTATGATATGCAAGAGAATTGAAGTAATAAAAATATTCTAATAAGTAGTAAGTTCTAAATCCTTTACTTAATTCTATTCCTCGGCTACAAAGCCTAATGACTTCTTCATAATTTCCGTTAACGCCCTCATATTGAGCTAACCTTTGAATACACAAAAGTATAAAATGTTGATTTTGTCCACCAACGATTAACTTAGGTTCGCTAACATATAATTTCAAGCGATTGGCTATAACTTCTTTTTCCTTAAATTGACCAATACTCATCAGAGTACTTAAAATCATAATTTCAGCTGTGGAGAGCATTCTGTTTTGTAATATATTAGGGAAGTCTATCAGCTTAATTGTCTTTTGAATAAAAGCTTCTTCTAAAATATTTTTTTTACTCATATCAAGCATATTCACAGTGTGTGTGTAATAGAGTTTATTCACGTCATCAATAATATATTTACTTCTAATTTGTTTGTTGAATTCTTCTGCTGCTGCATAATCTATATTAGCAACTGAATTATAAAAGTTGGTAATTAATGTAGTTTCGTTTATTCTTTCAGATTCAAAATCCCAAATTACATACTCAGGCTTAAATCCCAATCTTCTGGATAATTGATTAATGATATCTTGTGGAATATCACACTCACCCTTTAAATATCTTCTAAATTGACGAATCGAAACAATACCAGTGACAAAAACTTCTTGTGTCATGTTTCGCTCATATCTTAGTTTATCGAAGTAAAGTGATAACTCTTTTGAGTAACTATTTTCCATTTTTTTTATTCTCCTGCATGATGGGACAGATTTGCTCTACACAAATATCCTTTTTTGTTTTATTCTATAGGTGGGGGGGATAACCATGCTTAACAAAAATCGGAGTTTGTGCAAGTTTTCTGACGTCGGAATACCTGATATCGTCTCTACTATTGATTGTGTGAGAGTGTCAAGTATAAACATGGAGAAAAACGAGAACAAAACAAATGTGATTGATGTTATTGTTGATCAAGAAAAGGGAGTCCAAAAAGACTAACAACTATATTTTAGCACATGGGGGGGTTAAAATATAGTTCTTGATATAACAATATACCAAAAAAATGAATATTAAAATCAAAAGTTGTAAGTGATTAACCTATATATGAAAATAGATTTGCTATTGATTGAACTTTCAAGTAATCCAAATTTTCGTCGGGGTCCATCAATCGAAAGATTATAGATCCTAACATATTCGTCCATAATGTTAGCACCTCATTATTAAATGAGGTATAATATGGAGTATACTGACGAAGCTAAAAAAGGGGGGGTATCTTGAAAACTCAAAACCAATTGCGAATCTATTTCATATATATTGGTTCTTTTTTTATACTTAATATTTTGAACACATATATGCTAACAATTCAAGCATTTAATAGATATATAGCCCCTTTCAAACATACATTTGCAGGTGAATTCAATGCTTTATTAGGCAATTTTTCTGTTTTATTCTTATTCACATTACTCGCATTCCTTTTAATCAAAAAAGCAAAGTCGAGAATGCTTTTTCTCTTGATTCTTACATTTATACTCAATTTTTATATATTTTGGATGGGGGTATTTAATTTATTTTTTGGGACAGCATTTTCTATACCAGCATCTACTATTTTCAACAACCCAAGTGATGGGTTCGCAATGGGAACTTTTCTAAATGCATTATTAGAATTGGTAACTTATGCTAGAATCATTGTTTTCTGGCCATTTATTATTTTATTAACCCTTTATATACTATCGAATCGAAAAGCTTTATCTCAAATACGATTTAAACTGAACATAAGAAAACATGTCTCAGGTTTTCTAATTGTTATGTTGATGTCATTTATTTCTATTTTTTCATACTATTATCAATACAAAGAAACCTTACCTCTGAATTCAGCGAAAAGTACTTTTGCAGTTCAAAACCTAGGAGTCTATCCTTATTATCTAGGCGAGTTTATTGGTCAACCCTTTGATTTAGATCTTGAAAAATTCCTAGAGCTAGAAGATGCAGATGATTTAGCAGCTGCATATCAAGAATATAATAAAAATCAAACTTCTTACGTTAATTTCTTTGATTCTCTCACATATTCAAATCGTTTATCACTAAATCAAGCTGTTGATAATATATACATAGACCCTACGATTTCAAATGGAGAATCTCTTCATGGAATTTTAGAAGGAAGAAACATGGTGCTTGTGCATTTAGAATCACTTAATTCTTTCCTACTTCAACACCAAGATACCAACGAAAGACTTATTTTTATGAATCAACTCTTGTCAGAATCGTTTGTTTTCAATAATTTTTATAACAATGTTGGAATGGGTGTGAGTTCTGATGGAGAATTATCAGTCTTAACCGGTTTATATCCAATGGGGGACCGTACACTATATTGGGAATATAAAAATATTGATTATAAATTAAACTCAATCCCAGATTACTTTAACCAATTAGGATATCATACAGAAGCGATTCATGGAGATAATCAAACATTTTACAATAGAGACCAGGTATACCCAGAAATGTATGGTTTTGACAATTTCTATTCTTTAGAAGACTTTGTTGAAGATGGATATGATGTAAAAGAAGGCTATCTTTATGATACAGCTAATAATTTAAGACATATAAGCCCTTGGACATCTGACTATCATTTAGCTGATTATACGTTTGAATTTGGAACATCCCTAGTGAATCAAGGGACTCCATTTATGATTTTCTCACTAACAATGATGCCACATACACCATACGAATACGATCCAAATGGATATAGAACCGATATTTATCCACAATACAATAATCTGATTAGCGGATTAATGATGAGATATATTAATTATGTTGATTATGTTGACGATGTTTTAAAGAGATTTTTTATTAGTGAAACAGGATCAGATCAAACACTCGATAATACTGTTTATGTTTTCTATAGCGATCACGGATCAGGAATTAAAAATGGTGATTTGGATGTCTTATTCGATAGAGATCTAAGTGTTTTAGAAACTAGACAAATGCTACAACAGGTTCCTGCGTGGATATATGTTCCTGGTAATGAATACGTTAGTTTTGGTGATTATCAAATTCGGAAAGGGTTAATTACAGGCGAACAAGACCTAGTCAGAAGTCAAGTTGATCTATATCGCACGTTAATTGAACTTTTTAACTTACCAGTAATTCATAATGCTTACTATGGTGTTCATGGAATGAGCACTGAACCTACATTTGCCTTAGATAATCGACTTTTAGACGTTGCATTAGATGATTATTTCGCATCGATGAGAAATCCTACCAAAGTTTTTCCTAAAACTGAAGTCATGAGTGATGAGACTTATCAGTATATTTTAAGATTTAAACAGCTTTCGGACATTATAGTCTCAAAAGGACATATCCAAAAAACAATCGATGACTCTATTCTTCGTATTTACGGGTGATTGAATGAAAGACAAGAAAGTACATATATTTTATTTTTTAACAACCATTTATATTTTAGTTTCAATTGTTTTAGGTTTTATATTAAGTAATGGACTTGTTATTTTCTTAGGATGGAATATTTTTCTAGCAACAATGGTTTTTTTACTTGCCGAAGTGTATATTCATTTACACAAAAAGAAAGCTAAAAAGATTTACTTAATCTTCGTTCTCATTTTGTACATATTATTTTTTCCAAACACGCTTTACGTACTAACAGATTTCATTCATCTCGAAAGATATAATTTTTTCGCTGAATATCCAAATACATATGAATTCATGATAGAAGACTGGCTTGTATTTATGCAAATTACAATTGGCGCATTATATGCAGCGAAGCTTGGAATTGCTTCTGTTAAAAAATTAGAACCCTGCATTTTTACATCACTTAAGAGATATAAAGTACTGATATTGTCATCCTTGTTTTTGTTATCAGCTTTAGGTATATTCATAGGTAGATTTCTACGATTTAATTCATGGCAAATTTTCGATATATTTTCAATCGTTACTGGAGTCTTTAGTCATGGAAGTTTTGCTTTAGTTTTCATCCTTATTTTCTTTATATTACATTGGGTATCATATTTCATTTTTTCGCAGGAAGACAAAATTCGATTATAATAAAAGTATATTAACTTTGGAGGTTATCATGCGCGTATTAGTTGTAGGTGGAGCAGGGTATATTGGGTCTCACACCGTATATGAATTAATTAAGGATCACCAGGAAGTCATCATCTTAGATAACTTATCATCTGGATATATGGAGTTAGTCCATCCAGAAGCTAAATTCTATAAAGGTGATATTCGAGTAAAAGAAGATATCATCAACGTTTTCAAACAAGAAAAAATTGATGTTGTCATGCATTTTGCTGCTAAAATTATCGTTCCAGAATCAGTAAATGAACCCCTTGCATATTATCATAATAATGTTGAAGGAGTTCGTGTGTTATTAGAAGTCATGAACGAGTTTAATGTAAAGAAAGTTGTCTTCTCATCAACAGCAGCAGTATACGGTGAAGCCAGTGGAATCTGCAAAGAAACCGATAAAACATTACCTATCAATCCTTATGGAGAAACGAAGCTTGCTACTGAAAAAATGATTCAATGGGTAGCGAATGCGCATGGTTTCAATTATGTAATCTTTAGATATTTTAATGTTGCAGGTGCTGATCAATCACTAAAAATTGGATTAATGAAAGATCAATTAACGCATTTAATTCCAGTTGCCATTCAAGGAATAATTGGGCTTAGAGATCATTTAACCATTTATGGTAATGATTACCCAACCAAAGATGGAACGTGCATTAGAGACTATATACACGTCTCTGATCTAGCTTATGCACATGTGCTTGGAGCTAGATATCTTAATGGTGGTGGAAAATCCGAGATTATGAATCTAGGATCAAATAGTGGGTATACAGTATTAGAAGTTGCAGAAGCAGTAAATGAAATTGCGCCTTTAAAGTATATCATTGGACCACGTAGAGAAGGCGATCCTGCGGAGTTAATTGCATCCAATGATAAAGCTAAAAATATCTTAAAATGGATACCAAAATACTCATTAAAAGACATCGTTTTATCTGATTATAATTACCGAAAAAAGATCTCAAATAAATGATAAAAAAAGCCGAATCTGCATCAAGCAAATTCGGCTATTATTATCTAAAAAATAGTTAAATATAAAAGAGTATAATTGCGAAAATACCAACAACTAAACAGTAGACTGAAAAGTAAATCAGGTTTTTAACTTTCACATAATAATATAAAAATTTTACTGCAATCAGGCTAAATAGAAAACTCATTAAGAAAGCTAGAGAATATCCTATATAGTGAATAGGCTCACTGGTGTTAAAAGCCTCATAAAGCCCTAATATAGAAACAGGAACAGAGACAACCAAGTAGCTTAAGAAAGAAAATTTCAGCACTTTTTTAAGCTCAATCTTCTGCATTATGAATTACTGGTAAGTTAAAAAGTTCAATTAACGTGCGATATAGATCAACTTGACTTCTGACTAGGTCTTGTTCGCCTGTAATTAACCCTTTCCGAATTTGATAATCACCAAAACTAACGTATTCCTTTTAATCAAAAAAGCAAAGTCGAGAATGCTTTTTCCCTTGATTCTTACATTTATACTCAATTTTTATATATTTTGGATGGGGGTATTTAA
Source organism: uncultured Acholeplasmataceae bacterium (assembly GCA_927439925.1). Classification (GTDB taxonomy): domain Bacteria; phylum Bacillota_I; class Bacilli_A; order Acholeplasmatales; family Acholeplasmataceae; genus Peloplasma. The sequence continues at coordinate 9 of CAKMKF010000204.1, read as the reverse complement.
TTTATTTTT
>CAKMKF010000203.1 GCA_927439925.1 uncultured Acholeplasmataceae bacterium | reverse complement strand
TTCAGTTTTAATGTATCTTGGTTTGAGTTTTGCACATTGGCTCGCAACCCTATCAATACATATCTTAACCACGTCGCTTTTTGAGATGTTATTTCCAAATGGAGTGAAGAAGGTATTGTTTTGATTCAATAACTGGAAGGTATTTATTGAACCTTCCTTTTTCTTTCTATTAAAAATGCCCAACCTAATCCCTCCTTTATGATTTATTCAAAATGATTGCACATATGATGTTTCAAAACTTCAACCTGATCATGAGGTCCCTCACTTTTATATGTGAAGACTCTAGTGTTATCAAGATTTCTCCATTTAAGTTCCCCGATAGTTTCAACTTGATCTAAACTTTTGTAAATATAAGCCTTAAATTGATTGTTGCCAATTTCCATAATTTTACAAACATACATATAATAAAATGCTATTCTATCCGAGGATGATTCCCGACTTAACAATATATTTTTTCTTTCATTATTAATAACCGAAGGATAAATGATACTTCTGTAATTGAGTTTGTTAAAAAGATGATCGACAATAGCATTTGTCACATAATACCTGTTTTTATTCCATTCTGTTATCTCTCTTGTAAACTCAGTATATAGAAAATTAGATGTAATACCATATGCAATCCTATCTAGAGGATCATCTTTGCTATCGGTTTTTGTTATGCCGATAACTGCTGTTTTTTCTTGCTCTAAATCTATGTGATTTTCAAGTAACTCAAAACAACCAAGTAGAAAATAATCCTCTTCTTTTATTTCAACTTCATGAATAGCAGTAACCGGATCTAGCGCACAATATAAAACAGGTTTATTTTTCAAGTTTCCTCTACCAATCTCAGTTATATTTTCCGGTGGTAGCAAAATATCATGCATTGATAAATTATCAAAATTAGGGATACCACTTAGTTTTCTTGCTCTAAAAAGAAACATCCTAGTAATTTCAACATGAGATACTAAAGTCGGTGTGATTATATCACTAACTATATTCTTTATATTCTCATAGTTTTCATCGATGTTTTCTTTACTTAAAAACTTAGAAATCATTTTTATTTTTTTTTCAATATCATTAATGTTCATCCATATCACCTAAATAAATTATAGCATGTTTTCGTAATCTATCTTATACCTATTTAAGACAGCATAAGCGATTATTAGTGCTACTGTTCCATCAATTCGTTTATACTTTGAGTTAAGTTTAGAAGGTTGGATATTCCCATTCAAGTCAACTTTTGCTTGGGTGTTAGATAAGCACCATTTCAAGATAGGATTATTGTCGTAGTTAATCAGCTTATTCTTTAGATCTGCTTCCAATTGTTTCATTGGTTCAGATAAAGAGTAGATACCTTGACGAACTTTCTCCATGTTAAATCCTAATTCTTCCATTTCTTTAATCCAATATTGAGAATTCCAGGGGTCGAATCCTACCCAAAGTGGTCTAATTTGGTATTCTTGAATCATCTTCATGAACCACTGAGTCACCAATGAAAAATCGTTCTGACTTCCTTCTGTGAGTGTGATTAATCCTCGTTTAATCCAAATATCATACGGGACACTATCTTCTTCCATGCGTTTCTTAACAACATCGCTTGGCATAAAGTAATGTGATAAAACATACTTCTTGTTATCATCCTTTTTCTGAATGACTAGAACAGCTGCCGTTAAATCGGTAGTTGATGATAAATCTACTCCACCGATAGCATAGGAGTTCTTAAGTGTGCTTAGCTCGTATTTTGCTTCATTGTTTAAATCATCAAACGAAAGCCATGCACCTTGATCGACTTGTTTGATATTGAAGTCTTTACATAACATCGTAACTCTTGTTGAATGATCATTCTTCGATTTATTCATTACATCTTTCAAATATGAAGTCATTTTCACTACACCAATACTAGGATTTGATTTCTGCCAATTCCTGGAATCATCATATATTTCCTGAGTATTGTCTTGGGTATATAACCAAGGAAGCACTCGCTCATCGGTTATTTCACCTTTTAGCATCTTCCTTGCATAGACTAATTTGTTATCAAGGAATCCTCCAACGGTAGTACCTTCAGTTGTGATGATGAAGATTAGTGGTTCCTTCTTGGTTGATTGGCTTTGCTTGATGGCATCATATACTTTTGAATCTGTCATTTCATGGACTTCGTCAATACAACCAACCTCAATGTTGTAACCATCTTTATTTCTACTTTGAGCTGATAATTTCTTGATTTTATTCTTGGTTTTCGGAGAATAGATGAAGAATATATTCTTTTTACTTCGTTTCTCATTGGACAGTGCCGGAGATTGCTCTCGCATGTTATTGATCTCTTCAAAGAGAATGTTCGCTTGCTCACTTGTATTTGAAGCACATACGATATCAACTCCACCTTTGGAAAGAAAGAATTCAGCAAGGTCTATCCCTGCGATGAAGGTTGTCTTTCCATTTTTACGTGCGATAAGCAATATGACTTCATTAAATCTTCGCAAACCTGAATCTTTCAATTTGAATCCATAAGCTACTTGGATGATTGCTTTCTCCCAAAGCTCAAGTAGAAATAAAGATGGTTACAACATTGAGGTTGGTTGTATTGATGAAGTCCACGAAATGACAGATTCAAAAGTATATGACGCCATCAAGCAGAGCCAATCAACTAAGAAGGAACCACTAATCTTCATCATCACAACCGAAGGAACCACAGTAGGTGGATTCCTCGATAACAAACTAGACTATGCAAGAAAGATGCTGAAGGGTGAAATCACTGATGAACGTGTACTACCCTGGTTATATACCCAAGACAACACACAAGAAATATATGATGACCCTAAGAATTGGGTGAAATCTAATCCCAGTTTAGGTGTGGTAAAACTTCCCTCGTATCTTGAAGATGTGATGAACAAATCAAAAAATGACCACTCAACAAGAGTGACCATGTTATGTAAAGACTTTAATATCAAGCAAGTGGATCAAGGTGCTTGGTTATCTTTTGATGATTTAAACAATGAAGCTAAGTATGAACTAAGCACTCTGAAGAATTCATATGCTATAGCTGGTGTAGATTTATCATCTACAACTGACCTAACAGCAGCAATCCTAATCATTCAGAAAAAGGATGACAACAAGAAGTATGTGTTATCACATTTCTTTATGCCGAGTGATGTTGTTAAGAAACGTATGGAAGAAGACAATGTCCCTTATGATATCTGGATTAAACGAGGGTTAATTACACTCACAGACGGAAGCCAGAACGATTTCTCATTGGTGACTCAGTGGTTTATGAGAATGATTCAAGAACATCAAATTAGACCTCTTTGGGTAGGTTTTGACCCGTGGAATTCACAATATTGGATTAAAGAAATGGAAGAATTGGGTTTTAATATGGAAAAGGTTCGTCAAGGTGTCTACTCTTTATCGGAACCAATGAAACAACTGGAAGCAGACCTAAAGAATAAGCTGATCAACTATGACAATAATCCGATCTTGAAATGGTGCTTGTCTAACACGCAAGCCAAAGTTGACCTAAACGGCAATATCCAACCATCCAAACTCAACTCCAAATACAAGCGAATTGATGGAACTGTAGCCCTTATTATTGCGTATGCAGTTCTTAATAGGTATAAGATAGATTATGATAATATGATTAAATAAGCTCAAATCCCCCATCTATTCTTCTTTTAGCAAGAACAGCTATGTTACTTAAGTCGCCTAATTGAATAAGTAAAAAGCTGTCATTATTATCTTTTTTATGGAAGCAAAATCTAAACTCGTTTTCTTTACTTAGTTCTATATTTTTTGTGTAAACAAGTTTACTGATTATACGGTCTACATTTGAGTAGTTCAAGAATGAAAATGGAGACAATGTTTGATAATTCACTAATCCATGAGATGTCAGAGTATTGAAGTCATTTTTAATAACATTTCGAATAGTATTTAAAAATCTACTAATATTTACAATGATGACTGCAAATTCGTCTTGCGTACTAAAAGACAATGTTAATAGTTCAGTTTTTAAATAATCTTTCAATGCTATCTTCTTATCATTTTGATTGTATGTAAGACAATAAACCATGTAATCTTTACTGTTTGGTTCCATATCAAATGGCATAATATCATCAGTGATTTTAATCGAAAATAAAGCTGTATTTAGATATTTATCACCAAAATCTCCAATCTTTGGTCTATCGATATAAAAATCTTCAACATAACCATCTTTAGAGTCAACTCGAGCTATTTCAAGTTTTCTTAGCTCAGAAAAAGTATTCCATTTCGAGATCCCTTTATATAGGAATGATTTAGCATGCTCCTCACATGTGAAAAATCTAATAAAGATATCACGTGGGACAGACTCTTTATCTTCTTTCAAATGTTGCAAAGGATCTGCTCCAGGTGGCATAACCATTAAAAATGTTTTATTGTTTGCGGTTAATGACATTCTTATCACCTCAAGTAAATTATACCTAATTTTATAGATTTTTCAGAAAAGGAGTACTTTCAGTGGCCATATTTACTAGAAAAAAAAAGGAAGGCTCATCGAATACCTTCCAGTTATTGAATCAAAACAATACCTTCTTCACTCCTTTTGGAAATAACATCTCAAAAAGTGACGTGGTTAAGATATGTATTGATAGGGTTGCGAGCCAATGTGCAAAACTCAAGCCAAGATACATTAAAACTGAAGCAGACAAGACAGTAACCGAGAAACAAGGTCGACTGTCTTTTTTAATGAAACACAAGCCTAACTCACTCATGGCACCTTACGACTTTATCTATAAGGTGATTACGTTATTGCTACTGAATGACAATGCATTCGTGTATCCAATGTTTGATTCGTTGAATGGTGGGCTTAAAGCACTCTATCCACTCCGACCGATTTTGGTAGAAGCAATAGTAGATAATACTGATAGTTACTATTTGAAGTTCTACTTTGAGGATGGCCAACAATTTATGCTACCTTATGAGAATGTCATCCACTTGAGGAAGTACTTTGCATCCAATGATATCTTTGGTGGGAATGGATCTTCTGGCGATCATGAAGCGATTCTTAAAACTATCTCAATCAATGAGAATGTGCTTCAAGGTATTGATAACGCAGTGAGATCATCGATGCAGATTAAAGGGATCATCAAGATGAATGGGATGCTTTCAGAAGCTGATAAGAAAAAACAAAGAGAGCTCTTTGATTTAGCGCTCAACGATTCAATCAGCACTAAAGGAAGCTCCATCATCCCCATTGATTTAAAGTCGGAATATGTACCTCTAACAGTAGATCCTAAATTAATCGACAAAGAAACACTCGAATTCTTACAATCCAAGATACTTGATTATTTTGGAGTATCAGCACCAATCTTCGCAAACAAATATAGTGAAGAAGATTTCAACTCGTTTTATGAGTCAACCATTGAGCCTCTAGCCATTCAGCTATCAGAGGCTTTTTCTTTGGGATTACTC
>CAKMKF010000202.1 GCA_927439925.1 uncultured Acholeplasmataceae bacterium | reverse complement strand
CAAACATTAGTCTTTACACTTACAGACACTCCTGTTAAGATTTTGATATTTGTTGATCCAGTTCTTGGTAGTTTAACAGGTTCATTTGAAATCGTTTCAACGAAGCTATCTTATGTTGAACCAGCTCCAATCGACCAAGAAGTAGATGTTTTATTTACTCAAGGTTGGGTTGATAACGATGGTGGAATCTACACATTTACACCTACAGAAGGTAAGAATGTAGTTACTTATACAAAGACTTCTGAACAAGCTTGGGCATTTATGAAATATACATTTACAGATAATCTTGCAAACCATAACACAATCACTATGGTTGTTAAAGGTGAAGTTGGTAAGCAACTTATTATTAAACCAAATGACAGTGGTGCTTATGAACAAACAGTAACATTTGATGGATTAGAACAGACTCTAACATTTACACTTACAACGACTCCAATGAATGTATTGATCTTTGTTGATCCAATTAATGGAAGCTTAACTGGTACATTTGAAATCGTATCTGCAACTGTTTCCTACGAAGCAGGAGCATAAAAAAAATTAAGTAAAAAGAATCTAATTGAATTGCGAGCTAGTGGCTTAGTGTTTAGTTTTGCAACTGCTCGCAATTTTTAGGTTTTATGTTTAATTATTGAAGAAACGAGGAAAAATTATGAAAAAAATATTAATGCTGGTTTCCATCATTTTATTTGCATTGGTTTTGGTTGCTTGTGGTGATTCTACACCAACTGTAGAACCTACTGTTGATCCAACGATACCGGTAGATGGACAAGTAACGATTACTTACGCTTCTTGGGATTTAGGATCTCCTGATTCTGAAGAACCTAATATGCAACGTTTAATGATTGAAGCTTTTGAAGAAAAATATCCAAATATTAAAGTTGAAATTATTGAAAGACCTAAAATTCCAGGAACAAATGATGATTTGGGATGGAATGAATTTTTAGCAGCTAGAGCATCAACTCAAACACTTCCTGATGTCTTTCAAGCAGACAATATTCCTTTTTATATCATTAATGACTGGGCTTATAATTTAACTACAGTCGCAAATGCTGATCCTGAATATTTGAATGTGAGTGAAGATATTAGAGGTGTAGCAACATACGATTCTAAAGTGATGGCAATTCCAAATGCTGTTCACTATGCTGGTTATGTTGTTAATGAAACTTTATATGATCGTCAAGGTCAAGATTTTCCTACCATTGATTCTACAATGACAGAATTCTTGAGTTTAACGAAGGCTGCTGCAAATCATGCATCCAATAACAATACAGGTGTTGTAGGTTTAGAAGGTATTGAACATATCATTCACTGGTATCCTGCACAACTGAATACAAATTATCGTTGGTTTACCCTTTCTGATTCTGGATTCAATTTGAATTCAACAGAATTTACAACAACTATGGAAACATATAGAACATTAAGAACAGATCAAACCTATGTATTAGAAGCGTTGTATGATGCTGCTGGTGCTGAAGATTCAACGATAGAAATCGGAAATATTTTCCCTGAAGGTGATCCATTCAATAATGGTAACATTTTAGCGAAATGGTTCTATTCATGGGATTTTGGTTGGATGCAAGCCAATATCAATAGTGGTCAATACAGTTGGGATCTTGAATTTATCGGAACTCCAGTTGTAGGTGGAAACAAGCGTGTACCAATCGTTGCTGACTTTTATACGATTGCATCGAACACAGAACATCCAGAAGAAGCTTATTTACTTTCTAAATGGATGGGATTTGGTAAAGATGGTTATTTAAAGCGTGTTGAGTTATCAGAAACTGTTCCTGGTATTTCACAGGTCAATTTCGCACCAATCCAAAATGATGTAGAATTACTTGATGCTTATTTTGAACTATATCCTACATTTACAGGATTAAGAACAATTATTGAAACAGGTACATTTATCGTAGAACCTCCTAAATACTTACCAGGATATATTGCTGCAAGATATTCAGGAACTTATGATGCTGAAAATAAGATGTCTGATATTATGACTAAATTAATGGCTGGAGAAGTGGCATTAGCTGATATTCGTGTTCAATTGAATACTAGAGCAAATGCTCTTTATACAGAAGCCAATGATGAATTTGAAACTGCTTTAGGAAATAAATAAAATAAAGACTCGTGAGAAAAGGAGTCCATTTGGATTCCTTTTCACACATTCTTGAATGGAGAAACAGATGAAAATAACACCGAAAATGAAAAAAATTGTGACGATATCATTGATTTTGCTTGTTTCCTCATTTGCTATTTTGGGGCTTGCTGGTGTATTCACACCAAAAGAATCTCCTACACCTACACTAAGCACTCTCGAAAATATTTACTTAGAAAATCATTACTCAAAGTATTTGAGTGAATATAACGTTTTAGAACCAAGCACTGATGTATCGATAAGTATACAAGCAGTGGATTTTGTATTGCCTGATAACGAGGAGCTTGAAAGTGACCAAATGAATTTTGAATGGGTCGAGGATTCTAGTATTTTTATCAATTTAAATATTGACAATGCTGGACTTTATTACATACATTTAAATTATAAATCACTATCAAATACCCATATTCCAATTGGATTAGCAGTAAAGCTGAATGGAGCAGAAGAATCCCCTTATTATGAGGCATCACAAATAACACTACCTACACTTTGGCGAGAATCAGCAACAGATTTAGGGACTGATCGTTATGGCAACGATGTAAGTATCGCTCAAGAGACAGTTGATATCTATCAAGATGTCTTAATTAGAGATACAAGAAAACTGTATCAAGAAGGATTAGGTTTCTATCTCGAAGAGGGTAATAATACCATTGAGATTGAAAAGATATCAGGAAGCTTGATGCTTAAAGAGGTTCGTGTAGAAACAAAGAAAAACTACATAACCTATAATGAATATATTTCTAGTTACAATGAACCAGTTTCAAATGAATTTATTCGAATTGAAGCAGAAGAAAATATTTATAAAAACTCATCTACAATCGCTAGAGGAACAAGTAGAGATCCTTTGGTTGAGCCTTTTTCTATGACCAAATTGAAATTAAACGTCTTGGGTACTGATTCTTATGATAATGGTGGAGATGCAGTGACTTGGGTAGTAGATATCGAAAATTCAGGATGGTATTACATTACGCTTCGCGCTCAAATGTTAAGACAAAATGCTACATCCTATCGAACACTTTATATCAATGGTGAAATTCCTTTTGAGGAAGCGAAGCATTTACCAATTTCCTATGATAGAAATTGGCAAAACGCGACATTGATGACAATTGATCAAGAAAAGATCAAGGTTTATTTAGAACCAGGTGATGAAATCACTTTAGAAGTCGATAGTTCTTTATTTTCATCTACACTAGAAAAATTAAGAATGATCACTTCTGAAATGAGTGCACTCGGTTTAGATGTTACAAAGCTGACTAGAAATAATACAGACCGTGGTATTGATTGGGAAATGCTCGATTATTTTCCTAGTTTAAATGATGATTTAGCAAGATGGATCGAAGAACTTGATGAAGTTAAAGACGTGATTAGAGCATTATATGGTTTCAATCGAACTGCACAAATTGTTAGAGATATAGAAGCAGCAAAACAAAAGATTGTAACAATTCAAAGTGATATCAATGAGTTGCCTAGAAGATTAACTTTATTATCAACAGGTTCTTCTAGTGCTGTACAACTGATATCTAATCAATTTGACAATATCATCAAACAACCTTTAATATTAGACGCGATTTTTATCCATTCTGATTTAGATGATCTACCAAATGCAAATCCAAATTTATTCAAAAGCTTAAGTGTTTCAATTTCTCGCTTTTTCCTATCATTCGTGGATCAGTCTTATTCAGAAAAAGCAGATCCAGATGAATTAGAAATTTGGGTAAATCGTTCTAGACAATATGTTGACTTGATTCAAAAGATAACCGATGATCAATTTACCAATCAAACAGGTATTAAAGTAAAAATTTCATTAATTAATGATGATTCAAAATTACTACTTGCTAATTCAGCAGACCAACAACCAGATGCTGCTTTAGGTATTTCTGCATGGATTCCAAATGAATATGGCATGCGTGGCATGCTATATGACATGAGTCAAGCTAATGGTTTTAGTCAAACGATATCTGTGTTCAATCCAGAACAACTGATTCCGATGACTTTTGACAATAAGTTATACGGTCTACCAGAAACTGAAAACTTCTTTGTCTTATTCTATAGAAAAGATATACTAGATCAGCTAGACTTAGAAGTACCAAACACTTGGCAAGATGTTTTAGATATGTTGCCAGTACTTAGACGTTACGGTATGAGTTTTTATATTCCACTATCTTCATCATCTGCTTTAAAATCTTTTGACTCAACAGCACCTTTAATCTATCAATTTGAAGGTAAAATATACGCAGATGATGGCTTTGGAGCTGCAATTGATGATGAAAATACGGTTCAAGCATTATCCTTTATGACAGATTTATATCGTGAATATAGCATGCCTTACCAAGTGCCAAGTTTCTTTAACAGTTTTAGATATGGAGATATTCCAATTGGTATTGGTGATTTTGGTATGTACTTGCAGTTAACCAATGCAGCAAGTGATATTAGTGGTTTATGGGATATCGCACTTGTTCCTGGTATTCCTCATGAAAAAATGAATGAGGAAACCAATATGATGGAAACTGTTATCAACCGCTCAATGGGTGGAGCACAACAAGCGTCTATCATCTTTGAAAAATCAGATAAGAAAGAAGAAGCTTGGGAGTTTATCAGTTGGTGGATGTCTACAGAAACTCAAGTGTTATTTTCGAATACTTTATTAAATACATTAGGAACAAGATATATATGGAATACAGCGAATCTTGAAGCTTTTGAATCGTTAAGTTTAAATAGAGCACATCAAGATATCATATTAGAACAATGGACACATTTAAAGGAAGTACCTAAAATTCCTGGTAGTTATATCGTAGAAAGAGAAATCAGTAACACTTGGAATAGTGTTGTCTACAATGATGCCAATTTAAGAAGCACCGTGAGTGATGCACTCATCAAGATTGATCGTGAGCTTGCTAGAAAGATGGTTGAGTTTGGCTATCTAGATAGTAGAGGAAATGTCTTAAAACCGTTCAATCTACCTACAGTTGAAGAAATCTTGAGGTGGTATGATGAGTAGAATAGAGTCCTTAAAATTAAGATTTAAAAAGTTTATAGAGTTGGAAAAAAAGCAGTTTAAAAATGATGATAAAGCCGCTTATCTTTTCACATTGCCGTATATCATCTTATTTCTAGCGTTCATTGTTATCCCAATCGCGTTGGCGATAATACTATCATTTACGACCTTTGATATGGTCTCATTTCCAACCTTTACTGGTTTTAATAATTATATTTATTTGTTAACGAGTGACGAAGAATTTATGAAATATATCTTACCGAACACGATTAAATTCGCAGTCATTGTAGGTCCTGGTGGATATATCTTATCATTTGTTATGGCGTGGGCTTTAGCTCAATTACCCCATAAACTAAGAACAGTATTAGCTATCGTTTTATACTCTCCATCACTGACAGCGGGTGTTACCATGACAGTCGTTTGGCGTGTATTTTTTGCAGGTGATGAATCTGGTTATCTAAACTATATGTTACTAGAATTAGGAATGATTGTAGAACCTATCGCGTTCTTACAATCACCTCAATATTTATTTACCATTATGTTAGTTGTCGCGTTATGGGGGTCTATGGGTATTGGATTCTTAGCGATGCTTGCAGGTATTCTCAATGTCGATCAAGAGCTTTATGAAGCTGCTTATATTGACGGATTAAATTCAAGATTCCAAGAAGTTATTTATATAACTATACCTGCCATGAAGCCCCAAATGCTATTTGGTGCAGTCATGGCCATTGTAGGTACATTTAGTGCTGGTGCATTAGGTGTTTCCTTGTCAGGGTCCAATCCAACACCAAACTATGCAGGATCCTTAATTGTAAACCACATTGAAGATTACGGATTTATTCGTTATGACATGGGTTATGCTGCCGCATTATCTCTAGTTCTTTTACTGATTATTTATTTCTTCAGTAGATTATCATGGAGATTCTTCGGGGAAAGAGATTAGGGGGAATATGATGAGAAAAATAAGAAATTTTAGAGCCATCAAAATTAATCCTACTCGCTTTGGTTGGGGACAAATGCCATTTTTATTGATGGTACTTCCTATCGCTACATTTATGTTAATGCCACTTTTATATATTTTTAATCACGCATTTAAGCCATTTGATGAATTGATTGAATACCCACCAAGATTCTTCGTTAGAAGACCAACATTAGACAATATGTTCGAATTATTTGAAACAGCGACGACTACAGGTATTCCTGTCACAAGATATCTTTTCAATAGTATTTTAATTACAGCAGTCGTTGTCTTTCTATCAATTTTTTTAGCAACCATAACTGGTTATGCGTTATCTAAATTAAAATTCCATATCAAAGGAGTCATCTCACAAATCAATACCTTAGCAATGATGTTTGTTGGTACAGCAGTTATTATTCCAAGATATATCATCATTGAACAGCTTGGTCTAATCGATAATTTTATGGTTCACATTATTCCAGTCATCGCGATACCGGTTGGTTTATTTCTAGTCAAACAATTTATCGACCAAATTCCAAATGAATTACTAGATGCTGCTAAAATAGATGGAGCATCAAGTATTATGATTTACTGGAAGATTATACTTCCATTAATTAAGCCTGCAATCGCGACCATCGCGATTCTATCCTTCCAAATGGTTTGGAATGATGCAGGTATATCAGCAACCTACGTCAATACCGATAGTTTAAAAACATTTGCGTATTATATGCAGACACTTTCAGCCTCCTCCAACGTTGTTGCAGGAGCTGGTATGAGTGCAGTAGCATCTCTAATTATGTTCTTACCGAACTTGATTATCTTCATATTCCTTCAAAGTAAGGTTATGTCAACGATGGTCAATTCGGGTATAAAGTAGGTGAGTCATATGAAAAAACTATTTCTATTGACCATCATTTTAATGACTTTCATATTGTCACTTGGTTTTCATCAAGCAGAAGCCTCAAGTTTATCGAATTATGGCATTCCTTATCAAACCTACACACTCAATTCATCGAAAAGACTGATACCGACGCAAGCAGCTTATATTCCTGTTGGTAATTTTGGTCGTGATTTAGGTCTATCATTTCCTGAAGATATCTATTTTTATGACAATTTATTTTATATAGCAGATACAGGAAATAAAAGAATTGTTGTTTCTTCTATATCTGGAGAGTTAATCAGCTTAATCGAATTACCCGTTTTTCAACAACCAACAGGTGTATTTGTTAAAGATGATTTTCTATATGTCGCAGATAAGTTATCCAAAGAAGTATATAAAATTGATTTATTAACAGAAACCATTGTTCAAACCATCGTGAAACCAACCTCTCCAATTTACGGTCAGAAAAATGATTTCGTCCCTATTAAGGTCGCGGTTGACTCAAGTGATTCGATTTATATTGTTGGTGAAGGCTCGACATCTGGCGTCATTCAAATGAATTACGCTGGAGAATTTGTAGGATATTTAGGAATCAATACAGTAACACTTTCATTAAGAAGAATCTTATATAACTTCTTTGTTCAAGATCCTGATTTAGCATCAAGTCTTCCTGCATCACCTACCAATATCGCGTTAGGTCAAAAAGGTGCTATTTTATCAACAAATGTCAATGTGAATGAAACATTTAAGAGACTCAATATATCTGGAGTCAATACACTTTTACCTACAACAGTATATCCAACTCAAGTTTTATCGGATATTTGGATGAACAATGAATCCTATATTTATTTAACATCAGACAACGGTGATGTTTATGAATATGATTCAAATGGAAATATGCTTTTCTATTTCAATACGAAGGATAATGCACTCACTCAAACGCTTGGACTCACCTCTAATCCTAAGGGGATTGTAACCGATAACTCAGGTAATTTATATATATTAGACCGTGGATACAATTCAATTCATGTTTACCAAAGAACAGTATTTGTTGATTTAGTTCATGAAGCAGTAACCCTTTATAATGACGGTAAATATGTTGAATCTAAGCCAATATGGGAAGAAATCATTCGTCAAAACTCTTCGTTTGCGTTAGCACATTCAGCATTAGGTGCAGCGTTAATGAAAGAAGGAGCTTATGACGAGGCTTTATCTGAATTTTATGACGCGAGAGATTATTTAGGATATTCAAATGCGTTTTGGGAAATAAGAAATGTTTCTATTCAACAAAATCTACCAACATTCGCGATTGTATTATTTGGGTTATACCTATTCTTAAAAATTGGACTATCGGTCTTTAGAAAATCAATGGTTTATCCGAAATATATCGAGAAGAAGGAATATATCTTAAATAAGAAATTGATTAAAGAAGTGACGTATAGCCTAAACGTCATCAAAAGACCTAATGATATGTTTTATGGAATTAAAAGGATGAATGAAGCGAGTTATGCATCCGGGCTTATTGTTTACGGGCTCTTTATCATTGTTTATTTAGTTAATATTTACGCGACAGGTTTCTTATTTAGAACATCTAATCTAAATAGTGTTGTTGTTCAATTGATCACAGTGATCTCGTTCTTTTCACTTTATGTCTTGGTCAACTACTTAATATCAACTTTAAATGATGGTGAAGGTAGATTTAAGGATGTATTTATATCAACATCATATATTCTCGCACCATTTATCGTGTTTACTTTACCGATGACTTTCCTTTCCAATTATTTGACATACAATGAGACTTTCATTTTTGATTTTTACCATCAAATCATTTTATGGTGGACGCTTATCTTGATTTTCTTATCCATTAAATGGGTCCATAATTACACACTCATGGAAACGATTAAAAATATTTTGATTATTATCTTTGGTATGTTTATTTTAATCTTAATCGGTTTACTCATATATTCATTCATTGGACAATTAATTGAATTTATTTTATCGATTATCAAGGAGGTGATCTATCGTGTTTAAGCCTATATTCTTTAAGCGTGGATTAATCATCATCTTGATGTTTGTTTCAATAGGTTTTGGTGTAAATGCTTTCTTAGCTCCTGAAAATAATCAGATAGATTCCATTCCTAATTTTGATGAAATAATTCCACTTGTTGATTCAAATAAGTATTCTCACATGAAATCAAGTGATATCGCAGTGAACCAACAAGATTTCTTTGAAGAACCAATAGAAATCGAAACGATTTACGGGACAGTTTATTTAGATCCTGAATCGCTCGCTTTTCAAGTTGTTAATGATAATGGATATATTTGGTCATCTACCATTAATACAGATTTAGAAGGTTTACCAAACACATTTAAAAGACGTGCTAGAACAGCTATTATTTTAGAGTCCTTTAATACAGGAGTCGCTAGTTTCGCATTAACTGAAGAAAACCTTTTTGAAGATAATACAGAAATCGAAACGACCTTAATCACCAATGGATTCCATTCAACCATAACCTTTGGTAGATCAGGTATTCAAATTGGTTTATATGTAACATTTGGACTGGATTCGATTAAGGTAGAAATTCCTTATGAAGAGATTAACGAAAGTGGAGCATATAAAATATCATCGATTAAAGTCTATCCATATTTTGGTGCAGTACTAGAAAATCAAATACCAGGCTATGTATTCTTACCTGACGGTATAGGAGCTTTAGTCGATTATAAATTAACGGATCCTCTAATTTCAACCAATTATCAAAAAGAAATTTATGATCGTAATATTGGTTATAATTTAGAGCCTAATATGAATAATTTCTTAAGTGGAGGTACGAAAATATACGCTCCTGTCTTTGGGTTTGTTCATGGAGTGAATCAAAACGCAGTACTCGCGAATATTACAAGCGGTTCAGAGTACGCGATGATTAACCTATATTTTCCTGCAAGAACGAGAGGTTTTACGACTGTATTCTCTGAATTTGTCTATAGAAAGACATATCGTCAACCAATCGATAAAGTTGGAAACACCATTTCACTATTACAATCATTTAGTAATCCAATCGATATTAAAATCGAATATACACTTTTAGAAAATGAGCATGCAAATTATGTTGGTATGGCAAAAACTTACCGTGATTATCTTGAACTAGAAGCTTATCAAAGCTCACATGACTCAATTCCTTTAAGATTAGACGCGATAGGTATCGAAAAGAATAAAGGGTTACTCTTTAATCAAACAACGGTAATGACGACTTTTAATGAATTTAGAGAGATCACCCTAGATTTAAAAGAAAATGGAATTGATTATATTATTGGTAATTTTAGTGGCTTCACGAAGCGTGGTGTGACATGGTCAGCACCACAGTATGAAAATATATCTAGAAGATTAGGGTCTAATGACGACTTAGCGTCTCTTCAAGAAGCGCTTGATAGCTTATATTTCGTTACAGAATATATGAAGGCTAGCAATCAATCTGCTGGTTATAATCAATACTTTGATTTAGCGAAAAAGATTAATGATCAATTATATACTTATCTATCTGGAACCGATACGAAATACTTACTTGAATATCACGCAGTTAGAAGTATTATGAATGATAGTATTGAAAAGTTATCAGATAAACCAATTGATGGCTTCGCGATAGAATCCATGGGAAGTCTTTTGTATGATGACTTTGGAAATCAAAAATACCTTCTGGAAGCTATTTTAATGTATCAAGAGTTATTATCAAGTGTTGAAAAAGAGATAGCGCTTTATGATGTCAATTCATATTTATGGAATTCTATTGATTTATATTATGATTTCCCAATGTATTCATCTCAATACATTACTTTTGATGATACAGTTCCATTTTTGTCGATTGTTTTAAGTGGATCGATCGAACTATTTGGTCCGCACGCGAACTTTTATCCTTATGCAAGAGATGAACTCTTAAGATTAATAGATTTTGGTGTATACCCATCATTCGTCGTGACGAAAGAATCATCTAAGGAACTTCAAGATACTGGATTGGAATCGATTTATTCATCTAAATATGATGATATTAAGAAGTCTATATTAACCTATCATGAATTTGTTGATGGTGCGCTTTCTCATGTAATTGGTTCGAGAATTGAAGATCGTGAAGTGATTGCTAATGGTGTGATTAAGATCACCTATGATAATGGTATTGAAATTTATGTCAATTATAGAGAAACAACTTATATTCAAGGTAGTCTAACCATAGAACCTAAGAACTATGAAATAAATTACTTTAACGTACCGTTAGGAGGATGAAGATGAAGAAGAAAAAGATGACAAGAGCACTCCGCGAAAACTTAATCGGTTATTCATTTATCGGCATTTGGATAGTCGGGTTCTTTGTTTTTATGTTTTATCCTTTTATCTCCTCGTTAATCTATTCAATGTCTGAAGTTAAAATATTAGGTAGTGGTATTGATGTTTCATTCCACTGGTTTGAAAACTTTAAGAACATTTTCCAAATTGAAGAAGGATTCCAATTTATTGAAGCACTTATCTCATTTCTTAAGGAAATCGTCTTTCAAGTTCCAATTATTATCGTTTTCTCTGTGTTGATTGCAGTTTTACTCAATCAACCACTTAAGGGTAGAGGAATGTTTAGATCGATATTTTTCTTGCCAGTTATTATTTCTAGTGGACCGGTCATTAATGAGTTAATCACTCAAGGTGCTGGTGGTGCAGCAATTTTTGAAAGCTATGGTTTCATTACGATTATCGAAAATACGTTAAATCCAGGATTAGCAGCACCGATTATTAGTGTATTCTCAGAGATTATTATCATTTTCTGGTTTTCAGGTGTTCAGATTTTAATCTTTTTAGCGGGACTTCAAAAAGTAGATCGTCAGATCTATGAAGCAGCTAGAGTCGATGGAGCAGGACCTTGGGAATCATTTTGGAAGATAACTCTACCTTCACTATCTACTTTGGTATTTATCAATGTGATTTACACCATTGTCTTATTATCAACATTTAGTGAAAATGCTGTCATTATAAGCATAAAATCCAATATGTTTAATATCAATACAGGATACGGTATGGCATCCGCCATGGCATGGGTCTATTTCATTATCGTGATGTTAATGATTGGGTTAGTCGCACTCATCTTTATCCCCAAAACTGTTAAAGAAGGGGGAAAGAGAAAATGAAAGATTATCAAAAGAACATCAAGTCAAGAGTGAAAAGATTTATATTGGGTACGAATGGTACGAACTCAACTTTAGCTAAGATCATCATTTACATACTTTTGATAGCTATTGGATTTTTATACATTTATCCAATGCTTTATATGCTTTCCAATTCATTAAAGAGCCAATCTGATATTGTCAACCCAATGGTCAATTGGGTTCCAACATCAATCTATTTTGGAAACTATGAAAGAGCATTTAGAGTCTTAAGATTCTTTCCAACCTTAGGTAAGAGTTTAGTCGTAACATTACTTCCAGCATTAATTCAAACAGCTGTTACTGCTTTAATAGGTTATGGATTCGCAAAATTTAACTTCAAGTTTAAAAAAATGTGGTTAGTCTTAGTCTTAATGACATTTATTATTCCAGTTCAAGTTTACATGATTCCAAGATACGTCATGTTCTTTGAATTTGGGTTACTTGAAAAACCATTATCAATCATTTTGCCATCAATCTTTGGTCAAGGTGTGAATTCTGCAATCTTCATCTTAATATTCTATCAATTCTTTAGAATGATTCCTCAAAGTATCAATGAAGCAGCAGAAATTGATGGTGCAGGACCTTATTACATATTCTTTAGAATCGGAGTACCGCTTGCAGTCCCTGCATTTATTACATCATTTTTATTTGGTCTTGTATGGTATTGGAATGAAACCTATATCGCTTCATTATTCTTAGGCTCAGCATATCCAAATCTTCAATTGAGACTCGCAAACTTTGTTTCAGAATATACACAGCTTTATTCATCAGATGAATTACTAAGAATTAATGAAGGTGTTAGATTAGCAGCAACCCTTCTCATTATCTTACCGATGGTTATTGTTTATTTCACCATCCAAAGATGGTTTGTTGAAGGTGTTGAAAAAACCGGTGTTACAGGAGAGTAAAAAATGAAAAAATATATATTGATATTACTAATTATCTTATTTGGATTTGGTTTCGCTTCATGTGTAGCAGATCCTACAGTAGTTCCTACAGAACCAATAGAAACAGTTATCCCCACAACTCCACCAGAAAATACGACACTATATCGTACATCTGTTAGAGAAGATGTTCCACAGGTTGTACTAGATGAACTAGAACTCGGATTTAACTTTTTCTGGGAACTCGCAAATGATGATTTGACGTCTAGCGGATATGGTTTAATTCCTGATCGTTTCAATACATTTACAGGAAACCCTGGAGGAGTTTCTTCAATCGCATCCGTTGGATACGGTTTATCCGCGATTCCTAGTGGTATAGAAAATGAATTTATCACGAGAGCCGAAGGTGAAGAAAGAGCATATTACACCTTAGTCACTTTTCAAAATATGCAAAGAACGAATGGCTTCTGGTATCACTTTGTCAATATGCAAACCGGGATCAGAGAATGGAATTCTGAAGTATCCATCATCGATTCAGCGATTTTTATCAACGGTGCATTAACTGTTGGTAGATATTTCGGCGGGCGTGTTGAAAAACTTGCTTATCAACTTTATGAAGACATTGAATGGGATTGGTATTTTGATGGTGTCAATAACATGTTTTATATGGGTTACCGTCCTGAATCTGGATTTGAAGGATATTGGGATCACTACGGTGAACAATTGATGATCTACGTATTGGCTGCAGGTTCACCAACGCATCCAGTTGGTAAAGGTGCATATTCATTAATGAAATTCAATAGTGTAAAATCAGGTTCAGCTGAAGACTATGATTCGTTTTATATGACTTGGACAGGTTCGTTATTTACTTATCAATATTCACATGCATGGGTAGACTTTGCAAAAGTTAATGACCAACAAGGATATTCATGGTTCAAAAACAGTCAAGACGCTGTAGATGCAGCGATATCTTATGCAAAAACACAAACAGCAACTTATATAGGTATTCATGAAGATTCATGGGGAATGTCAGCAAGTGATGGACCTAGTGGATATGTGGGACCTTATGGATCAGGTCCATCGATGGGAAATGCACATGTAGTCGATGGAACTGTACCAGCATACGGTGCGATAGGGTCTATCGTATTTAGACCAGAAGAAGCGATTCGTGCAATTGAAAATTATAGAACCTATGAACGTTTTTGGAGTATCTATGGTTTCAAGGGAGCTTATAATTTAACGCATTCCACCAATGGATGGTTTGCCAATGATATTATAGGAATCGATAAAGGAATATCCATTTTAATGATTGAAAATTATCTATCTGAAATGATATGGAAGATCTACATGGAAGTGCCTTATATCATTGATGGCTTAAATGCGTTAGATTTCACACCAGTAGAGTAGATTTGAATTGAGTTTTTAGATTATTTCATATACAATTATAGTGTATATCGAAACGTTTCAATGAGGTGAATTGTGGACAACAGCGTATTACTTGAAATTCAAAAAACAGCATATGATTTTTTTAAAGATTTTACTAACTTTGATGCAAATTCAAAAGGATATGGTTTAACATTAGATCACTCGATGAATTTAGAGAAAGCTTCGATTGCATCTACTGGATTTATGTTATCATCACTTATCATTGGTGTGAAACATGATTATTTATCTTATGAAGAAGCTTACCATAAGGCATATTGTACTTTAAAGACTTTAAGAGACAATATCATGCATGAGTTTGGTTTTTTCGCACACTTTCTTGACTTTAAAACAGGTAAAAGAGTCGTTAAGACCGAATTTTCTACTATAGATACTGCATTATGTTTATGTGGGGTACTTGCTGTTGATTCATTTTTTAAAGATCAAAAGATTAGTGAAATAACAAACATCATTATGAACCGAATCAATTGGGAGATTTTTACACATGATTATCAAGGGAAGTCTGTACTTCATATGTCTTATAATCCCGATCGTGGTGGAGATTATGTTGAAAAAAGACCTGGGTTTATCCACCAATGGGATATGTTTGCAGAACAACTCATGATGTATGTCATGGTTGCTGGATCTAAATATAAACATCTAGCAAAAGATTTGTATAATGGATTTTTGAGAGTTAAGGGGAATTACAAAGAGTTTGAATATATTTATACCCCAGGAAATTCATTATTTGTTTATCAATTTCCGCTAGCATGGTTAAATTTAAAGGGCATTCAAGATGAGGATCATGTCTCATGGTATGAAAATGCAAGGATAGCTACCTATGCACATCAAGCATGTGCAATTGATTATCAAGATAAATTTAAAACATTTTCAAAGTATTTCTTTGGATTTACTGCATCAGACACACCAATAGGTTATAGAGTTTATGGTGGGCTACCAAACACGATGAACCGCTTAGATACAGATGGAACAATCGCCCCATTTGGTCCTATAGGATCCATAATTTTTACACCAGAACTATCGATACCAGCAATACATGAAATGAGAAAAATAGATCATTTATGGGGTAAATACGGGTTTTATGACGCATTTAACTTTGAAGAACATACACCATGGGTATCGAAGAGATATTTTTCAATTAATAAAGGTTTAGAGTTGTTAATGGTGAATGCATATTTATTTCAAGATGTTCATGACGCATTTATGAGTCATCCTATCATTATTGAAGGGATGGAGGTTCTCGGATGGAAAAAGAAATAAAATGGTGGAAAAATGCTGTCGTCTATCAGATCTACCCACTATCCTTCATGGATGCTAATGGTGATGGTATTGGTGATTTAAAAGGTATTACTAGTAAACTTAGCTATCTTAAAAATTTGGGTGTCGATGTTATATGGTTATCTCCTGTTTATGAGTCACCAATGGATGATAATGGTTATGATATTAAAAACTATCTTGAAATTGATCCAATCTTTGGAACCATGAAAGATATGAAGCATTTAATAGAACAAACGCATCAAATGGGTATGAGACTGATTATGGATTTAGTTGTTAATCATACATCAGATGAACATCATTGGTTTCTTGAATCGAAGAAGTCAAAGGATAATCCATATCGTGACTTCTATGTTTGGAGAGATGAACCTTCTGATATTGGATCTGTTTTTGGAGGATCAGCTTGGGAATATGATGCACAAACCAATTCTTATTACTTTCACCTATTCTCAAAAAAACAACCAGATTTAAATTGGGATCATCCAATCCTTCGTAAAAATATTTATAAGATTGTAAATTTCTGGTTGGATATGGGTATTGATGGATTTAGATTAGATGTTATAGATTTAATTGGTAAAGATATTGATCGAAAAATATTATCTGATGGACCACATTTAAATCAAAGACTTCAAGAGCTATATGACGAGTGCTTTAAAGGAAGAGATATCATGACCGTTGGTGAAATGCCTGGACTGTCCTTAGAAAGAGCAGCATCGATCACCTCTGGAGAGAAACCCTTACTCGATATGATTTTTCAGTTTTCTCATATCAGCTTAGATGAAGTTCCAGGTAAAGGGAAATGGGCATTAAAAAAACTAGATTTAATTGAGTTTAAAAACGTTTTTGAAAGATTACAAAATGTGATGTATAAAGATGGATGGAATTCACTATTTCTAGCAAATCACGATCAACCTAGAGCAATTTCTAGATATGGAAACGTAAACTTTAGAGTGATGAGTTCTAAAATGTTAGCTACCATTTTATATGGTATGCAAGGAACTCCATATGTCTATCAAGGCGAAGAAATCGGAATGACTGGTGTAAAATTTGATCATATCGAAAAGTATAAGGATATTGAAACGAAAAACATTTATCAAATATTAACCAATCAAGGAATTCCACATGAACAAGTGATGGAATCCATCTATGCCAAAGGTAGAGATAATTCAAGAACTCCATTTCAATGGGATGATTCAAAAAATGCTGGATTTTCTAAAGGAAATCCTTGGTTAGATGTAAATCCTAACTATAAAGATATTAATGCTAAAAATGATTTATCGAATCACCAAGGAGTGTATTTCTATTTTAAAAAGCTGTTTCAGATAAGAAAGAGTCATCAAGTATTTCTTGATGGAGAGTTTATTCCCTTTATGAAAGAAAATAAGAAAATTTTCGCATATTATCGAAAAAACGAAAATGATCAACTACTTATCATCGGATCATTTAGTGAAGAAAAAATGCATATTGAAATTCCAGGAAAAATAATCAGTTTATTGATTTCAAATGATGACTCAGTTGAAATCAACAACCAAATGGATATTCCGCCATATTATGCATGTATTCTAAGAATAGGAGAAAAATAATGCCAACTATCAAAGATGTTGCTAAACTAGCAGGAGTTTCAATCTCAACTGCATCCTACGCCTTAAATAACCTTCCCAATGTTCATCCAGATACGAAAAAAAGGATACTAGAGGCTGCAGAAACACTAAAATATTATCCAAATGGAATCGCTAGAAATTTAAAAACGAAAAGAACGGGTAGTATTGGTGTCTTTATTTACGGGTTTGCAGGACCTATCTTTAGTGATGTCTTAGAAGGTATTCGTCAAAAGCTTCAAGAAAATAACTTCAATATCGTCGTTAGCTCAGGTAAATCCTCAGCTAACCTCTTAAAAGAACGTCAAGTGGATGGTGCGATTATCTTTGATAATGAACTTTTAGATGATGTCTTAATCAATTATGCAAATTATGGACTACCTTTATATGTCTTAGATCGCAAGCTTGACGGGAAAAACATTTATTCCTCATTAATAGATAATGAAGGACTAGTTTATCACTTCATCAAAGAGATGATTAAAAAGGGCTATAAAGACTTTGGTTATGTATCAGGACCTAAGGTGGCATTTAACAATAATCACCGTTATGACGGGTTTGTTGCTGCATTAAAGGATGGAAATATTGGTACACATCAACATTTTGATTGTGACTTCACTATTCAAGGCGGGTATCAAGTTGGAAAAGACTTAATACAAAGTAAAAATAGACCTAGATTTATTTACTGTGCAAATGATGAATCTGCAATCGGATTGATGCAGGCACTACGTGAAGAAAACATTAGAGTGCCTGAAGATATCGCAATTGCAGGATTTGATAATATTTATTTAGGGGAGTATATAACCCCTAAATTAACGACGATAGGCATTGACCACGTCTTGTGGGGTAAAGAGGTTGCAGGTGCAATTCTTGACATTCTCCAAAACAACAAAATTAGAAATATAGGACATCCAAAAGGATCAGTCATTTATAGGGAGTCTTGCTAAATCTTTAAACAACTAGAAAAGAGGGATATTCATGGATATCAACTTATTACTTAAAAAATTAACCATCGAAGAAAAAATTGGACAGTTGCTGCAACTTTCTCCTTTTCATTTCATTAGAGATATAGAAGTTGAGGTTTTTGGACATCTGAAAGAATTAGGGTTAACAGAAAAGAAAGTTTTTTCTGCAGGATCTGTTTTAGGTATTCATAATGCAGCAGAAATGATTTCTGTTCAAGAAAAATATTTACGAAAAAGTACACATCAAATACCACTTGTCTTCATGGCTGATATTATTCATGGATATGAAACGATATTCCCTGTGCCATTGGCATTATCTACATCATGGAATCCAAAACTCGCATTTGATATGGCGAGAGTTTCTGCAATAGAAGCGTCTACTGCGGGTATCCACGTCACATTTTCTCCGATGGCAGATTTATCTAGAGATCCTAGATGGGGTAGAGTTGTTGAAGGATTTGGAGAAGATCCTTATTTAAATGCACTATTTACGAAAGAAATGGTGAAAGGCTATCAGCAAGATGACATAAGTCAAGATGGAAATGTAGCTTCATGCGTGAAGCATTTCGCTGCATATGGTGCAGCAGAAGGTGGAAGAGATTACAATACTGTCGATGTGTCTAGATTAAGTCTGCATAATTATTACTTAAAAGGATATAAAGCTGCTATTGATGCTGGTGCTAAATTAATCATGACATCATTTAATGTACTTGATGGCATACCTGCAACCATCAATAAACACCTTTTAAGAGGTGTTTTAAGAGATTTATGGAAGTTTGATGGCTTAACAATCACAGATTATGATTCACTTCATCAAGTCGTACCTCATGGAAATGCAGAAAATGATGAAGAAGCAGCTTTAAAAGGAATTATTGCAGGTCTTGATATTGAAATGGCATCGACTTGTTATATCAATTACTTAAAGAAATTAATTGAAAATCATGAAGTTGACATTAAGTTGCTAGATGAAGCAGTACTTAGAGTATTAAAGCTAAAAGAAGAAATCGGATTATTTGATAATCCTTACAAAGGAGCGAGTGTTGAGCTTGAATCTACACTAGTTCGTTCAAATGATCATTTAGAAATATCTAAAAAAGTAGCTCATGAATCCGTAGTGCTGCTTAAAAATGAAAATTTATTACCATTATCAACACATAAAAAATACGCACTAATTGGTCCTTACGCAGAAACTAGAAATACAAACGGTCCATGGTCATGGCATGGTAAAAATGAGCTAAACCATACCTTAAAAGAAACATTATTAGAAAAAAATATATCAATGACTTTTGTTAAACAAGTTGTTAGAGTAGAGGATTTAACGAAAGAAGATTTAATCGAATTAAAAAATGTGGATGCAGTTATACTCGCTCTTGGTGAAAATGAAAGAGAGAGTGGCGAGGCACATTCTAAAGTCGATATTAAACTACCTAGAAATCAAGAAGAATTTGTAGAATTTTTTAGACAAGCTGGATTAGATTCAATTGTCCTTCTTTATCATGGAAGACCATTTGATTTAAGTAATATTATGGATGCTAAAGCTATTTTAGATGTCTATTATTTAGGTAGTATGGCAAATGACGCGATTGCAGATATTTTAACTGGTGTAATCAATCCAAGCGGTAAGATTACCATGAGCTATCCAAGACATGTCGGACAAATTCCAATCTATTATAATCACTTAAATACAGGTAGACCAAAAATTGAGGGAGATCGAAATGAATACGTCAGTTACTATTTAGATGAACTCAATACTCCATTATTTCCATTTGGTTTTGGACTTTCGTATTCTAAATTTAGTTATCAAAATTTAAGATTATCTCAATTTGAGATGTCTTTAAATGAAGAAATATCTCTTTTTATCGATGTTCAAAACGAAACTGAAATAGGTGGATTTGAAACTGTTCAGTTATATATTAGAGATTACGTAGCTACAATCTCAAGACCAGTAAAAGAACTTAAAGGCTTTCAAAAGATTTGGTTCGCTCCTCATCAAAGGAGAGTTGTTGAGTTTGTCATCAATAAATCTTTATTAAGCTATCTTGATGACCAAGGAAATGAAGTTATAGAACCAGGAAGATTCCAATTGATGGTTGGGTCATCATCAATTGAATTAACATCACTAGATATCATATTAAAGAAGGAGGAAGTCAATGATTTTAAAAAATAGAATCATCACCAAAGAAATAATAGGTGAAGGCTTAACGTTTTCTTTTCTCGAGTCGGGAGATATTCATGATATTACTTACCAAGAAAATCAAATCAATTTAGTTAAGGGAAATATTGTTGATGGAACCTTAATGAATCTTTATCTACGTGTAATGACTTCCAATGGACTAAGGTCTACAAAACTGATTGGTACGAATAGTCCAAGCTCATTTGAACTCTTTGATAACTATGCAGTTTATCATGGTCAGTTCTTAAACATCGAATATCAAGTCATTCTTTCTGTAAAGGGTTTTGAATGGAATTTTGATGTTTTATTAAAGTCTAATGAATCGGTAGAAGTTGATCTGTTCTATGGTCAAGATGTAGCAATTGCAGCGAAAGCAAGTGTGCTATCATCTGAGCCTTACACAGTTCAATATATAGACTATAAGTCGAACATGGGAGAAAATGGTTACATCTTATCTGCTAGACAAAACCAAGGCAGAGCACAATACCTACAACTTGGGACGCATACAAAAAATGTTAGTTACTCTACAGATGGTTTCCAGTTTTTCAATATGTCTTATAAAGAAACTGGTGTTCCTGAAGTTTTAAAAGAAGAAAAATTACCTTCAAAGATCTATCAATATGAGTTTAGTTATATGGCTTTACAAAGCGAAAAAATAAAATTAGGAAAAAACATGGAGCGCGTTAGTTTTTACGGTCTATACGTTCCAAAAAGTATTGACACGAACGCGTTACTATTTAATGTGAAACCAATTCATGAAGATATCTCTTGGATTCAAAAAGATTTCGTTTCTAAAAAGAAAAATCTTTTAGATTCAAGTCAAGTACTATCCGGTTTACATTTATCAAACAAAGAAGTTGAGGGCTTATTTGAAGAGATGCATCATGTCGAAAAAAAAGGTGATACCTATCTCTCCTTTTTTAGCAATCACCATCATCACATCGTTTTAAAAGAAAAAGAACTTTTGGTGGAAAGACCACATGGACATTTAATGATTCATGGAGATTTAAAGCATGTCACTGAAAATGTAATGGCAACGACGAACTGGATGTTTGGTATATTCAACTCACATCTTGTTTTAGGTAACACCTCATTTAACAAACTATTAGGTGATTTAAGAAATCCTTTAAACCTTCATAAAATATCTGGAACTAGAATTTATGTAAAAGTAGATGGTACATATCAACTCTTAGGACTACCTAGTTATTATGAAATGGGTGGGTCATCCACGAGATGGTATTACAAGATGAATCACGATGTTTTGGTTGTTGATGTATTTGTTGATATTGATGATAATCATCAGGCACTACGATTCTATTCAAAATCAAGAAAGAGCTATGAAATCATTATTTCAAATCAAATATTAATGGGAGTGAATGAGTATTCTTATGATATAGAATATGAGCTTAATCATGATGAACTTACTTTTAGAGCGCCACATGACTCAATGTTTTATATTAAATATCCTGACTTAAAATATAAAATAGCATCCAATCATTCATTTCAAATAATGAGTGAAAAAGAAGCTTTTGGTTTAGAAGATCAACACGGACTATTACTCATGCATTATAAAGAGGTATCTGATCTACAGATCGATACCCTCGCCACTTTTGAAAATGAGTTTAGATATTTTGAACCACTTCAATATGATATGTGTGATTTAAGGGGAACACTCTATTTTGAATCATTCGCATCCAATTTTCAGCTTACACACGAAATACACCAAAAGGAATTGAATAAATTAATAGATATTACATTTTGGTATACCCATAACGCGTTAACTCATTATTCATCTCCACATGGACTTGAACAGTATAATGGTGCTGCATGGGGAACTAGAGATGTCTGTCAGGGCCCTATCGAGTTTTTTTCGGCAACTCAAAATTACGATATTGTTCGTGAAATATTAGTCAAAGTTTATAAACACCAGTTTATTGATAATGGTGATTTTCCTCAATGGTATATGTTTGACCATTATTACCAAATTCAAGCACATGAATCGCATGGAGACATTATTATTTGGCCACTTCGCTCACTTGCATATTACTTAAAGGCTACCAACGACTTCACGATTTTATCTGAACAAATTCCTTTTATGTCTATTGAAAAAAATGAGTTTACAGAAAGATACTCGATGATGACGCATTTAAATTATCAATTAAACGCGATTAAAAATTCATTTATTCCGAATACACATCTACCACGTTATGGCGGAGGGGATTGGGATGATACACTTCAACCAGCAAATCATGATTTGACAAATAAAATGGTCAGTGGTTGGACAGTAGCTCTTTTATATGAAGCAATTTTTGAATTATCAAATCAACTTATTGATTATGATTTAGAATTTGCCAAAGACTTGAAAACATTGGCAGAAGCAATCAAACACGATTATGAAAAATACATGATTGTAGATGATATTCCAGCAGGATTCGTCGTTTTTGAAAATGACGATTTGACCTATCTCCTTCATCCGAGAGATGAAAAGACAGGCTTAAAATATCGACTTCTCCCATTCACAAGATCAATGATTTCAGAAATAGTTCATCCGAAAAAAATCACACCTTATGTAAACATAATCAATCAATACTTTAAGCATCCAGATGGTATTCGCTTGATGGACACAACCGTTGAATATAAAGGTGGTAAGAAGACATACTTCACAAGAGCTGAAACTGCAGCGAATTTCGGTAGAGAAATTGGCTTGCAATATGTGCATGCACACATTAGATATATAGAAGCGATGGCTAAAATAGGACATGCTAATGACGCTTATGAAGGATTATTTACGATTAACCCAATCCTAATTCAAGATACTGTTAAAAATGCGTATTATAGACAAAGTAATGTTTATTTTTCAAGTTCTGATGCTTGGTTTAAGGATAGATATGAAGCGAAAAAAGATTTTGAAAAAATTAGAAATGGTGAAATTTTAGTTAAGGGTGGATGGAGACTTTATTCATCTGGTCCTGGTATCTATATAAATCAACTTATAACTAACGTATTAGGCATAAGAATTGATAAGGAAGATTTGGTGATCGATCCAGTTTTACCTAAAAAATTAGATGGTTTAGTCTTGGATTATCAATTCAATGATCAAAAGATTCAAATTATATATCACTACGGTGAAGGTAATGTATTATTAAACGGATTTGAAGTTGCTTATCGCAAGCTAGAACAAAAATATAGAGATTCAGGAATTGTGATTGAAAAGAAAGAATTATTGAAGCAAGATGGTTTGATTCAAATTGAGGTTTGGTATAAGTAGAAGCGATTCCAAAATCGCTTTTTCTTTACCCTCCAAGCGCTTTATATTATGATATAATAATGAAGAGGTAACCAATCATGGAAAATTTATATTTAGAGTTTTACAATCAACAAACAAGAAAACTACATAAGGATGTTACTAAAGATATTGACTTAGATAAATATCCTTATTTGACATTTGAAGAACCATATTACAGTTTAAAACCAGATATATTAATCGGAAGACTTGATCATAAGAAGACTTTTGGATTTTTAAGACAGGAGTTAGAAGATATTTATATCGATCAAAGATATTTAGGCGATGCGATGCACGATGATATCGTGCTTGTTAAAGAAGGCGTTGAACCAAAAATTATTTTTATCGTTAAAAGAGCTTTAACTGTTATTATCGCGACATTAAAAAAGACTCAAAGAGGTTTATTTTTTGAATCGGATACTTACTTAGATAAAAGACTTGAAGTTGAAAAAATGGATGGGTTGGTTCCTGGACATGTTGTAACATTAGAAGTTGAAGCAATTGAGCAATATCAAATATTTGCTAAAGTTAAAAAGATCATTGGTCATGTCAACGATCCAGACATTAACACATTAAAAATTGTTTACGCATATGAATGGCCAACAAAGTTTACAGATGAATTAATAGAATCTCTAAATGATATCGATATCGACTTAGAACAAGAAAAGAAAGAACGTCTAGATTTAACCAATGATTTAATTATTACCATCGATGGTAAAGACGCGAAAGACTTAGATGATGCGATTAGTTTAACTATAAAAGATGATATGTATCACCTAGGGGTTCACATCGCAGATGTCAGTCATTATGTCAAAGAAGGTTCTATGTTAGATGAGGAAGCATATAAAAGATCTACATCATCATATCTAGCAGACCGTGTGATCCCGATGTTGCCTCATAAACTATCAAATGACTTATGTTCCCTAAATCCACATGAAATCAAGTTAACATTATCTTGTTTAATGGTTTTAGATATGGATGCTAAAGTCGTTTCTTATGATATTCAAAAAACATTTATTAAGAGTCATAGAAGAATGAATTATGATGAAGTCAATCAGTTTTTAATTCATAATAAATCACTTCATGATCCAAAAATTGAGTCGATGCTTGTTACAATGAATGAATTATCGTTAAAATTAAAAAAGATAAGACATCAAAGAGGAGAAATTGAATTTGAATCGAGCGAATTAGGGTTTATCGTTGATGATAAAGGTCGTGTTTTAGATGTCTATCAAAGAAAGACCGATGAAGCTGAAGAATTAATTGAATCCTTCATGTTAATCGCGAATGAAACTGTGGCATTCCACATGTTTCATGCAGATCTCCCATCGATTTATAGAATTCATGAAAAACCAGATGTCACAAAATTAAAATTAGCACTTCAAACAGTTGCTAAACTAGGTTTTCCTGTCAATTTAAAACAAATAGGTAATCCAAGACCTTTACAAATCTTAACGAAGAATACGAGTGATACACCATATAGCTATATCGTACACATGACTTTACTACGTGCGATGCAAAAAGCGAAATATAGTGAAACCAATTCACCACACTTCGGTTTAGGCTCTAGATTTTATTCACACTTTACTTCACCGATTAGAAGATATCCAGATTTTATTCTCCACCGCATTATTCACCGCTTGGTGATCGGTGAATCTAAGAATATGAAAAAAGATATTTATCACTTCGAATCTATTATGCCAGCAGTTGCACAACATACTTCTGAACAAGAAAGAAAAGCAGTTCAAATGGAGCGTGACGTTGCTAAATTAAAGAGTTGTGAGTATATGTCAGATAAGATAGGAAACCAGTTTAAAGGTATTATTACACAAATGATGCCATCAGGTATGTTTGTGAAATTAGATAATGGAATTGAAGGGTTCGTTCCCTTAAGAGTTTTAGATGATTACTATATGTATGATGAAGCAAATCTTACATTCGTAGGGAATCGTGGTAAGAAATATCGTTTAGGAGACCCCGTTAAAGTAGAATTACTTGATGTCGATCTCGCAGCGAAAAAAATGGATTTTGGAATTATCGATAAAAAAGCAAACAAGAAAAAGGTATACAGACATGAAAATTATCGCTCAAAACAAAAAGGCTAGACACGACTACTTCATTGAAGAGACTTATGAAGCAGGGGTCAAGCTATTAGGTAGTGAAATTAAATCGATTCGAATGGGAAAAGT
Source organism: uncultured Acholeplasmataceae bacterium (assembly GCA_927439925.1). GTDB lineage: Bacteria > Bacillota_I > Bacilli_A > Acholeplasmatales > Acholeplasmataceae > Peloplasma. The sequence continues at coordinate 7,339 of CAKMKF010000202.1, read as the reverse complement.
AACCGTCAATGATTCATTTGTTACATTTAAAGATGGTGAAGTCTATGTCAACAATCTTCATATTGCAAAGTATGATTTTTCGAATATCTTTAATCATGAAGAAACGAGACCTAGAAAACTTCTTTTGCATAAATCAGAGATAGTAAAATTATTTTCAAAAACTAGAGAGCAAGGCTTAACCATCATACCGTTAAAAGTTTATTTGAAAGACGGACTATGTAAAATCGAAATTGGTTTAGCAAAAGGTAAAAAAGATTATGATAAACGTGAATCTTTAAAAGAAAAAGATGTCGATAGACGTTTAAAAAAGATTATGAAGAACAGGTGAGGTCATGAAACATAAAATTGGACTCGCTTTAGGTGGCGGGGGAGCTCGAGGGAGCTATCAAATCGGAGTGTTAAAAGCACTTCATGATGAAGGGATTTTAAAAAACATCTATACGATATCTGGAACATCCATTGGTGCAATCAACACGATTATGGTCATGGCGAATTTAACATTTGATAAAATGATTGAGTTATGGGAGCGCATTGATAATGCACAGATCTATGGACAAGGTCTAGATCGCTTCAAATTAGATAAACAAGGACTTTTCAATATTCAAGAGTTATATGAAAAACTATCTAAAGAAATACCTTTATCAGAGGTGAGAGAAAGTAAAATTCAAGGATACGCTACAGCTGCCAAAATACACAAAGGGCATAGAATTGAACAAGTTATGATTCATAGAATGGAAAAAGAAGTGTTCCATTTAAATGAATATAAAGACCCTCATCGCGCAGTATTAGCTAGCGCATCTATACCAGTTCTTTTCGGGTCTGTTGATATTGGTGATGATAAATATGTAGATGGTGGAGCAAAAGATAACTGTCCTGTTGAACCACTATTAAATCAAAATTGTGATGTCATCATCACGATTCCTATTGATGGATACTTTAATCCAAAGAAGTATGAAAAAAATGATATTCTCTTAGTCAATATAGAATCAAAGAGACTATTTAGTTTTATCCCCTATGATATCCTTGACTTTAAACCAGACGCAGTAAGAAATAAAGTCGAGTACGGATATCAAATGGGTAAATTTATGATTTCAAAATTGAAGTCATTACAATTAATCAATGATCAAAACGAGTTTTCTCGTCCTGATGGTTTTCAATTAATAGGCATATCAAAAGAAGAAGAAAAAGAAATAAAGGCTGAGGTGAAATAATGGATTTAGATATCGTAAAATGGATTCAATCGTTAAGAAATCCTGTTTTTGATTGGTTTTTCTATATCATTACTCAACTTGGGGATCAATACGCATTTATATTACTCGCAGTTATTATTTATTGGACGATTGATAAAAAATTTGCACATAAGTTCGTCTTCACATTTATGGTAAGTGCAGTTGTAAATAGTGGTCTTAAAGAAATATTTCAACGCACAAGACCCTATTACTACCCAGGAATTGAAAGCGAACCTCATTGGAACACTGAAGGTTATGCGTTTCCTAGTGGACATGCACAAGCTGCTGGTGTCTTAGGGTATACAGCACTTCATGCAGCGAAAAAAACTGGATATAAGTGGTTGAAGTATGTCGGTATTTCAATGCTAATATTAGTTCCTCTTTCAAGAGTATACTTAGGTCAGCATTTTTTAAGTGATGTTATAGTAGGAACTGTACTTGCATTTATCATTGCACATTATACGTTCAAACTAGTTGATAAAATGGGGGATGATGAGCATATCTATACATTATTGCTCGCACCACTATTTATTATTTTAATGTTTTTTGTTAAAAATCATGATCTCTATATAGCAGCAGGTGGTTTTGTAGGATTCGCTTCTGGATATTATCTAGAAAAAAGATATATCCAATACCAAGTTAAAGAAGTGATATGGATTCAAATCGTCAAGGTCATTTTTGGATTAATTATCGCTTTAGCTATAAAAGAAGGGTTAAAATTTGTTTTCCCTGATACATTACTATTTGATTTCTTTAGATATCTATTGATAGGAGTTTGGGCAGCACTTGGTGCACCAGTTGTGTTTAAATATGGAATACGCTATATTAAAAAAGACATTTAATGAATTAACAAATGAAGAACTGTATCAAATTCTTGATTTAAGACTTAAGGTTTTTGTTATGGAACAAGCAATTTTGTACACAGATACCGATTTTAAGGATCAAAAAAGTATCCATTACATGATTAAGGATAAAGGAGTTGTAGTCTCATATTTAAGACTATGTTTACCTGGTGTTAAATATAAGGAGTATGCATTATCTAGAATCGTAACCGATCCATTATATAGAAAACATGGTCTCGCTACGAAACTAATTATTGAATCCATGAATGATATCAAAGGTGAACCAGTTCGTATATCAGGGCAAGCCTATTTGAAGGATTATTACGAAAAACTGGGCTTCGAAATTGTTAAAGGTCCATACATGGAAGAAGATATTTTACATTACGAAATGTTTTCGAATAATGTTTAATGATATTTTTCTCAGTTTAATTGCACTATAAGACACAAAAATGGTATAATACTGCTGAAGTAAATATGAATGTTAAAGGCAAACCTAGGGAAACTTAGGGACGCAAAGCTATAGGACCTTAAAGGGTAGCCAGTTGTCAAAAAAATTATTTTTAATTTTTTTGACTTTTTTGTTTGCAAAAAGTGAGGTGAAAAGATGCGATATTTTCGTAAAGGAAAACTAATGATTTCTCTACTTATGCTATTTTTACTAGCATCTTTTGGCGTAACATTCGCTTTTTGGGCATCTAGTGTTCAAGGTTCATCTCAAGTCGGTGATGGTGTACTAGAAATTGGAGTGTGGGTTCCTAGTGGCTATATAGGTGTAACTGCTGACGGTGCTGGAGACATGATTACCCTAGATGAAATTGGTACAGCACTATATCCATTGTCTGGAAACTATATCCAAATGTCTGATATCGATTGGAACAACCAAGCATTTACCCCAATTGGACTATCTACATCAGGCGTATTTAGTGGTGAATTTCATGGAAATGGGTTTAGTATTTCAAATATAAATATTAACATAACACATACAAATACAGGAACTACAAGCTATGCAGGTCTATTTTATCGAAATTCAGGATTGATTAGTAGAGTGAGTTTAATAAACGCAAATCTTACACTTACAAAAACAGCAACAGGAGTATCAGCAGATGATCTACGTTTAGGTGGTATTGTTGGTGAGAACACAGGTAGCATAGTTTATAGTTACGTAAGTGGTTCTGTATCAGGTATCATGGATATATCAACAACAGCCAACGGTCAAACATTAAACACATATACATTCGTTGGAGGTATTGCGGGAATCAATTTAGGCAATATTCATAACTCTTATTCGAATTCAACAATTAGTTCAATTGCAAATTCTATAGCTACTACTAATAATAGTTCTGCATATGCACACGCATATGCTGGTGGTTTAGTCGGACAAAATGAGGGAACTGGTAGTATCTTAAACACATATGCTACTGGAAATGTAACTTCAGAAGCGAAAGCAGATAATACAGGAAATAGAAAACAACAAGCTTATGCATTTAGTTATGCAGGAGGACTAGTTGGTAATAACGATACAGCAACAGTTTCAAATAGTTTTAGCACGGGCACTGTGCAAGCTAGAACTCAAACAACAGTAAATGGACAAGCAACAAGATACTTTGGTTATATCAATGGTTTAGGTACATCAAGTTCTAGTTATAGATTAGATACACAAAGTATTTCTGGATTCGTCATAACACCAGGCGCTACTGGAACTGCTATCCAAAATACAACAGATAGTACAGTAACATCAGCTACTCAAACCAATTTAAGATTAGAAAGCTTTGTTACAGCAAATTTATTATGGAGTGCTAATGATTGGATGTTTGATCCAACTTATTACCCAAGATTAAAAAGAAATAAATATTAAATTAGAATAAGATTTTTTAGATATCTTGTTATTACTTTACTTTTTAGCTATGCTATGCTAAAATGAAATCGCAATGAACAAAAGAAGTAGTAAGTATTTCATTTTTAGAGACTTCGTGGTTGGTGAAAACGAAGAGTGGAACTTATGAAAGCTATTTGGGAGCAAAAGGTATGTCGGCCTTAACGACTAAAGAGGGCTAGAGTTTTTACTCTAGAACTAAGGTGGTACCGCGTATAACATACGTCCTTAGATTAATATCTATGGGCGTTTTATTTTTTATTCAAATGGAGGGTTACAAATGAGATACATGACAGCAGCAAAAATAAGAGAAATGTGGTTGAACTTTTTTGAGAGTAAAAAACATAAGGTTGAAGCATCCGCTTCATTAGTACCTCAAAATGATCCAACCCTTTTATGGATTAACGCAGGGGTTGCTCCATTAAAGAAATATTTTGATGGTACTGAAACACCCGTTAACCCAAGAATCACGAACGTTCAAAAATGTATTAGAACCAACGATATCGATAATGTTGGAAAGACAGCTAGACATCATACGTTTTTTGAAATGCTTGGGAATTTCTCGATTGGAAACTATTTTAAAAAAGAAGCCATTGAATGGGGCTATGAACTATTAACGGATCCTAAATGGTTCGGTTTTCCTGTTGATAAACTATATATGACCTATTATCCTGACGATATCGAAGCTAAAGACATTTGGTTATCCTTAGGTATAAAAGAATCTCATTTAATTCCAAGAGAAGATAATTTCTGGGAAATCGGTCCTGGTCCTTGTGGTCCTGATACTGAAATTTATTTTGATCGTGGTGAGTCTTACGATCAACGCGGTAAAGAATTAATTGAATTGGATTTAGAAAATGAAAGATATATTGAAATTTGGAATATCGTTTTTTCACAATTTAATTCCAAACCAGGATTAAAAAGAGATGATTATCCAGAGTTACCTAATAAAAATATTGATACAGGTGGAGGATTAGAAAGATTCGCTTGTGTGATTCAACAAACGAAAACGAATTTCGAAACTGATCTATTCTTTCCAATTATCAAACACACTGAAAAGTTATCCGGAATTACCTATAATGACCAAATGGCATTTAAAGTGATTGCAGATCATATTAAAGCTTTAACATTCGCGATTTCTGATGGTGCTATTCTTTCCAATGAAGGAAGAGGGTATGTCCTTAGAAGACTTTTAAGACGTGCTGTTAAGTATGGAAGAAAGCTTAATTTAAATGAACCGTTTTTATATAAATTAGTTGATGATGTAGTTGAAGTCATGGGAGTATTTTATAATAACCTTTATGAAACCAAAGACATCGTTAAAAAGATTGTTTTAAAAGAAGAAGAAAAATTCCTAGAAACGATTAATGAAGGTGAAAAACATTTACTTGATGCTATTGATAAAGAAGGAAAAATTATTTCTGGTCAAACAGCATTTAAACTCTATGATACCTATGGATTTCCAATCGAATTAACGGTTGAATATGCAGAAGAAAATAATGTAAAAGTTGATGAAGAATCATTTTATGAAGAACTAGAAAAACAAAAAGAGAGATCTAGAAATGCTAGAACTTCTCATGGTTCAATGAAAGCTCAAGATGAAGAATATTTAAACTTTACCGAAAAATCAAAATTTATTGGTTATGATTATCTACAAGCAGAAGCTAAAGTGATTAAAGTGTTTGAAGCTGGTATTGTCTTAGATCAAACCCCATTTTACGCAACCTCTGGTGGACAAGTCGCGGATCAAGGAAAGATCAATGGACTAGAAGTTACTGATGTTTCAAAGCTACCTAATGGTCAATTCCTACATGTTGTTGAAGGAGAATATCAAGAAGGTGATGAGGTTCTAGCAGTCGTTGACCCTAGGTCAAGATTAAGAACAATTCGTAACCATAGTGCAGCACATTTATTCCACCAAGCTATTAAAGAAATCTTTGGGCGTCATGCTAACCAACAAGGCTCTCAAGTATCTCCAAAGAGTTGGAGATTTGACTTTAACCATTATGAAACAGAATCTGATGCGAAAATCATTGAAGTTGAAAAATTAGTTAAACACTACATAATAGAAAAACCACTAGACGTTATCATTAGAGAACTTCCAATTGATGAAGCAAAAAAATTAGGTGCGATGGCATTATTTGGTGAGAAGTATGGCGATATTGTTAGAGTTGTTGACATGGGTTGGAGCAAAGAATTTTGTGGTGGAACACATGTTAAAAACACAAAAGAAATTATTGATTTCGCAATCACGAGTTATGAATCAATAGGTTCTGGAATTTATCGTATGGAAGGTGTCACTGGTAGTGATGTCAAACATGAGGTAAAAGGCTATATGGAGCCACTATATCAAGAAGTTCATTTGCTTAAAGAGAAGATGAATAAACTAGATTCTAACTTGCTTATTCCAAGTGAACCAAGCCTATTTGGGTCTTATCAAGATATCATTAATTTAAGATTATATATTCATGAACTGAAAGAACTTTCTAAGCAGCATGAAAAAGATTTGAATCGATTGAAACAGGCAGATGTACTAGGAAATTTAGATCAGTTTATTAAAGATTCAACTTCTAAAAAACAAGTTATCGTAACTCATGATATCGATTCTAAAATCATTAAGCAGTTGATGGACGCACTTTATGATAAAATAAAAGCAGAAACTTTATTTCTTGTAAATATACAAGAAGGAAAAGCGACATTCCTTTGCAAGAGTGAAACCAATCAAGCAAACGATTTAATACGTTATGCAGCAAGTCTAACGAATGGTTCTGGTGGTGGTAAACCAAATCTCGCTCAAGGTGGAACACAAGATTTAACCAATTTAGAATCAGCAATTAAGCTGATAGAAAGTAAGCTATGAAAAAATATATTGGTCTTGATTTAGGAAGTAAAACGTTAGGTGTAGCTTTAAGCGAATCCGGTGTGATTGCGTATGCTATAGAAACATATCGTTTTACAGAAAATAAATATGAAGAAGCCGTACTTAAAGTCTTGAAACTAGTCGATGAATACAAAATTGATACCGTTGTCCTAGGTCTTCCTAAGCATATGAATAACGATATTGGTATTCGCGGTAAAATTAGTGAAGAGTTTAAAAAGATGATTGAAGAGAAATCCAAAGTAGAAGTTGTACTTTGGGATGAAAGACTTTCTACGCAGTCGGCGATGAAAGCAATGATTAAGGGATCAGAGCGACGTAAGTCTCAAAAACAAAAGAAAGACGAACTCGCTGCAGTAATAATATTACAAAACTATTTCGATGTCTAAGAAAGATCCTTCATCGTCAGTTGCACCTGGGACATAAATTGCTGCACTTACTTCTTTTGTGTCTACAAATTCGAACACTACATAATTCTTTCCGTTGTGTTCGTGTGTGAATAAAATATCACATACGG
>CAKMKF010000201.1 GCA_927439925.1 uncultured Acholeplasmataceae bacterium | reverse complement strand
GGTTTCTTGAATGGGTGATGTTTCTCGTTTAATCACTTCTATATCGGCCAAACGCTCTGCTTCAGTAGCGCCGAAAACATCCCAGAAGCCCTTCATGTTTTCAATTTTCTGATCAATGGTTGTTTTTAATTCGGCCGAGTTCGGCCCGGGTTGTACCTGGATGATCGGGCGGTCGGACGGGCCGCTGAGGCTGTAGGTGACACCTTGATTGGCCAGCAATGTTTGCAGCGCAGCGTCCAGGGACAGGCGACCCTTGACCGGGGTGCCGTAGCTGTTGGTGAAGTCGTCGAAGATAAAAAGTATAAGAAAGTCCAAGATGTTAAGGAGTATGTAGCTCCAGTTCCTCAAAAGATGAGTATTGCTACACTTATACGTTTTACATTAAGATCATTATTTTCGACACCAAAGAGATTAATCTTTCTAACGTTAATGCAAATGCTTGTGATGATTGCATTCACACTTTCTTATTCATGGAGAGAAGGACAAATCAGAGAGATTAATATCCAACAATCGACTCGATTCCCCAATGTTCCAGAAACTAGACTTTTAGTTGAAAGAAGAGATGGAGTCGACTTCGATACTGACGATATAGAATATTTTGAAAATATTAGATTTGTCACTAAAGTCTATGAACATGGATTGGCATTTTACAATAGTCTTGGACTCTATATATTCACCAGTGATAATATCTATGATACAGGAACCTATGTTTACTATAATTCAAACGGTGCAGTCAATGGAACGGATGCATCTTCGACATTGTCTAATCTAGATATTGAAGGAACATTACCAGTTGAAGCAGATGAAATTGTAATTGGTCATAATTGGTTCAATTATAATGTTGGAGATGAAGTCTATATTGGTACCGCTTGGAGTTTTACGAACCCAGATCTTGAAAATGATTTTGTTGGAAAATTTACAATAACTGGAATTGATAAAGCGAAAGCGAATATTCTTTATTTTTCTGATGCATTCTTAGATAATCCAGACATTGAACAATACTCAATTGATGGATCAGCCAAAAATTCATTAATAGAACAAGTGAGCTTTGGAATGAGTTTTACATATGATAGTCAGTATTATAACATTAATAAAGGTATTGAAATCGATAATGGTATCTCCATAACATTCAATGCTGAACAAGTGGGTACACCTGATTTACTAGAGGTTAAAGACGTTGGTTTTACAGGATATTTTTATAATCCAAACTCATATGAAGGTTTTGAATTAACGATTACTGTACCAAATGTAAGTATTTATAAAGTCGGTTCGGATACACCTTTTTATGGATCAATGTCTGTGGATTTACATGAATACTTAGAAAATTATGTTTTAAGTGAATATGAACATTTCTACAAAGTTGAAAACAGAAAAGTGTTATCTCTTTCTGTAAAAGGAATCAATGATGGTAATAAAACGATAGATGCTGTTGATCAAGAAACCTATCGAGTGATATACCCAGCAAACATTCCGAATCCCGCTTCTGGAATTCTATCATTTGTTATGGGATTATTTACTGGAATATTTATCCTCTTATTTGGTTTACTACTTTATTCAATTGTTCATGCAGTCTCTAAAAATATTATGAAATCTAGGAAGAAAGATTTCGCGATATTTAGATCGATTGGTACAAATAAAGTCACATTAGCACGACTCGTTGTTTTAGAACAAGTCTTTATAGCAGCAATTAGTACAGTCTTGATGTTTACAGTCTTACTTGTTTTAAGTAATTATGTAGCAAGCATATATGAAATTATTCAGTTTATGGAAATCATGGACTATGTGATTTTAGTGATTGTATTCCTACTCTTCGGTGCTTGGTTAGGCTTAAGATTTAACAAGAAGATCTTTAGACAATCCGTTATTGAGTCGATTGTCTCAAGTAGGGAGGAATAATCATGATTAAAGTCAAAGGGTTAAATAAGTATTTCTTTAGAGGAAAACGTAATGAAATCCATGTCTTAAATGACATGACACTTGATTTTCCTGATAAGGGTTTAGTTGTATTGCTTGGAGCTTCAGGGTCCGGTAAAACGACGTTATTAAACGTTATAGGTGGTCTTGATAGTGTTCAACAAGGAACAATTGAGTTTGATAATCAAGTTATTCATGGTTATCAGTCTTCTACATGGGATAAGATTAGAAATGAATCGATAGGTTATATTTTTCAAAACTATAATCTACTACCACAGTTAAGCGTTTATGATAATATCGCACTGGTTTTAAAAATGATTGGGATTAATGATCCTGAAATCGTTGAAAATAGAGTCAACTACATTTTGAATGCAGTTAATATGTATCCTTATCGCAAGAAAAAGTCTACCCAGTTATCTGGTGGACAGCAACAAAGAGTTGCTATCGCTAGAGCGTTAGTCAAAAATCCTCGAGTCATCATTGCTGATGAACCTACAGGGAATCTAGATTCTAAAAATACTTTAGATATCATGAATATTATTAAAGAGATTTCTAAAGAGAAATTAGTCGTTTTAGTTACTCATGAAAGAGACATAGCAAGTATTTATGGAGATCGTATCATTGAAATTAAAGATGGTAAAGTCATCAATGATTATGATAATGAAGCAAGTCATGAGCACACGGTAACTGATGATAATGTCATTTACTTAAAGGATTTAGAAAGTTTAAGTCAAGTTCAAGATAACCATGTAACAGTCTCTTTATATAATGACTCGAAACAGGCAGTAGAACCTGTAAAGATCAGATTGATTGTTAAAAATAGAACACTATATTTAGATGTTGATTCATCGATTCAAAAAGTTAAACTTTTGGATCAATCTTCTAATTTGGTCATCAAAGATGAACACTATGTCAAGAAGAACAAAGAAGAACTGTTAGAAACGACTTTTAAATCAGAAGCACTTGATAATACAAATGTACATAGACAATTTAAAACAATAGTTTCGATTAAACAAGTGATTATGCTAGCAGTTCAAAAGATTATTTATTCATCAAGAAAAGGGAAGTTAATGCTCTTCGCATTTATACTTTCTGGAGCAGTTATTGGAGTCGTGGTTGCGATGGCAGCTGCAACAATCATGCCTGATTACTCTGTGTTAAGATATGAAGAAAACTATATTATGGTTAATGATAACAATACAGGTAATAAAGCGAGTTATCAAGAGATACTAAGTTATGGTGCAGGAGATTCCAATTATTATGTAAATACAATAGAAGAGACAACGATTAGCATTTTGGATCCATTAAATGAAAATGAAGCAATGCTAAGTTTCTCTGGAAATACAGATTTAATTGATCATGCAAATCGAAACAGAATCATTAAAGGGACTATGGCAGTCGCTGATGATGAAATTGTGATTACTTCTGAACTTGCTGATCAAGTTATAGAATTAAGAGGTGCAGAATACGGTATTTGGAGTTATGATCATTTACTTTTAGAAAAATTCGCAGTCAATGGAAGAGAAGTCAAAGTTACGGGTATTTTACGTAGTGATATCAAGTTGATTTATGCAACAAGAGCATTTACAAATTTGAACCACATGGGTACAAAAGTATATGATGGTCAAGGTGTTAAATATACGAATTCGCTATATTTAGGTGACGAAGTGATTACTCATGGTGATATGCCTACAGGAAATCAGGTATTGATTTCATCTTCTTATTATCAATTTTTATATGGTGTAGCTCCTGATAATGTTTGGCCAAAGACCATACATGATAATATCGTTGTCAGTGGTGTATTTACAGATAGCGAATATATCTTTATTGCGAGTGACTCTATTGTTGAACGTTTCCGTTTTGATACAGACTTTAATTATTACGTCTTATCGAATAACCCAGAAGAAGTGATTACAGAGATGGAAAGTGATGATTTAAATGCAATTACGGAAAGAGAATATTATAGAAATATGTTCAATCAAAGAATGGTAACAACCAGAGTTACAACTTCAATTGTTACACTATTTGTAATTGGGTTTACCTTAATAGGATTCTACTTCATTATGCATTCTTCGATGGTTTCAAGAATATATGAAATATCTGTTTATAGAGCCTTAGGAATGAAGAAGAGTGAGATATTTATTTCATTTTTAGTTGAAATCTTAATACTATCAACCATTTCATCAGCAATAGGATTTATATTATCTTCAATTGCAATGTTTGAAGCTTCACAATCGTTTTTTGGGCAGTTTAGATTATTTATTGTCAATCCGTTGACGATAATTGTTGGGGTCTTAATTGTATATGGTGTCAATGTTTTAGGTGGTATGTTCCCAATCTTTATGTTGCTTAGAAAAACACCAGCACAAATATTATCACAATACGATATTTAATTCATTTAAAGCTATTAAACAAAAAAAAGCCAAATCAAATTTGGCTTTTTTATCTTTTATAACCAGGTTGTAACATCCTCAACATCAAGTCTAACCGATGGGTATCCATCTTCCGCAGCTTTACCAATAGATAAGATTAAAACTGGTTTATATCGCTTGGAATCAATACCTAGAGCATCAGCAATCTTCTCATGTCTGAATCCTCCAATAGAACATGTTTCATAACCGTGTTCTCTAGCGACATGCATGAGCTGCATCGCAGCTAATCCAGAATCAATTAATCCACCCTTTTCAATACCTTCTTCAGAAAGTGTTGGAATCATATTGGCGATATTTCTTAATTGTTTTTCTCTAACTTCTTCAGGCATTAATCCAGCAGCAACCGCTTTATCATAGATTTTTTCAGCGTATTCATATTTTTTTAAATCAGTGAATATGCAAATCATCGCAGCAGAGGTATCAAGTTGTAGATAATTGCCATATAAGACTGGTCTTAACTTTTCTTTTGCAGCGTGAGATTCCACAATAAAATATCTCCAAGGTTGCATATTCATACTGGATGGTGCGCGATTTGTTTTTTCTATAATTTCTTTCATTTCTTTTTTTGTAATTTTTACTGTCGGATCATATTTTCGAATTGACCGACGTTCTATAAGCTTTGACATAGTGACCTCCTTCAACATGAGGTATTATATCATTAATAGAAAATTATGTGAATTGGTTTTGCATTATTAAAATGCTATAATTGATTTGAAAGGATGGGGAAAATGAATACATTATTTATTTTAGTTCGCCATGGTGAACCACGCTACGATGAAGTATTAGAGAGAAAATATTTTGGAATGGGTTATGATTTAGGTAAATTGACAGAAAAAGGTGTTTTACAAGCAGAAAAAAGAGCGAAAGATCCGATATTTAAAGATGCAGAGATTATTGTTTCATCTCCCTATACGAGAGCATTACAAACGGCAGCAATCATTTCAAGAATTACTGGAATTCCATTAACTGTTGAAAATGATTTACATGAATGGATGCCAGATACTACATTTAAGTTTGAACTGGACGCGAATAATTCCTTTCAGGAATATTTATCAGCTCAAGGTGTTAGAAAAAATCATCACATATATCACTGGGAATCTTATCCAGTTTTAAAGAATAGAGTAACTAAAGCACTAGAAAACTACAAGTCATATAAAAAAGTGATTGTTGTATGTCATGGGATTGTCATGTCAACACTCACAAGATTTGATGATGTTATCGAACATTGTGGAGTCAGAGAAGTAACATTGTAATGGATATAAAAAAATTAGAAGCTTGGTATGAGAAAAATCATCGAAAGCTTATTTTTAGAGAATCGAATAATCCTTATTTTATCTGGGTAAGTGAAATTATGCTTCAACAAACACAAGTTGAAGCAGTCTTACCTTTTTTTGAACGTTTGATTAAGAAGTATCCAACGGTAATCGATTTATCGAATGCAGACGAACAAACATTTCAAAAGGATGTTGAAGGTCTTGGATACTATCGTAGATTTAAGAATATGCTTAAAAGTGCCAAGATAATTGTTAATGAATATGATGGTATTTTTCCAAGT
>CAKMKF010000200.1 GCA_927439925.1 uncultured Acholeplasmataceae bacterium | reverse complement strand
GTTGCATTTAAGTCATTATCGATTGTCTTTGGAACTCCCATGACGTTGCAATCATATCCTGATTTCTTAAAGAACTTGCTAATTTTAAAACAAGTATCCATTGAGTCATTTCCACCATTGTAGAAGAAATAACGAATATTATATTTTTTAAATACTTCGAGTAGTCTTTCATATTCTGAAGTGTCTTTTTTAGGATCCTTCATTTTATATCTAACACTACCGATTGCTGAAGATGGAGTATTTTTTAATAAGAACAATTCTTCTAGATCTTCTTGTCCGATATCATAAAATTCTTCATTTAAAACACCCTTAATACCATGAACTGCTCCATAGACTGCTGTAATGTTTTCTTGCTTTAAAGCTTCAATGAAAACACCAGCTGCACTAGAGTTAATAACGCTTGTTGGTCCGCCTGATTGACCGAGTAATGCTGCTCCGACTAAATCTTTCATATAATCACCATTTCTTATCTATTTTTTTAATTTCCACAGGCATTTTACCATAAACGAGTGATATAGAGTAGAATTATGTTAAAAAAACGATTTCATAATTTACCAAAATCTATGATGTATACATTCATTTTGACTACTCTTTATGCTATAATAGTCTTGCAGTACATTTTTTTATGTTAGGGAGTCTAAAATTATGAAAATTGGTGTATTAACATCCGGTGGTGACGCACCAGGAATGAATGCTGCAATTCGTGCAGTTGTTCGTGCTGGAAATCTCTACGGTCATGAGATTTACGGAATTAAAGATGGTTATAGTGGAATGATTAATGATGACGTCGTTTTGCTGAATCATCAAAGTGTTTCTGGCATGCTTTCCAAAGGTGGCACTTTCTTAGGTACCGCAAGATCTTCCGAATTTTTACTAGAAGAAGTTCGTATAAAAGCTGTTGAAAATATGAAAAACAGAGGCATTGAAGCATTAATTGCTATCGGTGGAGATGGTACATATCGTGGTGCTATGGATTTAACGAAAATGGGGCTAAAAACCATTGGACTTCCAGGTACAATTGATAATGATATACCAGGCACTGATTTTACAATCGGGTTTCATACAGCAGTTGAAACGATTGTTGATGCAATCGATAAACTGAGAGACACCTCTACATCTCATCAACGTTGTTCAATCGTTGAAGTGATGGGTCGTCATTGTGGTGACTTAGCTTTATTTTCAGGTATTTGTGGTGGAGCAGAATTTATCGTAACACCCGAACATCCAATGAATAAAGAACAAATCATTTCACAATTAAAGAAACATCGTGCAGAAGGTAGAAGACACGCGATTATCGTGATTACTGAAAACATATTAAACGTTCATGAATTCGCAGAAGAAATCACTGAGAAATCAGGGTTTGCATCAAGAGCTACTGTATTAGGTTATATTCAACGTGGGGGTTCTCCATGTCCAGAAGACCGTATTTTAGGCTCAAGAATGGGAACTTATGCTGTTGAACTCTTAAATGATGATATTTATGGAGTTTGTGTTGGAATTAGAGATTCAAGAATGGTTCATCTCCCATTTTCTAATGTAGTTGGACAAAAGAGACCAAAGAATGAGATTTATAGTTTAGTTAAAAAGGTTTCATAATCAAACAAAATCATTTATAATGAAATTGATTAAAATATAGAAAGGAAATACATATGACAAAATACGTATATTTATTCAAAGAAGGAAATTCTTCGATGAAGAATTTACTTGGTGGTAAAGGTGCAAACTTAGCTGATATGACAACACTAGGAATGCCAGTTCCACAAGGTTTTACTGTAACAACAGAAGCATGTATTGATTATTACAATAGAAAAAAGGTAATTGCACCTGAAATTATTGAACAAATCTATACTGCACTTGCTGTAACAGAAAAAGAAGCAGGAAAGAAGTTTGGAGACCCTAATGATCCATTCTTAGTATCTGTACGTTCTGGAGCTAGAGCATCTATGCCAGGAATGATGGATACAATTTTAAACCTCGGTTTAAATGACATCTCTGTACAAGGCTTAGCAAAATTAACAGGCAACCCAAGATTCGCTTATGATTCTTATCGCCGTTTCATCCAAATGTTTTCAGATGTTGTTATGGATATTCCAAAATCCAACTATGAAGAATTACTCGAAGAAATGAAGCATAAGAAAGGTGTCGAATTGGACACTGACTTAGATGCAAATGATCTTAAGAAGTTAGTTGCTGAATACTTGGCTAAGTATGAAGAACTTAAAGGTCAAGCTTTCCCACAAGACCCAAAAGAACAATTAATTGAGTCAATTACTGCAGTTTTCAGATCATGGGATAACCCAAGAGCGAACACTTACAGAAGATTGAATCACATTCCTTACGAATGGGGTACTGCTGTTAACGTTCAAGGCATGGTCTTCGGTAATATGGGAGATGATTCAGGTACAGGTGTAGCATTCTCAAGAAATCCTTCGGATGGAACTGACGAATTATACGGAGAATATTTATTCAATGCACAAGGTGAAGACGTTGTTGCTGGTATTCGTACTCCAAAACCTATTTCTGAATTAAAAATTGATAATCCAAGACTTTATGATGAATTCTATACAATTGCTAAAAAGTTAGAAGCACATTATCGTGATATGCAGGATATGGAATTTACGATTGAACGCGGTAAGTTATATATGCTTCAAACACGTAATGGGAAAAGAACTGCTCAAGCAGCATTAAAACTTGCTATTGATCTAGTTAATGAAGGCGTATTGACTGAAAAGGAAGCTATTTTAAAGGTAGAACCTGCTCAATTAGATGCTTTATTACACCCACAGTTCAATCCATATGCATTAAAAGAAGCTAGAGTCATCACAACCGGATTAAACGCTTCCCCTGGTGCGGCTACAGGTCGTGTTGTATTTAGTGCAGAACGCGCTAAAGAAATGAAAGCTAAAGATGGACTTCCTGTCGTATTGGTACGTCAAGAAACATCTCCAGAAGATATTGAAGGTATGATCGTTTCTTCAGGTATTCTAACTTCACGTGGCGGTATGACATCACACGCAGCAGTAGTTGCTCGTGGTATGGGTACATGCTGTGTTGCAGGTGCTGGACAAGTACACGTTTATGAATCTAAGAAATATTTCGAAGTGAATGGTGAAAAGTTTAATGAAGGAGACTGGATTTCATTAGATGGTTCTACTGGTAAGGTTTATGGCCAAAAGGTAGAAACTCAAGATGCTACAGTTTCTGGAGATTTCGGAACATTAATGGCTTGGGCTGATAAGCACAGAGCATTAAAGATCCGTACAAACGCTGATAACCCAAGAGATGCTAGAGTTGCTTATGAATATGGTGCTGAAGGTATTGGTTTATGCCGTACTGAACATATGTTCTTTGAAGCAGATCGTATTCCAGCAGTGAGAGAAATGATTGTTGCTAAGAATAAGGCTGAAAGAGAAAAAGCTTTAGCTAAGTTACTTCCAATGCAAAGAGAAGACTTTATTGGATTATACAAAGAAATGAAAGGTTACGCCGTAACCATTCGTTACTTGGATCCACCTCTACACGAATTCGTTCCAACTGCAGAAGCTGATATTAGAGCACTTGCTAAAGAAATGGGATTAGAATTCGAAACATTACAAAAGACAATTGAAGAACTTCATGAAACAAACCCAATGTTAGGTCACCGTGGTGTCAGATTATCAGTAACTTATCCAGAAATTGCAGAAATGCAAACTAGAGCTGTTATTGAAGCTGCGATTGCAGTGAATAAAGAAGGTATGAATGTTGTTCCTGAAATTATGATCCCACTTGTTGGAGATCTTAAGGAATTAAAATATGTTAAGGATGTTGTAGTTGCAACAGCTGAAAAAGTCATTAAAGAAGCTGGCGTTAAGCTAGAATACTTAGTGGGTACAATGATTGAAGTGCCACGTGCAGCAATTATTGCAGATGAAATTGCTAAAGAAGCTGAATTCTTCAGTTTTGGTACAAACGACTTAACACAAATGACCTTTGGTTTCTCAAGAGATGATGCTGGTAAGTTCTTAGGAGATTATTATGAAAAGAAAATCTTCGCTAACGATCCATTCGCACATATCGACCAACAAGGTGTAGGTAAGTTAATGGAAATGGCAGTTAAACTTGGTCAACAAACAAGACCTGACATTAAGTTAGGTATTTGCGGAGAACATGGTGGGGATCCACAATCTGTTGAGTTCTGCCATAATATTGGTTTAACTTATGTTTCATGTTCACCATTTAGAGTACCAATCGCAAGACTTGCTGCTGCTCACGCAAACATCAAGAATCCAAGAAAATAGTACTTAAAACAAATCAGAAAGCATATCCTAAAAGGGTATGCTTTTTTTACTTTTTGTAAATATTTAACCAATAAAACGTTTTCAATTTTACGAAATATTTAGATTTGCTATATCTATGATATAATACGATGGGATAAAGCGTGTAATAGAGTAAATTGTTTAAGATATAATCCTTAAAATTCATGAAAGAAAACAAGCATGTGAATGGTCTTTTATAATGCCATTTCATGATTAAATAGATTTTTCAAGTGGAGCAGTTCGAATAAAACTGGAAATACATTAGGAGGATTTTATGAACGTATCAGCGTTTATGTATGGAGAAAGTATCATGTTCGTGTTTGGAGGACTTGCTCTCTTCATTTTCGGGATTAATATGATGAGTGATTCACTGAAAGCGGCAGCTGGAAATAAACTCAAAGCGATTATTGAAAAAACAACAAACACACCACTTAAAGGGATTTTAGTGGGTATTATTTTAACAATCTTAATCCAATCGTCCTCTGGTACGACTGCATTAATGATTGGTTTATTAAGAGCAGGATTGATGACTCTTCCTCAAGCGGTAGGGATCATTATGGGTGCTAATATCGGAACTACAGTCACTGCATTTATTATCGGTTTACCAGTAGCTGATTACGGATTATATATTTTATTTGTAGGTGTCATTATGACATTTATGAAAAATAGAAGAGTTCACCATTTTGGTGGAGTACTAGTAGGTTTAGGAATGCTATTTGTTGGGTTAAACACCATGTCAGATGGACTCAAACCATTAGCAGCTACACCAACAGCTGAAGCGATGTTTCAAACATTTTCAAACAGTTGGTTTTTAGGTACAATTTTTGGTACTTTATTTACAGCACTTGTACAATCTTCATCTGCAGCGATTGGGGTACTTGAAAAACTTTATGCATTAAATGCTGAAGGTATTGAAACCATTACATTACACGGAGCACTTCCGATTTTATTAGGTGCGAATATCGGTACGACTGTTACAGCACTATTAGCATCTATTGGTGGTAATATAGAAAGTAGAAGGGCTTCATTTGTACATATCTTATTTAATGTTGTAAGTGCAGTATTCTTCTTGATTATTTTAGTCCCATATGAAGCATTAATCGTTTGGGTTGAAGCGAGATTCTTTGAACCATTTTCAATGCTTACCATCGCGTTCGCTCATGCGTTCCAAAATATTACAATGACATTCATTTTATACTTCTTTATTAAACAAATGATTTTCCTTGCGAAACTCGTTGTTAAAGATAAGAGTGGAAAAGTTATTCCAGAAGATATGTTCGATGAAAAGATTATCGAAGAGTCACCTTCCTTAGCATTAGAATTTGTTAAGAAAGCTATATTATATATGGGTTCAATCGTTAAAGACTATTTTGACATTGTTCGAGTTTACAGTTTTAAAGAAAATTCAAAACTTGTTGAAGAAGGGTATCACCATGAAATGATGATTGATACTTATGATCAAAAGCTTCATGACTATTTGATTAAAATTTCTAGAGCTGGTTTAGACAACCAAGACTCATTAAAACTTTCAAGAGACTTAGACACGATTAAAGATTTCGAACGTATAGGAGATCACTTAACCAATATTATTCAGTTTTTTGAAGAAAGATATCAAGAGTCTCAACTTTTATCTGAAGAAGGAACTAGAGATCTTCATGAGCTCTATGAAGTCATTGGACAAATGATTGAAGACACATTAAACAGTTTCGAAAATCAAGATATCGCACTCGCTAGAAAAGTTGTAGAAACAGAAGATTTAGTTGATGAACTTGAAGAGAAATTTAGATATCGTTATATCGAAAGACTTAAAAATGGAGATATCACGTTTGTTACAGCAGCAAACTTCCCTGATATTCTAGCAAACCTAGAAAGAATCGGAGACCATTTGATGAACATTGTGAGTTCAGTAATTGAACCAATGTATGTTCCACAGAGCATATTAGTACCAAAACCTCACGAAGTAGATAAAGATATATAATAAGGAGTTGGTAATCATGTTTGAACTTAAAGCGCCATATACACCAAAAGGTGATCAAATCAAGGCTATTGAAATTTTAAAGGAAAACTTTGAAAACAATATCAATGAGCAAGTTCTTTTGGGTGCGACAGGAACCGGAAAAACATTCACGATTGCTAATATCGTCCAACACTTACAAAAGAAAACCCTTATTCTCGCCCCAAATAAGACCTTAGCAGGTCAATTATATGGCGAGCTTAAGGCTTTTTTTCCTAATAATAGAGTCGAATATTTCATCTCTTATTATGATTATTATCAACCAGAAGCTTACGTAGTCTCTTCTGATACTTATATTGAAAACCCCTCAGTAGCAGGCAGTTATTGCTGGGTCTTCAGCGAAGGGGCAACTATTCTAGGCAAGCAAACGGATTTGAAGATCATC
>CAKMKF010000199.1 GCA_927439925.1 uncultured Acholeplasmataceae bacterium | reverse complement strand
AGAAATCGATGAATTAAGACATAGCGCGACATCCTCATTACTAGATAATGATGATGTCATTGTTGTCGCATCCGTTTCTTGTATATATGGTATTGGAGATCCTGAAGATTATAAAAACTCGATGATAGCTGTTCGTATAGGTGATGATTATGGAAGAGATAAGTTAATCAATAAACTAGTTGAACAAACTTATCAAAGAAATGATATGGATTTCCATAGAGGAACATTCAGGGTCAGAGGAGATTCTATTGAAGTCATTCCAGCGTATGAAAGAGCGAATGGAATTCGCATCTCATTTTTTGGAGATGAAATCGAAGAAATCAAAAGATTCGATGTGTTAACCGGACAACCTCTTGAAAGCTTAAATTACGTCACTATATTTCCTGCATCACACTTTATGACCAACAAAGATAAATTAAAAGAATCTATTCGTAGAATAAAAAATGAACTGCAAGAACAAATCGCTTATTTCAAGGGGGAAAATCTTTTACTAGAAGCTCAACGTATTGAACAAAGAACCAAATACGATATGGAAATGCTGGAAGAAATCGGAATTTGTAGTGGTATCGAAAACTATTCAAGACATTTATCACTTCGTGAAGCTGGTGAAACACCAGCTACACTTATCGATTTCTTTGGTGAAGATTTTATAATGATTGTTGATGAATCACACGTCACAATCCCACAAGTCAGAGGAATGTATTTTGGAGATAGATCTAGAAAAACGACTTTAGTTAATTACGGATTTAGACTTCCAAGTGCTCTGGATAATAGACCATTACAATTTGATGAATTCGAAAAGAAGTTTTCTAAAGTTATCTATTTGTCCGCGACTCCTGGAGCATATGAACTTGAAAAAGGTCTACCAATTGTCGAACAAATTATTAGACCTACTTATCTATTGGATCCTGAAATTGAAATTAGACCATCAAAAGGTCAAATGGATGATCTCTATTTTGAAATTAAAAAGAGAATTACTGCTGGAGAACGTGTTCTTGTTACTACATTAACGATTAGAATGAGTGAAGACTTAACAGCTTATTTTAAACAACTAGGACTCAAAGTCGCTTATCTTCATAGTGAAATTAAATCACTAGATCGTATTACGATTCTAAGAGATTTGAGAATTGGTAAATATGACTGTTTAATTGGTATTAACTTACTTCGTGAAGGGTTAGACCTTCCAGAAGTATCTTTAGTTGCGATTTTAGATGCTGATAAACAAGGTTTCTTAAGAAGTGAAAGATCGTTAATTCAAACCATTGGCCGTGCAGCAAGAAACCAAAATGGTAGAGTCATTATGTACGCAGATAAAATCAGTGACGCGATGAATTTCGCTATCAAAGAAACGAATCGTAGAAGAGCACTTCAGCTCGATTTTAATATAAAAAACAATGTCGTACCAGTTACCATTCAAAAAGATATTAGAGACAAAATCTCTGTTAAAGAAGATATGATTGAAGAATCTAAGGATTATTCGAAGATTACGAAGAAAGATAGAGAGAAGATGACAAGACAAATCGAAGCAGAAATGAAAGCTGCTGCGAAGAATCTTGACTTTGAAAAAGCTGCAGAACTTAGAGATTTACTATTTGAATTGAAATCAGAAGGCTAATGTCTTCTTTTTTCTAGATGAGGTGAAAACGTGAGTGATATCAAAAAAATAATCGAAGAGGATTATAAAAGAAAAGTCAAAAAGTTTGAACAACTTACTGAAGAAAGGAAAGCAGTCATTATTGGTGATTCAATGGTTGCTTATTTAAACTTGAATAAGTACAATCTAGAAAATCTAGTGATCAATCAAGGTATTGCAGGTGATACAACACTAGGTGTACTGAAAAGACTGCATTTAGTTCATCGATTAAAACCATCAATCGTTATTATTAGTGTTGGATCAAACGATATGGTTTTAACGAATTTAAGTTTTGATAAAACGATAAAAAACATATTAAAAATAAAAAAAGAAATAGAAAGTAATACAGAAGCTAATGTTTATGTGATGAGCTTAACTCCTGTACTTCGAGATAGTCCAATCACGAATAGTGAATACGTTTCAAATAGAGAGAATAGAGATATTCAATTTATAAATGAAGAACTTAAATCAAGACTTAAAGAAAGTGAATTTCTTCTTGTTTATGATGATTTACTTGATGATGAAAAAAACCTCAATATAGACTATACAACAGATGGAATTCACTTGAATCCTAAGGGTTATGAAAAATATGTAACCCACATAAAAAAAATCATAAAACAAGAATAGAATCACCATTTTGGACTTTCGTTTCAAAGGAAATATTAGGTCTAATATGGTATCATAGATTTGGAGTTGATTATATGAATGCAAACACACATTATCAAGCAGGTTTATCCAATTATTTATTAAATACACCAAAGAAAAATATTATGGTCGCGATTGAACATTTTTCCCAAGCAGCAGTTTTAGGTCACGCAGACGCTCATTATTTTTTGGGTCGTTTTTATGGTTTAGGAGATGGAATCTCCTTAAATTTTGCAAAAGCCAAAGAACATTATGAAAAAGGTGTTTCTTTAGGATCCTACAAGTGTGGATACGCACTTGGACTTTTATATCACACCGGGACTGGTGTAGAAAAAGATGAAACCACTGCGAAAGACTATTTCAAACAAAATTACGAAGTATTATTATCAGAAGCAGAAAGTAAAGATCCAGTCTCTATGCACATACTAGGAACTTATTTTTATTATGGCTTCTATGTGCAAAGATACATCTTTAAAGCAATCGAATGGTTCTTAAAGGCATCTGAATTGGGATATAGCGATTCACAATACATGCTAGGTATGATTTATGAAACCATCGGTCATGATAAAAAGGATAAAGATAATGCAAGCCATTATTATGAACTCGCTGCTAAGCAAGATCATCCATATGCACAGTATGCCTTAGGGATTAACGCCATTGAAGAAGAAAGATGGAGAGATGCCGTCTTCTATCTTGAAAAGGCTGCAAATCAGCAATATTCGCTTGCTGCATATTCTCTAGCTTATTATTATCATGAAAAAGAACCTAAGTTTCCTTTGAAAGCATTTGAATGGTTCATGGTAGCAGCAAAACAAAATCATACAGAGTCTGAATATTATGTAGGACTATATTATCAAAATGGTAAAGGTGTTCCTCAAAATATAGAACAAGCGATCTTTTGGTTAGAAAAAGCTGCATTAAAGAAAGATAAGAATGCTTTATATCATTTAGCAATGATTCTCATTAAACAAGAGAACAAGGATTTTAAAACGATTGCTAAATTATTGGAGCAAGCAGCAGCACTTGATCATCCACATGCACAGTATAATTTAGCTGTCATGTATCAAAAGGGTGATGGAGTTGAGCAAAACATGCAAAAATCATTTTTTTGGTATGAGAAAGCTGCAAATGCGAATCTCGCAATTGCACAATATAATCTAGGAATGATTTATTTTGAAGGATCTACTGTAGAAAAGGATGAAACAAAGGCTAAAGAATTGTGGCAAAAAGCTGCAGATCAAGGCTTGGAGGCTGCGGTTAAATTAATGTTATCCATTAATAACTATGAGAAGCTGCAGAAATCAACATGGCAATCCTAAAATATAGTTATTTATCATTGGGTATTATTTTATATGCGTTTATTAATATCGTATCTTATACAAATCCTAATTTTTCTGGAGAACTAACAATCAAGATTATTTACAGTACAGTTTCTTTGTTGTTATTGATTTTTGATTACGCAAGTATATTAATTCCTAAGAAACTATACAAAAAAGATTTTTCTCAGTATACGACTTATGTTAAAGTATCATTATATTTAGGGGTAATCATTATTCCACTAATAAGTTTATATTACAGTTAACTAACAAAAAAAGGATGAAAACAAAATTTCATCCTTTTTGATTTTTAATTACTGTCTAGCTGCGAGTTTTACAATTTCAATTAAGACTTGAACTGCTTTTTTCATTTGGTTGATTGAGCAAAATTCTAATCTACCATGAAATTGATAACCACCAGTACCGATATTTGGGCAAATGAGACCTTCATAAGTAAGTCTAGCTCCATCAGTACCACCACGAATAGCCTTTGTGAATGGAGTTAAACCAACATTTTTAACTGCGGTTAATGCAAGTTCTACAACATGCATATGATCTTTAATCACTTCATACATATTGAAATAGCTATCTATTATGTTTAATTCTACACACGTGTATCCATATTTATCGTTCATGAAGTTAGCGATTCTTTCAAATTCACTTTTTTGAGATTTGAATAGTTTCATATCGTGATTTCTGATGATATAGTTTGCATGTGCTTTTTCGACTTCACCCTTTAATCCTGTTAAATGATTAAATCCTTCATATTTTTCAGTTATTGCAGGATTTAAAAATGGTGGAAGCATAGAATGGAATTCAAATGCTAAGTGTAGTGCGTTTATCATTTTATTCTTCGCTGATCCCGGATGAATACTTTTACCGATAAAATCTAATTTAGCAGTAGCAGCATTAAAGTTCTCGTATTCAATACCACCAACTTCATCGCCATCAGCAGTATATGCGAAATCAGCTTTAAACCAGTCGTAATTGAAATGATCTGCTCCTTCACCAATTTCTTCATCTGGTGTGAAGCATACATAAATGTCTCCGTGCTTTTCATTTGGATTTGCAACAAAGTATTCAACAAGCTCCATAATTTCAGCAACACCACATTTATCGTCAGCACCCAAAAGTGTATTTCCATCGGTTACGATAATATCGTCACCGATAACTCTTGATAAACTTGGGTATTTACTTGGGTCCATAGAGATCTTGTCATTTAACTGAATTAATGATCCATCATAGTTTTTAATAATTCTTGGGTTGACATCCTTACCTGGTGCGTCAGGAGAAGTATCGACGTGCGCGACAAAGCCTATCGCAGGCGCGCCTTCCATATTTTTATTGATTTTGGTATACACATATCCATAATCATCTAAAAATGCGTCTAAACCTAAGCTCTTTAATTCTTTAACCAATATTCTACTTAAATCCTTTTGTTTTTCTGTGGATGGATGGGTTCCAGTTTCATGATCTGACTGTGTATCCACCTTCACGTAACGTAAAAATCGTTCAATTAATCGATCCATATTTTGATAACCTTCCTTTTCTAAGTCATATTATAACGCAAAAACACGATAAAATACAGTGAAACATTGAAAATATTAAGCAACAAATTAATTTTTTTAATGTTTTACGATAAAAAGTGTTGACAAATCAATTAGAAATGAATATAATTAAGGTATCAATTAAAAATATTAACAAAGGTGTGGTGAAATTGACAAAAAATGAAGTACTCGTTCAATTGAGTAAAAAACAGATTAGTAAGAAAGAAGCTTATAAGTTACTCTATGATGAACCAAAAGTTAGAAAACCTAGACGGGCACATTTTCTAAAAGTTAAGGTTAGAGTTCCAGATGAAGGTCCAGCGAATTTCTTCTTAGGTCTTATCCTATTCTTTCCTATTCCAATGTTTATCATTAGAATGGTGATGAGAAGATTTATTAAAGATGAAATGACTGAGCAGTTTCAAATGAGTAAAGGTGAGCTGTTAAGGTTAGTTTCAATAGCCGGCGTTAAGATTAAAGTAAACACACACACCAACGAAAAAATTTATGTGAGAACATTCTAAAAGGAGAATATAATTATGAAAGAAAAAAACAAAGTAAACCCAGTATTATCGACCTGTCCTGTTTGTAAACATGAGTTAAGAGTTGCTAGATTACATTGTGACAATTGTGAAACGACCATCGAGGGGTCCTTCACACTATCAAAGTTCAATTATCTAGAAACTGAGAAGCTATATTTCATTGAGATCTTTATCAAGAACAGAGGAAATATTAAGCAAATTGAAAAAGAACTTAATATTAGCTATCCAACTGTTAAAAAGATGTTAGATGAAGTTATTGTTGGACTAGGATATTCAGTTGAAGATGATGAAGCAGTATTCACTAAAGAAAAAGAAGAGCCTAAAAGTGCTTTAAAACAAAGCATTCTAGATAAGATCGAAAAGGGAGAAATGACAGTACAAGCTGCATTAGAACTCCTGAATAAAAAGAAGTAAGATTCATAAAACTAAAAAGGAAAGGTGAACACACATGTCAAAAGAACAATTAAGAGAAGAAAGAATGAAAATATTAGAATTACTTGCTAAAGGAGTTGTTTCTGCAGATGAAGCAGAAAAACTACTTGGAGCAATGAATGCACCAGAAATGAATTTTGGTGAACAAATTGTAGTACCTGGAGTACCAAATAAGAAAGCACCATTTAGAATGCTTAGAATCTATGTAGATTCAAAAGATGGAGATGTTGTTAAGATTCAAATTCCAATCGAATTCGCTAAATTATTAAAAACTGGTAAGTTCAATGTCAA
>CAKMKF010000198.1 GCA_927439925.1 uncultured Acholeplasmataceae bacterium | reverse complement strand
CATTCATTGACTTTTATCACTTTGTTTTTAGCACGGTGCTTGGTTTCGTCGTATTTGTATAAACACTTTGGCTTAAGTTCACAATTACTGCAATGAACACTACAAGCATTCCAGTTTCACCAACGAGTGTCATCATGGCTCCAATCGTGAAATTAGAACTAGCATCTGATGCTAATAGTCCCGCATAAGGGATAATTCTGTAAAGTGCAAAAATGAATAAAACATAAATGACTGTCACTGCACTAATCGATATTACAAGTGCTCTTGGTAAATCTCTTTTTACATTTTTCATTTCACCAGCAACGGTATTTAGATTTGTCCAACCTTCATACGCCCAAAGTGTTGCTACAACACCAAACCCAACCATGGAAAGAATCTTTAAAAATGAGACATCACCAACAGGTGTAAAAGTCAGGTTAACTGATTCAGTCCCCATAAATAGTCCAATCAATATGATTGCAAAGATTGGAATTATTTTAGCAACTAAGAATATTTTTTGAACGATTGCTCCCGCTTTAACACCAAAGTAGTTAATCACTGACAGCAAGATGATTAGACCAGCAGCAATCAGTTTTACATAATTAGCAATAGGCACTACATAAGATAATATTTCAGCAAAGACTAAAGCCAAAAGTGCGATCGATCCACTACTTGATAAAACAAAGCTTGTGATTCCACTTAAAAATGCTACTTTAGAACCATATGCTTTTTTTAAGTAAACATAATATCCACCAGTTTCTGGAAACATTGTACCAAGTTCAGCGTATGTTAATCCTGAAAATAAAGTGATAACCCCTCCGATTAGCCATGCCAAGAGTGATAATCCAATTGCATAACCTACTTGCACTAAAACAAGACTACCAAAAACAAAGATTCCTGAGCCAATCATAATCCCTGCAAGGATAGAGATTCCTCCAAATAAGCCAATTTCTTTTTTTAATGAAGACATATATATCATCCTTTCTTCCATATTAAAAGTATCACATTATGTCAATAAATACTTGAAAAATGCACAAAAAAATACCCTTAAGGGTATTAAGACTGAGTAATGACCATATAAAGATAATAATCACTTTCATGAAATGGTTTTAGCTTTAAATCACCAAAAAATTGATACTTAAGTCCAATCGATCTAAATAGTGATGTTAACTCAGTAATTGTGTAGGGATAAAGCTCAGTGGAACCAACTGTCTCTTTATCTTTGAAAGTAAGTTTAGTAGTAAAGAGAATGTGGTTCTCTATATATTGATAAAATCGATTAAAGATGATTTCATTATGTTTGAGTTCTTTAAGTTCAGCAGGTTTTTCTTTCAATATTTTGATATAGTTTAATATTTGTACGACAAAGTAACCTTGTGGTGATAACTTATTTTGAATTGCTTTAAAAAAAGTTTTTAATTGTTTCTTGTTTAAGTGAACAAGTGTATTTCCGAAACATGTAATGAGTTCATATTCTTGTTTCTCTTCTAAAACTTCAACCATGTCAGCTACTCTAAAATCTAATTCAGGATAATTCTTTTTTGCAACGTTAACCATACTTTCATCTAAGTCAACTCCAACAACTTTCATTCCAAGATCACTAATCAATTTCGTCAATCTACCTGTTCCAGATCCTAAATCGATTGCATGTTGATCCAACTTAATAAAACCCTTGATAAAGCCTTTTATAGCCGGGTCTTGAGGAAATAACTCATTATAGAATTCACTTAAATGATGATACATATTATAACGCTCCTATCGTTCTAAATATTACAATCACTGCAAATAGTGTAAATATTGAAAACACGGAACTCCAAACAACTAATTGTCCTGCAAGTTTCTCATCTCCACCCATTTCATGGACCATAATCGCTGATGATACTGCTACAGGGGATGCGAAAAGTGCAATTAATCCAGGATATGAGTATTGCATACCAGCGATTTTATCTTGAAGAAGGTATGCAGCTGTAAGTACAATTCCAGGTACTATAATAATTCTCCATGAAACTCCTAAAATAATTTTTCTAATCAATGGTTTAACTACGGATAATTCGAATTGCCCACCTAGGGCAATTAAAGCCATTGGAGATGCCGTAATCGATATTAATCGAATTGAATCATAAGCAAAGAATAGATTATTCTTGATTGTAAATATAGGTTCTCCACCCGCAGGTGTAATAAGTCCTCTTAAGAAAACAACGAAAAGTCCTGATGTGACACCAATAATCAGTGGATTAGTCAATATATTCCTAATCATTTTCTTAACACTAATTTTTTCTCCAAATTCATTCACTTGATACATAGTTAATGCAATTACTGATAAAACATTCGCTAAAGGTATCGTAAATGCAGATAATAATGCTACAACAGTTAGTGCTTCTATTCCTCCGAGTGATTGGGCTAGAGGTATACCAATTAATGCAAAATTAGAACGAACAACGACTTGTAGGATGACACCTTTTTGATTCGGGTCTTTCACTGTAAAGAAAATAGTGAAATAACATATAATAAATAAGATTAACATTGCAGAGACTGAAAATAATATGACTCCCCAATTGATTTGACTGAAGTTTTCAATATTATAGACATTAAAGAATAGTAATACGGGTAACCCAACTCTAAAAACATATTTATTTAATATATTGATAAAATGAATATCAATAAATTTTATTCGCTTCAAAAAATAACCTAACAAAATTAAAAATACGATTGGTAAAATAGCATTTGCAGCAAACAAAAAAGTGTCAGTCATAAGGTGTTCCTTCTTTCTAAAAATACCTTTTTATTTTATCATATTTTTATATTTTTTAAACCTGATGTGTAAAGATATCTTAAAAAAAATAAAGCAGATTGTTAATCTACTTTATTTCCGTGTTCTTTTTCTTTTAGTAATTGATTGAGTTTGGTTTCCATTTGTCTATTCTTATGTGCTGCAAATAAAATGACGAAAGAATAAATTATAGCATATATTAAACCAAACAAGTAAATTGCAAAGGATCGCACAAATATATAGTTGCCAAACATAAGCTTTAGAATTCCAGGTATCGGAACCATGACAAGATAACCTACAACTACATTTAGAACGCCATTACCCCATGTTTTTTTAAATATGGTGATGCTCAGTGCAATAAGCAATGAAATCAAGATGCTGCCCCAAAATAAAGGTCTTATAGATAGTGAAATCTCAAATCTACGATTTACAAAAAGAGCGAAAACAAATGTGATAGCACTAACTATCGCATAAATATATGCGTAATGTTTTAGATAGTTTTTCATTTGATTCCTCCTAAAAGATTTTTTAAAGCAGGCACGTATGCTCTTGATATTTCTATTCGATCCCCATTATTTAAGGTAGCTTCTAGTTTGCCATTGAATGTAGATTTGAAAAATTTAATGGATTGATAATTTAAGACAATTTGTTTATTGACTCGAATAAATGATTTGAACTGATTATCTATTTCATATAGTTTATATCGACAATCAAAAACATCTGTTTTCGTATAAAGAAAACAATGATTATCAATACTCTCTATATAGTAAACATCTCTTTCTTTGAATAAATATTTTATATCATCTTTGTTTCCTATAAGTAAGGAAGCGTCAGATTCAATCCTAAAGACGATATCATTGATAGTTGGATCATCTTCACTACAATCAATAGTAATTAATGGTTCACCAAATGATTTATGCTTATTCACATTTACTTTCATCTCACAAACAACCCCTTATAGATTCTATTATAAAACAAGTGACCATTTATACGTGAACATAAATAGTCTATGTTGCGATAAAAGAGCGTTAAGATGCAAAAAAGAAGTTAGCGAACTAACTTCTATGCTTTCTTAACGTAATCTTGTTTTCTAATGGATCCATCTAGTTTGTGAATAACTACGGATGATCCAGCTGATTCAGCCAATTCTTCAGCATAAGCAATAGCTTCTTTTTGAGTATCAAAGAATTTAATTGTTTTCGTTGATCCTTCTTTTCTAACACGCCATTTTTTGAAGTTTTCAGTACCTTCTTCTTTATTTTGAGAAACATGATACTTCTTAGGCTTTTCTTGTTTGTTATTAGTTTCAGGTTTCTCAGGTGTTGCTACAACTGTTTCTACTTTTGTTTCCACTACCTTTTCTACCTTAGGTTCTACAACTTTTTCCGCCTTAGGTTCTACAACTTTCTCAACTTTGGCTTCTTCAACTGCAGGTTTTTGAACCTTTTCTATTTTCGGTTCTTCTACCTTTGTTTCCTGAACCTTTTCATGATTGACTTGAGCTAACTTAGCCTCTTCAGCTAGTTTTTTTGCACGACGTTTTCTAAAAAAACACATAGACAATTCTCCCTTCAATTTCTTTACCTTCATTATAATACATATATTGAATAAATAAACGATATATGGTTTTTTTTATTTAAATTTACAAAAATCACACAAAAAAAGGAACCTAAGCTCCTTTAATTATCGACTGATCACATTCACATACCTTACTTTTGTACTTGAGTTTCCACTCTCATCAGTTGCTAGATAAGTTATCATATATTCCCCAGGTGTTGATAATACAGTACCCATTTGAGTAACAGTTATATTTCCACCACTTAAGTCTGTTACTACGACACCAGCATCAATCCACGTTTCATCAGAATAGATTGTATCTACTCCTGGATTCAACACAATTAATGGAGGAGTTTCATCAATAACTGTAACGATTCTTTTTGTTGATTTAACAAAATTATTGTGTGTAGCTTCATAAATTATTTCATAGGTTCCCAATGCATTTGTGTCAACTGTATTAGAAATAACCACAACTTCTAATGTAGCTAGACCATATTTAGCGGTTGCACCTGGATCTACATATGTAGTACCTATTTCAATTGTATCTACGCTATTATTCAATCTGATAACGATAAATTCTGCTGATGGCTCTTGACATGAACTTAAAAATACTGTTAAAAGAAGAATGAGCATCCATAATAGTTTTTTCATATGAAAAGACCCTCCTCTTCTTTTTTATGATACAGAGTAGCAGTGTCATAAAGATCTTCAGAGTTTAAGACATGGACATACTTCGTTTTAGTCAAAGTGTAATCCAGATAGGTTACTGTATATATAATTGAATATGTACCAGCAACATTTGTATCCACTGTACCTGATTTTGTAACTGTTCCAAGATTTGTTTCAATACCTTTATCCGTATATCTAGTTCCAACTTCTATCGTTGTTACGTCAGGGTTTAGTGTTATTTCGATTGGATTATCACTTTGAGTATTAATAATTCTTAATCTTGTATCGATAAGTTCATTTTCAGAATAGAGATCATAATAAACAAAATATCTTCCCAATTGGTTTGCATCTTCTTCAATTCTGACTTCATAAGTCAATAAAGGATCAATTTCATAAAGACCACCATCAATCCAGTCATCGATTGAAGATATCGTATCTAATCCTGGTAGTAAATAAACAGATTCTTCTTTGAAGGTCTTTGTGTAAATCGGATAAAATGAAACATCTTCTGTAACATTAGAAAGTTCATTGCTCCACCCAACAAAGACATAATCAAATGAAGGAGATGAAGGTTTTACTGGTTCATTTGGTGGAAATATTTCATCGCCATAGTATGCAAATGTTGTTAAGATGACAGTGGTTTGATCACTTCCATAAAAAACAATTGTATATTGGCCATCATCAAACCTTGCATAAAGATTTAGATTTGAATAAACAGGACCAGTTTGATAAACATCAACAAAATCAGCGTCTAGATACCAATCAATAAAAGGATATTCTGAATCTGGTATTATAGGAGTAAACGAATTACCATAATCAACTTGAATAAAACTATCTAGTAATTCATCAACATAATAATTAACTGTGTATTTAATGATCGTAAATTTAGCATAAAGTGTTAGGTTATCAACGACAGGCTCACCGTTATATAAATTTATAAAACTATCTTCTAGATACCATCCATTGAAGTTATAACCTGTTTTTGTTGTTTCCGGTATTTCAAATGATTGCCCATACGCTATATTCATTGAACTAACTTCACTTCCAGATGTCACAAAGTTAACTTGGTATACAGTTGCTACAAATTTAGCATACAAAGTGATATCGATAGATGATGAATCTACCCCAACTTGAAACTGGTCTGTAAATAAAGTATCTCTAAACCAGCCTTGAAATTCAAAACCGGTTTTTGTTGCATTCATTAAAGAAAACGCATGATCTTTAACAACCTGTATTGGAGCTATAGCATCTCCACCATTTGTATCCAGAGTTACTGTTATATATTCAACATTGAGTGCATAAGAAGCATTAACTATCCCTTCACCATAATAAACATCATAGCCAATAGCACCTTTATCCACTGCACTACCTAAAAGTTGTTGTATGATTTGATTTGAATCAAATTCAGTAAAATAAGAGATCATTAAACCAAGGACTGCTGCTACTTGTGGTGCTGCAAGCGATGTGCCTGATGCAGTACCGTATTGGTTATTCATCGCTGTAGTTACGATAAGAGAACCTGGAGCAGAAATATCGACTTTATCATTATAATTTGAATTTACCCAAATAGTTTCATCTTCATTGACTGCAGATACAGATATTACACCATCAAACGAAGCTGGATAAAACTTGGTAGATACACCATCATTACCACTTGCTGCAACTAAAATAACACCAAGACTTCTAGCATGATTAATAGCGGTTTGCATGAGTGAGTTTGCACTGCTGCTACCAAGACTCATATTAATGACATCAGCACCATTATTTGCAGCATAATATATGCCTTCAATAATAGCTGCATCGGTAAATGATTTAGATTCAATAGCTTCAGTTTCAGGATCTTCAAGATTATTCGCTTTAATAATCATTAATTGACTGTTTTGAAGTATACCAGCAATACCTTTAGAGTTATCTTTATTCGCACCGATTACTCCAGCAACAAGTGTTCCATGTCCATTATCATCTTCTACGTGAGATATACCAACTGTTTTTGTTCTAGAATTGTAAGACAATGTTGAAATTCTACCGACAAATTCTTCATGATCAGTATCAATTCCCGTATCAATAATAGCAATAACTACATCCATACTACCTGTAGTTTCTAACCATGCTTCATGGACATTTAGCATATCAAGAGCATATTGATCATTTATAAATGGATCTGTATTTGTATCAGGTAGTTTCCATGAAGGTAAGGTGGTTTCATGTGTATTATTGAATTCAAAACCTTTATCTATTAATGAACTGATTTGGGTTTCATCTGCTTCATATACAGCAAACCCATACTCAGAAAATGAAATAAGTTCAATTTGGTATTGATTTTCTATGTCATAGGCTAGTGATTCATCACTAACTTCATAGATAACTTCATATGTTAATAGACTGGAATCTGGCGATAACATATGCGCAGCGAAATAAAGAGTTACACCTAAAAGAATCAATGTAAATGATAAGATTCGTAGAATTTTATTTCTCATAGGTTTACCTCTTTTCTTAAAATCTATCTAATATACAAATAGTATATTACTTTTATTGTTAAAAATGGAGAATAAAACATTATTTACATTATTCTATTAAAAAAGACTAGCGTGAATGCTAGTCTTTCAAATGAACAAAAAATAATTTAAGAATACCTATTTCTTTTCTGGTTCTTTTACTTCCACAGTTGGTTCATCTACTTTTGTAGTTCCTAAATATTTAGGTAGGTCCATACCAGCCATATCAAAAAGTTCTTTCATTGGTGGAATAGATTTAAATAATGATGATGCGAAATTTGATGTTGAAGATGCTCCATCTTTAGAACCTGAGTCCCAAACAGTGATCTTATCAAACTTCAAGTTCTTAATTGCTTCAACTTGGATTTGAACAAGTTTTTCTAATTTATCAGCAATCAGTAATTTAACCGCAGCATCTGGATTATCTCCAGCTGATTTAACAATCTCTTTGAAACCTTCTGCTTGTTTAGATAGAATTTCGAAGGAACCACGCGCTTCTGCTTCTAATTTCGCATAAATCGCATCTGCTTCCCCTTTTGCTTTTCTTCTAGTTTCTTCAGCGGTTGCTTCTGCTTCTATGACTTTCTTTAACTTATCAATTTCAGACTTGACGATAACGTCTGCTTCTAAAGTTGCTTTTTCTCTATTAGCACGAGCAAGTTCAGCTGTTTGTTCTGCTAAATATGCGTCTTCTAATGCTTTCGCTTGGGCAATCTTTTCAGCAGTCATCGCTCTTCTTAAGGATTCAGCTTCAATTTCGCGACGCGATGCATTCGTTTGAGAAATATCTCCTAATGATTTATTTTCCCCTTCAATGGCTTTAGAGTTAGCAACTGCGACTTGAATTCTTTCATCACGATGTGCATTGGCTTCACCGATTGCTCCATCTCTGTTCTTTTCAGCAACTGATTTTTTAGCATCATTGATCGCTTTAGCTGCTGCTTCTTTACCTAATGCTTCAATATATCCTGATTCATCATTGATGTCCGTAACGTTAACGTTAATTAATCTTAATCCGATTTTCTTTAATTCAGTTTCAACGTTGCCTGAAACTGCTTCAAGGAACTTATCTCTATCGGTATTGATTTCTTCAATATCCATTGTTGCTACAACAAGACGTAATTGTCCAAAAATGATATCTTTAGCAAGTTCTTGTATTTCGCCCATTTTTAGCGTTCTTAGTCTTTCAGCGGCATTTTGCATTACGCCTGCTTCAGTTGAAATCGCTACTGTAAATCTTGATGGAACATCAATACGAATATTTTGTCTTGATAATGCATTTGCAAGGTCAACTTGAATTGACATTGGTGTTAAATCTAAAAAGCTATATGCTTGAAAGACAAAATATTCGTATTGATGTTCCATCAAGATTTACAGTAGCGATTTCAACTGAAGCAGGCGTAATTCAAAATGCCGCTGAAAGACTAAGAACGCTAAAAATGGGCGAAATACAAGAACTTGCTAAAGATATCATTTTTGGACAATTACGTCTTGTTGTAGC
>CAKMKF010000197.1 GCA_927439925.1 uncultured Acholeplasmataceae bacterium | reverse complement strand
TTTCTTATATGATGTGTGTAGTAATTCATGAGATTTGTGTGAATTAGGTTTCCCTAAAAAATCTTCATATAGTTTTTTTACAAATGGATTGTAATGTGATTTTCTAAGTTCCGACTTTGCATCTATATCATATAAGAAAAGAGAAGTCTATCATAACATCTAGGAGAAAAATGAAAAAAATATTACTTATCATCTTTTTGACTTTTGTCCTTTTTGGATGTCAAAAAGATAATCCGATAACCATGATTGTACCCTTTGGAAGTCCAGAACTAGCACAACTATACCTAGAAAATTCAAATGACTACAAAGTTGATATTGTCAGTGGTCCTGATCCCTTAGTTGCAGCATTTGGTTCTTTATCACACGATGTCATTTTCGCACCAACGAATTTAGGAGCTAAAATGTATCAATCCAAGGAATCTTATGTATTATTAGCCTCAATTGTTTGGGGTAATTATTACTTGGTTTCAAGTCAATTTGAAGCACTTGATGTTTCATCACTAAATGGTAAGGAAATTATTGTCTTTGGAAAGAACCAAACATCTGATATTATCATTAATTACTTATTTGCTGAACTTGACATTCATCCAATCTTTACTTATGTGGATTCAGTCTCATATGCAGCACAATTATTTCTATCTTTTCCAGATCAAATCGTATTATTGGCAGAACCCAGTTATTCAAATATTATGAATCAATTACCATTAACTAAAACCTTGGATTTACAAGAATTATATTTAAGTGTTACTGGAGAAGAATCATACCCTCAGTCAGGTGTTTTCATTAAAAAAGATTTAAATCAATCACAAATTCAAAAAATCGAAAATGATTTAAAACTCTCTATTGAAAAAACTAATGATAATCCAATGGATGCCGCAGAACTTGCAGTTGATTTAGGTATGGGCTTATCTAAAGAAATTTTATCTACAGCCATCTTAAACAGTAATCTAAGGTATATAACAGCAAAAGACTCGAAAGAAGCCGTAGAGGTGTATTTCGGACTGATTCTAGGTATGAATCCAGCATTAATCGGAGGAGAACTACCTAAAGATACATTCTATTATGGAGAATAAATGAAAAAGACGTTTTGGATATCTAGTTCAATATTTGTTTTATTCATCATTTGGGTCTTGACATATCAAGCAATTGATCATCAATTGATTATGCCATCACCTGAATCTGTTTTTCTATCTCTATTTGACTTATTAACAAATAGTGATTCTCTAGGTATCATAGCAATCTCTATGTTTAGATTAATCCTATCGATTACATTATCAACTGCATTAGGTATTGCTCTTGGGATGTTATCTGGATTAAATCAAAAAGTTTCTTGGGTGATGAAACCTTATGTTACAATCCTTAGGACTATACCAGTTATATCCATTATTGTAATATTACTTATCCTATTCGGATATAAAATAACTCCATTTATTATTACATTCTTAATGGTTTTTCCTATTGTATTTCAAGCTGCAGAATCAGGAATTAAAGCGATTAATCATGAGCTTATTGATGTATATAACCTTGAAAGACATGATTTCTTTATTTCAATACGACATCTTTATTTTCCAATGATTCAAAAGTATCTCTTTCTTTCTTTTCTACAATCATTTGGTTTAGGTTTAAAAGTATTGGTGATGGCAGAATATTTAGGACAAACAAGAAATTCGATTGGTAATTCTCTTTATTTAGCGAAAACAAATCTGGATTATTCAGAAGTATTTGCTTGGACAATTTTACTGATTCTGATTTCATTTGCTATTGAATATGTCGTACATTTTTATCAAATTCGAAAATTGATAGATTAGATACTTTTTAATTCTTAATTCGTTACCAAATCAATTGACTATTGAAATACATTTCATGTATAATACTAGTGTTTCCCTTCCCTTTTGTGAAGGGCGACTCGTGAATTGGTCCTAATATCTACATCCCCCCCAGATATTAGGACTTTTTTGTTGTAAAAATATTGGTAAACCACTTATTTTAATATGATATAATTATCATAATAAGAGTGACTTGAATCGAGGGAAAAAGATGGCACTATTTGAATGTAATATCAAATCTGATTATTTAGAACTAAATGTAAGTGTGAATGTTATTATTCCACAGGATGTCAAAAAAGGAGAAAAACTTCAAGCAGTTTATCTCTTACATGGGTATATAGGAAATCACACCGATTGGGCAAGATATAGTTCTATTGAACGTTATGCATGGGAACATAGATTCGCAATCATTATGCCTAGTGTCAATAATAGTTATTATGCCAATACTAAGTTTGGTCAAAGGTATTTGGATTATGTTGCTATTGAGTTACCAGAAATTATGACGAAAATGTTTCCAATCTCTGATAAGAGAGAAGATAATTTTGTTTGTGGATTGTCTATGGGTGGATATGGCGCACTAAGAGTTGCATTACATAACCCTAAGCAATTTTCTAAAGCAGCAAGTCTTTCAGGAGCTGTCAATATCGATTCAATTAAGAAGTTAGTTGAAGACTCACCAAGAAAACAATTCACGAATGCAACATTTGGCGAAGGTATTGCTAGACACACTGAAAATGATTTACTACATCTTATTGAAACGCATCAAAAAAATAAGCAAGAGTTACCAGACATTTATTTTGCGTGTGGTACTGAAGATTTTTTATATAAGGATAATTTGAAGTTTAAAGAAGAATTGGATCTTTTAAAAATCAAATATACTTATGAAGAATCTAAGGGAGATCATAATTGGGCATTTTGGGACTTATATGTTCAAAAAGTTTTATATTGGATAGAAAAAAAGGTCTAAAATTAGACCTTTTTGTTTACCCATAGAATGAATTCCTTAAACATTTTTTGCCAAGCAAGTTCATTATGAACATCATCGGTTTCGATATAAAAGATATCTCTAACCTGTTTTCTTTCTAATAATTTTTTAAGATTTTTACTATTATTTAAATAGATCTGATTAAAATTACTGTCATTTTCATTTGAACTTTCTTTCCTACCAATGGATATGAAGTACCTTTGACTCATATCTATTTCACTTGAGTTCAAAAAGTTTAGGAAATCGGGTTCATTGAACCATGAAGCTAATGAAAACACACCAACAATAGAAAAGACTTTGGGATACTTAACAGCAATATATGTAGAAATATAAGCACCCATTGAACTTCCAGCTATCATTGTGTAGTCATAGTTAGGTATTGTTCGATATTTTGAGTCAATCAAAGGTTTGACTTGATTGACTAAAAAATCAGCATATATATCTCCAAGTCCACCAGTATCAATCGCGGTAATTTTTCTGACCTCAGGAACACTTTTCCAAGGTGAATATTCAAAAAATCTCAAGTCAGAATTATCAATACCAACAACAATGATTTGATCTAAATTTAATGACTTCAATGTTTCATCTATTCCCCAAGAATGATTTGCATATGCGGTTTCATTTTCAAATAAGTTCTGACCATCATGCATGTATAAAACTGGATAACTTTGATTTGACTTCTCATAGTCTTGAGGAAGAAGAATACGAATGGTTCGCAAATTTTTAGATGTTATAATAGGTATGGATTCAAATTTAATGTTTTTCATAATTAAGCCCTTCTTTTATTTCATTGTAACATGTATTATATTTCTTTTCTATTGCCAATAAAATTATGGTAAAATTAGAATATACGTAGGAGGTACATATGAAGCACGCGAACTACGCAAATACAAAAAAGTCAATTAACAGATTAGGTTTTGGCGCTTGGCAACTTGGCAATACTGATTTTTGGGGACATATGTCTATTGAAGACGGTGTTGATTTGGTCAATTATGCAATCCAAAAAGGGGTTCATTTTTTCGATACTGCACCTGGCTATGCTGCAGGTATGAGTGAAAGAATTATTGGAATGGCAATATCTGATAAAAGAGAAAATGTCGTTATCAATACCAAACTAGGTCATACAGCTGATGGAGAAACAGATTTTTCTGTATTTTCTCTTAAGGAGCAAATCTATGACAGCATGGAAAGACTTCAAACAGATTATATCGATTCAGTTATTCTACATAATCCATCCATGGATATATTAGAAGGAAAATCACTTCACTTCCAAGAATTGAAGAAACTTAAAGAAGAAGGTATGATTAGAGCATATGGAGTTTCAATTGATACCTACGAAGAACTTAAAGCAGTAGTAGAAAATTTAGAAATTGATGTTGTTGAAATATTATTTAACATATTCTTTCAAGAACCATCAAGACTATTTAAAAAAGCTAAAGAAAAAGGAATTTCATTAGTTGCTAAAGTTCCACTAGATTCAGGATGGTTAACCGGGAAGTATGATGAATTTTCTGAGTTTGAAGGCATTCGTTCTAGATGGGATGATGAAACTATTGCAACTAGAGCATCTCTAGTTAGAGAAGTTAAAAATATTACTGGAGCAAATGATCTAACGAAATATGCTATAGCCTTCGTTTTAAGTTATCCAGAAATAACTGCAGTCATTCCAGGAATTAAAACAAAAGAACAACTTGATGATCATTTAATCAATTCTAATTTTAAATTAGACAATAAAATCAAAAAAGAATTGATAGATCTTTACAAAAGACGGATTCAAAAAGATCCTCTATATTGGTAATGGAAAACAAAAAAATATAAATGAAAGATAGCTGCAAAACATGCAGCTATCTCTTTTTTTCACATCTTAAACAAAAAAAAGACAACTTCATCATATAATAGTAATGTATATACTTTTTGAGGTGACTATGGGAACATTAATCAATGTAGGTGCAATCATTATTGCAAGTTTGTTAGGTATTGTCTTAAAAAAGGGATTACCGGAAAAAATACAAAAAAGCATCATGCTTGTTATGGGGCTTGGACTCATTGCACTATCTTTAGGATGGTTTTTAAAAGACTTTTTAGTGATTAATGAAAATAGTATTTCAACACATAGTGATTTACTCATTATTTTATCGCTTGTAATTGGTGTATTAATCGGTGAATGGATCGATATTGATTTAAGACTCAATAGATGGGCAGAAAATATTGAAAAAAAATATAATTTACCACCACTTGCTAAAGGGTTTATCGCAGCTACATTAATCTTTTGCGTCGGTGCGATGGCTATCGTTGGATCTATTCAAGATGGTTTAAATGGTGACATCACCATTTTAGTCATTAAAAGTGCTCTAGACTTTATCACAGCAATGATTTTAGCATCCATTTTAGGTATTGGAGTCATCTTTTCTGCAATCAGTGTTTTAATCTATCAAGGAGCGATAACAATCCTTGCAGCAAGCTCATCAAGCATTTTATCAACAGAGATGATACAAGCAGTTTCAATGGTTGGTAATATTTTATTAATAGCTATCGGAATCAATTTTATGGAACTTAGAAAAATAAAGGTAGCAAATATGTTGCCAGCAATATTTATTCCAATTATTTATTATTTAATCATATCATTATTTTAAGGAGGAATTATGGCTGAATTAAAGACAAAACCTACAGAAATAGACGTAGACACATATTTAAATTCACTAGATGAATCAAAAAAGAGTGATGCAAAGATATTACTTCAGATGATGGAAGAAAGTACAGAGGAAAAACCAGTGATGTGGGGTACATCAATCATAGGGTTTGGAAATAAGAAATTTAAGTATGCGTCAGGTAGAATTATAGATTATTTCTTGATTGGCTTTTCCGTACGTAAAAAAGCGATTACTTTATATCTTTCAATTTCAATTAACCAAGAGGAATTTGATTTACTTGGTAAACATGAAAAAGGTGTAGGGTGTCTCTATATTAAAAAGTTAGAAGATATCAATATCGATGTCTTAATGGATATCATCAAGAAGTCAGTTGATGCAGCTAAAAACCTTTAATGAAATGCCTAATATGTGGTAAGGATACAATTTCTTACCCGCATCCAAAGTTTGATATACTTTTTCATGAGTGTGGAAATTGCCAATTTATTTTTAAGGATGAAAAAAATTATCCATCAAAAGAACTAGAATTTGAAAAGTATGAAGAACATCAAAACGATGATGGAAATTTAGGTTATGTCAATTTTTTGACTAATTTTATCGATTCAGCTGTCATGCCTTACATTCAAAAAGGAAAAGCACTTGATTTTGGAAGTGGACCAAATCCAGTGCTTGCTAAAATATTAAACACGAGTTATTTTTTTGATGTGGATATCTATGATTATTTTTATGCACCAAATAAAATATATGAATCAAAGACATATGATTTAATCACATCAACTGAAGTGGTTGAGCATTTAAGAAATCCTCTTGAAATCTTTCACTTGTTTCATAATCATTTAAATCATCATGGTATATTAAGCATACTTACATTATTTCATCCGAATAATAGAGAAGAATTATTCAAATGGCATTACATTAGAGATGTCACACATTTATGCTTTTTTACAGCCGTAACAATGAAAAAAATTGCTGAAATATGTGAGTTCGAATTTTTATCAACCAATCATTATCGCTATACAGTTTTTAAGAAGACAACGTGATTGTCTTTTTTTTACATGAAAATGCTTTTTAGTATATAGATGAAATGCTCATTTTTACTGATTCATGTATAATGAAAGTAGAAAGCAGTAAAGGAGATTTATATGAGCAAAGTAGCTGTTGTTACAGGAGCAACCTCTGGAATAGGATATGCAGTCACAGAACTTTTACTTAAAGAAAAGATTAATGTGATTGCATTATCTAGAGATATGGATAAGGCAAACCAAACAAAAGAGAAACTAAAAGACTTTTTAACTGATGTCAATCTTGATTTTGTTATAGGTGATTTATCAGATAATGAACAGACCAATCAAACTGGAGAAAATATAGTCAAACTATTAAAAGATAAATATAAGGGAAAGCTAGATATTTTAATGAATATTGCTGGTAGAGTCACGACAGGTTATCATGAAAATAAAGATGGTAATGAAATGACATTCGCTGTCAATCATTTGTCTGTCTTCTTACTCACCTATCATTTAACCCCATTGCTTAAAAAATCAGATGATCCACGTGTATTGGTTGTTAGTTCTTTATCACACTATAGAGCATCCATCAATTGGAAGAACATCCAAAACAAAAAAATGTATAACATCTTAAAAGCATATAAAAGATCTAAACTATATAACGTCTTCTTTGTTAAGGAATATGCAAGAAGATTTGAAATGATACCAACATTTGCAATCGACCCAGGATTAGTGAGAACAAACATCGGTGCAAAAAATACAACAGGACTTGCTAGAATTGCTTGGAAAATAAGAAGCAGTACAGGAACAGATATTTATTATCCTGCTCGTTTTATGATTGATGTTGCTACTATGGAAAAATATAAGTCCTGCTCTGGAGATTATATTAAAAAGGGTAAATCAGTGAAATCTAACCCGATTACTTATAATGCAGACAGTGGTAGAAGATTATGGGAGTACTCTGAAGAATTAACGCATGTTTCTTTTAATAATCAATAAAATCTTTGATTTATTTAGATTAGTTTTTGGTATAATGTAAGTTGTCGAACTTGAGGTGACAACCATTTGAAAAAAATAGAATTACTAGCTCCATCAGGTAGTAAAGAATCCTTAATTGGAGCTATAAATGCTGGTGCGAATGCGGTATATCTTGCAGGCAAAAGATTTGGTGCGCGAGCATATGCAGCTAATTTTGAAGAAGATGAAATGAAAGATCTCATACGCTACGCACATTTGCGTGGTGTTTTTGTGTATGTAGCAATCAACACACTAATATTTAATGACGAAATTCAAGATTTGCTAGAATATACTGATTTTTTAGTGAACCAAGATGTTGACGCATTTATCGTGGCTGACTTAGGAGTGATCTCGTTATTAGCTAAAAGATACCCTAACATCGAGATTCATGCTTCAACTCAAGTTAACACACATAATATACATCAAGTTAAATTCTTAAAAGAACTTGGTGTCAAACGGATTGTTATGGCGAGAGAAACACCTCTTGAAGTTATTAAAAACATTAAAAAAAATATTGATATTGAAATTGAAGTCTTTGTTCATGGAGCGCTTTGTGTCTGTTATTCAGGTAACTGCCTAATGA
The DNA here is from genome assembly GCA_927439925.1 of uncultured Acholeplasmataceae bacterium. Classification (GTDB taxonomy): domain Bacteria; phylum Bacillota_I; class Bacilli_A; order Acholeplasmatales; family Acholeplasmataceae; genus Peloplasma. The sequence goes on along the minus strand of CAKMKF010000197.1, from coordinate 5,778 downwards.
GTTCGATGATTGGGGGGAGATCCGGAAACAGAGGAGAATGCGCACAACCCTGTCGTCTACCATACAAACTCTATAAAGGACCTCAATTGGTATCAGAGGAATCCTATTTACTATCGACAAAAGACTTAATGACTTTAGAATATGTGGATCAATTAATTGATGCAGGTGTAGATTCTTTTAAAATAGAAGGAAGAATGAGAAAACCAGAATATGTCATTCAAGCAGTTTTATCCTATAAAAAAGCAATCGAAGCATATCAAGATCGAAAAGTTATTCAATTAGAAAATGAGATATTAGACTTGAAAAAAGTTTTTAACAGAGAATATACTAAAGGTTACATTTTGGATGAAAAGCCAAATGAAATCAATAACAACTATAGACCAAACCATCTTGGTGTAGAATTAGGTAGTGTAATCGATTATAAAGATAACAAAGCAGTGATACGTTTAATTGATACTTTAGAAATCAACGATGGATATAGAATAATTGGTACTAAAGATTATGGAAACATTGTTTCTAGAATACTAAAAAACGATATGGTAGTTAAAAAAGCATATCCAAATGATTTAATTAAACTAGATGTCACAGAAAAAATAGAGATAGGTTCAAAAGTACTAAAGACACTAGATTCTAATCTGGAGTCTAGTCTATCTATTTATCTCGATGAAAATTATAAAACCTTAGCTTTAAAAGGTATTGTTCACGCATATGTTGGAAAAGAATTAATCCTAGAGTTAACTGATTCACATCATCATGTTACAGTGACTTCAAAGGAAATCTTAGAAAAAGCATCTAGCAAAGCTGTCAAGAAAGAGCAAATCATTGAACAGATATCTAAACTAGGAAATACTCCTTTTTACTTTGAAGAACTCATTGTTAATACTGACAATCAGTCATTCATCTTCATCAAGGTGATGAATGAGTTGAGACGTCAAGCAGTTGATGAAATTAAAACACTTAGAGAGATGAATCGAAGAGAACATCAAATTATTGATACTATAGAAGAAAGAATGGATAGCAAACAAGATCACTTTGAACTCATCGTCAAGGTTACTACAAAAGAACAATATGCTGAGGCAGTCAAGGCAGGCATAGAGACGATTTATTATGAAGATCTTTTAGATATTAAATCAAATCATCAAGGACTTTTTAAGGTTAGAAAAAGAATTCAACAACATGTTAATAACGTTATAAATGAACCATCAGTCATTCATGAAATAGGAAGCATATTACAAAATCCAATGCAATTTCCTTTAGTAACTGATGAATTCTTAAATGTTACAAATATTTATACTGCTAACCTACTATATAAAAATGATATTAAGCGAGTTACATTGTCACCAGAACTTTCTAAAGAGAGAGTTTTAGAGTTTAAAAAAATGTTTACAAAACAGTTTTATTATCATCCTAATTTAGAACTTGTTGTCTACGGGAAAGTAGATTTAATGATTTCTAAATATTGCCCGATAGCTAAAACGTTTAAGACAAAACAAAACTGTCACTTATGCGAAATCAATCAATATTATCTTGAAGATCGTATGAAATCAAAATTCCCATTAATTAATGATGGAAACTGTAATATACGGATATTGAATAATAAACCACTAAATCTAATTGAATATGTGCATCAAATCAAAAATTCTGGTATCGAAAAGATCAGACTTGATTTCACAACAGAACGTATTGATGAAGTCAAAGAAGTTATTCATAGTTTTAAAAAGGCAATACTTGGTGAGTTGATCAATCCAAATTCAAAAATAATTACTTATGGAAGATTTTTAAATTGATTCAAGTATAGAAAAAGGAATGATACCATCTCGTATCATTCCTTTTATATTTTTTTATGTGTTCCATCGCAATATGGTTTCGATTTAGATTTCTTACAGCCACAAAGATAGTAAGAACCATCTCTTTCGACAACAAACCCAAGTGGGTTTATTCCTGTACCTCGATGAGATCGGTTATCACATGTTGGTTGATTATCGCTTTTTCCACAGTTACAAAACATATACTTTTGTTCTTCTTTTAATTCAATTCTAAAAGGGCTATTTCGAGATGTCAGTTTGGATCCCATGTAAATCACCATCCCATTCTAATTATAATTATATCTCTAACTCATTAATTAATTGTTTCTTTAGCATTTCATCTAGTCGCAAATTACACGATTTTTACATATAATAGAAATAGGAGATGATTTTAATGAAAAAAGAGACACTTTTAATGAGATTAGACGAAATAGGAGAATCATTATCAAATAGGGAGAATACTATTGCTTTATTGGCGTTAGGCTCTGTAGGAGTCGAATTAGATAGATTAGATGACTATTCAGATCTAGATTTTTTTGTAATTGTAGAAGACGAAGCAAAAGAAAGTTTCATTGATGATTTATCATGGCTTGAAGAAACTAAATCTTTAGCTTATGCATTTAAGAACTCAGATGTTGGTTACAAGATTCTTTTTGAAGATGGAATATACGGCGAATATGCTGTTTTTGGAAAGAGTGAAATCAATCATGTGACACAAGCAGAAGGACGAGTTGTTTGGATGAATCCTAGTTACACACTGCCTACACTTTCAAAAGCTAAAGGAAATATTCCTCAAATAAAGAAAGAGAATATTGAATTTAGAATCAATGAAGCATTAACCAATCTTTATGTTGGATTGCTTCGTGCCTTAAGGGGAGAAAAACTATCAGCTTATCGTTTTATTGAAACTCATGCATTTAATAATTTAATGGGTATTATTCATCACTTTGAAAAAGAGAATAAAATCCATGAAGATTTATTCAATATTGAAAGAAGATTTGAAGTTCATTATCCTCACATGAATAAACACTTAAGTGAAATGTTATCCGGTTATAATCATATTGCAGAATCTGCTCAAGCAATCCTCGATTATATCTCAAATATATATGACGTCAACTTTGCCTTAAAGAAAGAGATAGAAGCCTTAATAATTCAATTAGACAAAAAAGAATCGTGATATAATCTAGGAAAAGGGGTCGATTATAATGATGAAAGCAATCAAAATATTTTTAGTCGCTATTTTATCTGTGGTTGTTTTATTTCTTTTAATAGTTTTTAGATTATTTGCTATAAAAATCTATGATTCTAATGTGCAAAATGCACATATGAGAACATTAACATCTTATTATGACAGCGAAGATTTTGAACCTATTGATGAAACAGAATTTGTTAATTTCGATTTAAGCGATACAACCATTAGACTCAATGAGATTCAAATGCTTGCTACTCACAATAGTTACAAGAAAACTGGTTCAGATATAGGAAGATTATTTGTTGGTTTAGGAGATTCTTTCGAAGAGGCGAGAGCACTTAAATATGGATACAAAAATCTAACAGATCAATTTGAAGCAGGAGTCAGAAGTATGGAGTTTGACTTGCGACTCAGAAAAACTCAGTTTGTCTTAACACATGTACCTTTAGTTGACAATAGTAGTGTTGCACCTGACTTTTCCCAAGCGCTCGATGAAATTTATTTGTTTTCATCGAATCATCCAAATCATATTCCAATCATTATCCTAATGGAAATCAAGGATGACTGGATGATTTTAGATCATGCACTTCAAGATATTGAATCTAACGATTTAGAAAACTTAAATGAACTCTTAACCGATAAGTTAAAAGACAATCTTTTCACACCAAATGATATGATGGAAACAGGTAAGACATTGAAAGAGACAATTCAAACAACAGGATGGCCAACGGTCAATTCACTTTTGGGTAAAGTTATCTTTGTCCTACACCCAGGAAGCTTTACAGATATGTATCATGAACTAGATGAAACATTAAAAACTCAACCCATGTTTATTGGAGCTTACCAAGATGGAATTCATGAAGACTATGCTTCATTTATTGTTCATAACAATCCATCAGTATCAGAAATTACACCATTAATTGAGAGTAATTTTATTGTTAGAACAAGAATAGACTCTAATCTGGTTTTCAATCAGGATGATTTCGATCAAGCAATCTTAAGTGGTGCCCAGATTTTAACATCAGATTTTTTAATTGGAAGAAAAGATATTAAAACAGAGGATATTATATACTTTTCAGATAACAAATTGATTATTCTAAAGAACCCTTAATTATTTAAACTAAATGTAACCAATAGTAACAAAATTCAATACATTATAAAAACTGATATCAAGCGTTTGCTATTATAGACAATTCATGTATAATAGGAAATACACTATATCGATATATAAAAAAGGAGTATTGTAAATGAGCGTAATGTATAAGGAAGCAAACAGATTAAATGATATTGAAAAATATGAGATTGTTGTCAAACGTTTAGCAGAACGGGGAGTCATGCTTGAGGACATGGCGCAAATCACACTTGATTTACAAATCAAGTATTTGCCATCATTATCTTTTGAGCTATGTTTAGAACATGTGAAAAGAGTTGTTATGAAAAGAGAGGTTCAAAACGCAGTTTTAACTGGTCTTGAACTTGATATACTAGCAGAAAAAGGGTTATTATCAGAACCTCTGTCAACAATGTTATTAAATGATTATGGTTTATATGGTATTGATGAAATACTAGCACTTGCTATCGTCAATGTTTACGGTTCAATTGGATTTACCAATTTTGGGTTTGTAGATAAAACAAAACCGGGTATTATTGGTGTATTAGATGAAGCTGGTAAAAAACCTGGAGTGTGCAACACATTCCTTGATGATATTGTAGGAGCTATTGCAGCAGCAGCTGCAAGTTCAATCGCACATCGTTTTGCAACTTAAATGAGGTCATTCCTCATTTTTTTTTACTTTTGGTTTCATTTAAAATGAACATCATGGTCAATGAAATCTAAATATACGATATAATAAATGTAGATGATACATAAAAAAGGAGTTTTGATGTGAAAGAAATCACAAATGATCTTAAAACAACCAACAAAAGCAATCAAGCATTTCAAGAAATCATAATCAAAATTGCTACTGATTTCATCAATGTTTCCATTGAAGACTTCGATAAGACAATAGTTGAAGCTTTTAAAATCATAGGCTCTTTTTTAGATTTAGATCGTGTTTACGTCTTTGAATATAATAAAAAAAACCATATGATGGTTAATCTTTACGAGTGGGTTAGCTTAAATGCTTTACCCAAAAAAAAGAGTAGACAAAAGGTAGATTTTGAACCATTTTTTGAAGATTTGGTAAGAAAACACATGCGAGGGAATTCCGTAATCATAGAGGATGTTGAATTACTAAACAAGAAATCAGAATTATATAAAGTACTAGCTTCAGTGAATGTGAAATCGGTTTACACACTACCTTTAATGTATCAAGAAGAATGTATCGGTTATATCGCTTTTGATGATAACCAAAAGACTAGAAAATGGAATGTTATAGAAAACAGACTCTTGAGAGTATTTTCTGAAATGATAACGAATTTAATGATGAGACAAAAAAGAGAACAAGAAGTTCTTGAAATGCGCCTTAAAGTTGATGAAGCTTCAAGAGCTAAAGGTCAGTTTCTAGCTAATATGAGTCATGAAATACGAACACCACTTAGTGGCATTTATAATACGTTTTATCTACTCAGTACAACCGATTTATCCCTTGAACAAAATGAGTATTTAGCAGTGGGTCAATCTTCAATCGATTCATTAGCGAGCATTGTTGATGATGTCTTAGATATATCAAGAATTGAAGCCGGGAAAATGGAAGTCTATGAGGATCTCTTTAATCTTGAAGAAGAGTTCATTCGAATCATTAGAAGTCAAAAGAGTTTTGCTGATGATAAAGGGTTACC
>CAKMKF010000196.1 GCA_927439925.1 uncultured Acholeplasmataceae bacterium | reverse complement strand
ACAGGAAGTGATACTAACTCAAGATTGTCATTAAATGAGAATCCAAATGAATTAAACTCACTTAAATGATTTTTTATAATTTCTTTATCTGCTTTGGTTAAAGATAAATCTTTTACGATGAGTAAGTTTTTGACTGCTGGATTTGGTTTAGAAAGGGATACAAAATAATGCTCATATCGTATTCTTTCTGCAGCTGCGTGCTGATCCATTAAATAGAGTCCATCTTCATTTTGAAAGAGTAAATAGGTTCCAGAAAATACACCTACATAATCCATATCAGGAATTTTAGGTGAATCTTCTAATTTTCTATCAACTAAAGGATTTAAAGATTCTTCAATATGAGTTTCACCAAAAAGCATCGCTTGAGGTGTATAGGTTTCTAATTCTTCTTTATGAATAACTTTAATATTCTCAGGAATTGCGTGAGTTTTTTTAAGCAATGCGTTTTTAACAAATGTTTCGATATGATAGCTTAATATCGATTCATTGACAAACTTCACTTCATACTTTTGGGGATGTACATTCACGTCTAATAGACTTGAATCCATTTCTAAATGGATGAGTGCGATTGGATATTTTCCAACCATCATAAAGCTATGATACCCATCAATAACCGCTTGAACAAGCTGATAATTTCTAATATATCTTCCATTTACAAAAATAGAAATATCTTTTTTTCTCGATCTTGAAATCGATGGAGATAATAAATACCCAGTGATTTTAATCTTTTGAACAACTTCGCTAAACTCCGTTAAACCAACAGTCATTTTAGCTCCATAAATGGAATCAATCAAACTGTAGAAATCGTTATTTCCATATGTTTTCTTAATCATCTTTCCATCAATGGTTAAACTCATTCTAATATCTGGATTCGCAAGTGCTAAGCGATCAAATATATCAATAATCGCATATCTTTCTGAAACCTCTGATTTGATATATTTAAATCTTGCTGGTGTATTATAAAATAAGTCACTTACCTCTACAACAGTCCCTCTATTTAAAGTAGCACTACCCTCACTTACCATGATACCTCCATGATAAGTAACTTGAATACCTTCTTGTCCTTCAAGTCTCGTTTTTAGAGTTACCTTGGAGACGGCTGCGATTGCTGCAAGTGCTTCACCTCTAAAGCCTAGAGTATTGATATGGGATAAATCACTCTCATCTTTAATCTTTGAGGTTGCGTGTCTATCAAATGCTAAATGTGCATCCAAAAAATCCATTCCAGAACCATTGTCTGTAACGATCATTAATTTCATACCCATCTCTAAAACTTCAACAGAGATTTGAGTTGAACCTGCATCGATTGAATTTTCAATCAGCTCTTTTAAGACAGATGCTGGGCGGTCTACGACCTCACCAGCAGCAATCATATTGGCAAGCTTTGGATCCATTTGTTTGATAATAGACATAATATCCTCTATTTCTTAGGTTTAATGATTTGTTGGTAATGTTTTAATAAGAGTAACGCGTCAATTGGTGTCAATTGGTCGGTATTTATCTTTTCAATTTCTTCTAAGACTCCAAGCTTTTCAGATTCAATAATTGAAACGGATTCTTCTTCAAACTTTTCATAGTTGAATAAATCTAGGACAACCTTGTTTTCCTTTTGTTCAAGCTTATCTAATATCTCTTTACTTCTTTTGATCAGTGATTTCGGTAAATGTGCAAGATTCGCGACTTGAATACCATAGGACTTATCCGTAGTTCCTTTTTCAACGTGATGTAAAAAAACCATCGTGTCATGTTCTTCCTTCGCTTTTACGCATAAATTTGTAAGTCTTGATAGACTCGTTTCTAAAACAGTTAATTCATGATAGTGTGTTGAAAAAAATGTTTGAGCTTTAATTTTCTCATGAATATATTCAATCATTCCTTGAGCAAGTGCCATCCCATCATAGGTCGCAGTTCCTCTACCAATTTCATCAAATAGTATTAAACTTTGATCAGTAGCCTTCGTTAACGCTTCATTGGATTCAACCATTTCAACCATGAAAGTTGACTTTCCTCCACTTAAATCATCAGAGGATCCTATTCTTGTATAAATCGCATCATAAAGAGGAAGACGCGCAATATCTGCTGGTACAAATGAACCCATTTGTGCCATATAAACAATGACTGCAAACATACGCATATAAGTGGACTTCCCACTCATATTCGGTCCAGTGATTAAAAATATTTCTCCTTCATTCATGATGACATCATTGGCGACAAATTTCGTAAATCTTTCAACAACCGGATGTCTTCCTTGAATCACTTCAACATTTCTCGAATTATGAAGAATAGGACGTTTGAAATTATATTTTTCTGCAACAACTGCTAGACTTAAGTAAACATCTATTTCAGCTACCTTCGTTGATAACTCTTGAAGTGAAAAAGTGAATTCCTCTGCATAATCTCTAATCTCTTTGAATAATTCATATTCTAAGGTCATACTCTTATCTTTAGCATGAAGTAGATCGTCTTCTTTTTCTTTTAGAATGGGTGTAGTAAAACGTTCACTATTAGCGAGTGTTTGTTTTCTATCATACCCGAATTCTTCTTTGACAAGCAGTGAATTTCCCTTAGAAACTTCAATGAAATAGCCGAATACTCTATTATATCCAACTCTTAAATTCTTGATTCCAGTTCTTTCACGTTCTTGAATCTCGAATTCATTTAACCATTCTTCGCCATGATGAGCAATACGTCTTAGTTCATCTAGTTTTTCATTGAATCCTTCTTTAATGATTCCACCATCTTTTAAGGTTATCGGT
>CAKMKF010000195.1 GCA_927439925.1 uncultured Acholeplasmataceae bacterium | reverse complement strand
AGGTCTTCAAGGTATTCAAGCAACCATGCTTGCTGGTACAGAAAATTATCATGTCCCATATTGTTGGGGAACATGTGGTTTAATGTATAATAAATTGGTCCCTGGACTAGAAGAAGCTTTAGAGACTTATCAATGGCAAGCCTATTTCGATCCAGCATTTAGACCTTGAAGGTAAGGATTGTTGATTGGATCATAGTTTTCTAATTTATCAAAATCAATTTCTTGAATTAAATCTTTAACCATCATCTTTTCAATCATATAATCTGATGGAACGATTAAATCATAAGCAGTCGTTCCGCTTTTTAATTTAGAATAAAATAATTCGTTTGAATCTGCTATTGAAATCGATACTTCAACACCATATTCTTCTTCAAAGAGCGCGACAACATCTTCACTGATGTATTCACCCCAGTTTAAAACAAGTAGTTTATCTCTTTGACCACAGCTTGCGAGTACAAAAGGTAGTGCAACGACAATCAGAAGTAAAAGAAATTTCTTATGTATTTTTAACATTTTTTTTACCTCTTTTCTTATTGACAAAATGATATGTAAGTAGTGTGCCTAAAGTCATTAATGTGAGTAATGTTGAGAATGCATAGACTGAAGGTGTTAATGATCTTCTACCGATTGATCCATAAACCCAGATTGATAAGTTATCAAATCCATTACCTGTTGTATAGTAACTGATGACGAAATCATCAACACTCATTGTAAATGCCAGAAGCATTCCTGAGAAAATACCAGCAGTGATAGCAGGAACAATAACTTTAACTAATGCTTTGTAAGGCTTAACGCCTAAATCAAGAGCAGCATCCATTAAGTTTGGATCAGTTTCTTTTAATTTAGGTAAAACACTTAAGATAACATAAGGTAGTGTAAAGAATAAATGCGCAAGTATTAAAGTCGTAGGACCAAAGATATAAGGAAATATTGGTAATAACATAGAGAAAACCAACATTAAGGAAATACCAGTAACAATATCAGCGTTTAATAACGGGATATTGTTAAATAGCATAATCTTTTGTCTTGTCTTCTTTTCAAATGAATAAATACCAACAGCAATTAACGTTCCTAAAACAGTAGCTAATAAAGTAGCAATAATACTAGTAATTAAAGTATTTTGAATTGCATTCGCAAGTGATCTCACTTCAAACATCTGGAAATACCATTTTAAAGTGAATCCACTAAATGAAGTCACACTAGCTGATGTATTTACGGATTGAATCGCTAAGACAATAATTGAAATATAAAGCATTAAAAATACTAGAGCTACAGCAATGATAGAAAATACTTTATAAGCTTTCTTTAAATTAGGATAAGCTTTGTATCCATATTCTTCTAAGGTAGCGCGAGGATAGTTATTTGTCATAGTAGTGTTTCTCCTTCCTTATCGATCTTCGATACGATAACGAGTGCACCAATAATAAAGAATAAGATAACAATGGATAATAATGAACCAAAGTTATAATCCATATTTCTAAATGCTTGTTCGATAATATTACCAACTAATAAGATATTACCAGCACCTAAAATTTCAGGAATAGCAAATCCACTCATTGAAGGTAGGAATACTAAGATAGATCCTGTAGCAACCCCTTTAAGTGATAGTGGGAATATAACCTTCCAAAACTTTTGGATATTGGTTAATCCTAAGTCTAGTGCAGCTTCTTCTAATGAATAATCAATCTTTTCTAATGCTGTATAGATTGGAAGAATCATAAAAGGTAGATAAGTAAATACCAAACCAATAATAACTGCAGTAGGTGTACCAATGATATTAAAGGTTAAGTCAATACCAATACCGGATAATAAATTTGTAAATATATTATTTTCTCTCATCAAATTCGATAGTGCTTCAGTTCTAAGTAATAGGTTTGACCACATAGGTAAGATAAACACTGTTAAAATCAAAAATTTATTCTTAAATTTTGATTTAAACACGTTATAAGCTACGAAGTAACCTAAAACTAAAGAAATCACTGTCGTAAGAGTCGCGTATAAAAGTGAATTACCAAAAGCAATCACTGTTGAGGAATCAAATAAGACACCAAATTGATCAAAAGTGAAATAAGACTCTTCAAAGGATAACCCTTCAGAAAACATGAAGGATAACAAAATCATCACAAATACAGGTAAGATGGCTAGAATCGCTAGCCAACCCAAATAGGGTTTCGCTAAGATCTTAAACTCTTTATTCATTACCTGATACCTTCATCAAATGAATTTCATATGGGTCGACTTTAAGACCAATAGGTTCTCCGACTGCATAAGATTCATAAGTATTGACAAATAGCTCAACACCCTTAACTTCCACAGTGAGTTCATTATGAACACCTTTAAAGATGCTTGATGTAACGGTACCTGTCAATTTAGCTTGATCCAATTCAACGACATCCCAGTCCTCAGGACGGATGACGACGTCAACAAATTCACTATCACCAAAAGTATATCCAGTGCAGTCAAAGTTAACGCCCATAAAGTTGACTAAATCTTTTTTCAAGTAAGTACCAGAAATGATGTTGGTTTCACCAATAAAATTCGCAACATAACGGTTAACAGGCATGTTATAAATTTCTTTAGGTGTGCCCATTTGTTCAACAACACCTTCTTTCATAACTACTATTCTGTCACTCATAGTCATGGCTTCTTCTTGGTCATGTGTGACAAAGATAAAGGTAATGCCTAGTTTTCTTTGCATATCCTTTAATTCATATTGCATGTTTTGACGTAGTTTTAAGTCAAGTGCTGCAAGTGGTTCATCTAGTAATAGAATTTGAGGACGGTTGACAAGTGCACGAGCAAGTGCGACACGTTGTGCTTGTCCACCAGAGATTTGAGTAATCTTTCTCATTTCATAACCAGTTAACTTCACTAATTTTAATGCTTCTTTAACAGAATCATTGATTTTATTCTTAATCGTTTCTTTTAAGACTTTCTTATCAGTAGTATCAGTAATTTGATAAAACTTGACTAAATAGTCTTCATCTCTATTTTTTAATCCAAAAGCGACGTTTTCAAACACATTTAAATGAGGGAATAGTGCGTACTTTTGAAACACTGTATTGATAGGTCTCGCATATGGAGGAAGATCATTAAATATCTTTCCATTAATGATAATATCGCCAGAGTTTGGAGTTTCAAAACCACCAATCATTCTTAACGTTGTTGTTTTACCACATCCAGATGGTCCGAGTAACGTAATAAATTCGTTTTCATAAATCTTTAAATTTAAATCTTTTACAACAGCATCTTCATCAAAACTCTTGTTGACATGTGATAGCTCGATAATTACTTTTTTCTCCACTTATAGAAACCTCCATATTTTCATTAATTTACAATAAAAAATTATATACCTTTTTTTCAGAAAATCAATAGAAAAACTTATCATTTTTTAAACATTTTTTTTGAAATCTAAATGATGGCTTTATAAAGGCATTAATCACATTTAAAAAAATGAGAATAGTTGAAGAGTTTTCAGTGATTTTCATTGATATTTTCATAGATTTTTGGTCTTCGTTTTTTTAAGTATAATTTTATGTAGTTATATGAAAAAAACACCACTCGATAAAATGATGTTTTTAAGGTCAGAATAATGATTATTTTTTTACTTTTTTCTTCTTCTTTGATAGGGATGATATCTCATTTAAACATACTTTTCGAATAGGTATCGTATGCAAAAGAAATATTAAAGTCGGAATCACATAGTTTATACTGAAAATCAAATTATACTCACCAAAAAGTTCTCCAATTAAGGATGTACTTAAGTAGATCATTACGAATGTTACAACTGATAGATAGATTAAGTACTGTCTTTTTTCGAATTCCTTAAATTTAGATATTAATAATCCAGATGACAAGAGATAAAGAGGAATGAACCCAATTAGTAAATACAGATATGCTGATTTTAAGATAAGTGCTAAGGATACTAGAGAAAAAGATACGAAATATAAAGCCAGAGTAAA
>CAKMKF010000194.1 GCA_927439925.1 uncultured Acholeplasmataceae bacterium | reverse complement strand
TTCTTATGGTTAATTGGCTTCTATTTTGAAGCTGTCGGAGATCAACAACTTAAAAACTTTAAGAAAGACCCTGCAACAACAATGATATAACCTGTCATATCCAATTCAGCTCGTGAACTTAGTTCAATTTGAACTGGATATGACAGGTTATATCATTGTTGGTGCTGGTGTGTTCTTATGGTTAATTGGCTTCTATTTTGAAGCTGTCGGAGATCAACAACTTAAAAACTTTAAGAAAGACCCTGCAAATAAAGGTAAAATCTTAAGTACTGGATTATGGAAATATACAAGACATCCTAATTATTTCGGTGAAGCGTTGATGTGGTGGAGTGTATGGATTGTTTCAATGTCTTCGCTCTCATTAACTAACCTTTATGGAATCATAGGACCTATCTTTATTACATATTTATTGCTTTATGTATCAGGTGTCCCTCTATTGGAAAAGAAGTATAAAGATAATGAAGCTTTTCAAGCTTATGCAAAAAAGACTTCAATCTTCTTCCCTCTTCCACCTAAAAAATAAGCTAGACAAACAAAAAACCAGAAAAAATTCTGGTTTTTTTATTTGTTTTATATTAGTTTTTAAACATATTTTTAAATTTAGTCCAATTAGATTCCTTATCCTTACTTTCAAGCTTTTCTAAATCTTCATAAAGCTTCTTTTCAGCATTCGAAATATTTTTAGGTGTCTTCACTTGAATAACAACTTGTTGATCACCCTTACGCTTTGATCTAACATTTGCAATCCCTTTTTCACGCATTCTAAGAATCGTTCCATGTTCAATTCCTGCTGGAATCTTTAAATCAACGTCCCCATAAATGGTAGGTATTTCGACACTAGCTCCTAAAACTGCTTGTGTAAATGTAATTGGTACTTCTAAAATGATATCGTCACCTTGTCTTTGGAATACTTTATGTGGTCTAACTCTGAAGTTTAAGAATAAATCACCTTTTTCTCCACCTTTTGATCCACCAGCACCATAACCAGCAACTTTTAATGACATGTTATTATCAACACCTGCTGGAATGTTTACATCCACAGTTTTTTGATTTTTAACTCTGCCCTTTCCATTACATGTATTACAACGTTTTTTAATGATTTTACCTGCACCACCACATTTTGGACAAACTTGTTGTGTACGCATCGCACCAAACATCGTGCGTTGCTCAACATTGATAAATCCATCACCGTGACAGCGGTCACAAGCTTCAATATCCTTACTGGATTCTGCACCTGAACCGTGACAAACATGGCATTCTTCATCAACTTCAACATTTATTGTTTTTTTCGTACCTAAAACAGCATCCATAAAATCAATCGTCATGGTGCGTTCTAAATCGTCTCCACGTTGTGGTCCATTATAGTTTTGTTGCGTACGAGATCTTCCACCACCACCAAAAAACTGGCTAAAAATGTCAGAAAATCCTCCCATATCACCAAAACCACCAAAGCCTTGACCACCTTGTCCACCAAAAGGATTTCCTTGATGACCATATTGGTCATATCCAGCTCTCTTTTGTGGGTCACTTAGTGTGTCATAAGCTTCTTGAACTTCTTTAAATTTAACTTCCGCATCATGTTCTTTTGAAACATCGGGATGGTATTTTTTCGCTAAACCGCGATATGCTTTTTTTATATCATCATCTGACGCACCTTTGGCTATACCTAGTACGTCATAGTAATCTCTTTTATCTGCCATAACATCAACTCCATAGTTTAAAGTAGGACAAAAGTCCTACTTTTTATTTTTTTTATTTTTCTTCGAATTCTGCATCAACAGTATTGTCACTGTCTTTGTGGTTTTGACCTTCTTCATTGCCTTGTTCAGCTTGGTGCTTTTCTTGAGCTTTTTGATACGCTTTGACAGCAACATCTTGAGCATCTTTTTCAAGCGCTTCTTTTCTTGACTTAATCAAGTCAATGTCGGTACCGTTTAATGCATCTTCAAGATCTTTAATCAAACCTTGGAGTTTAGTCTTCGTAGCTGGGTCGACTTCCTCTTTCAAATCATCGATTGCCTTATTGGTTTGGAAAATAAGGTTTGAAGCTTCATTTCTAGTATCAGCTTCTTCGCGTTTTTGCTTGTCAGCTTCTGCTTGTTCTTCAGCTTCTTTGACCATGCGATCAATATCATCCTTAGATAATGAACCTGTTCCACTAATAGTAATCTTTTGTTCTTTATTTGTACCTAAATCTTTTGCTTTTACCGATACGATACCATTGGCATCTATATCGAATGATACTTCAATTTGTGGTACTCCACGTGGTGCTGGTGGAATGCTTCCCAATTGGAAACGTCCTAAAGTCTTATTATCTGCAGCCATACTTCTTTCACCTTGAAGCACGTGAATGTCTACTGCTGGCTGATTATCTGCTGCAGTTGAGAATACTTGTGATTTTGATGTAGGAATGGTTGTATTTCTTTCAATTAGTTTAGTAAATACACCACCTAAAGTTTCGATACCAAGTGATAATGGAGTAACGTCTAGTAACAATACGTCTTTCACATCACCAGCAAGTACGCCACCTTGAATTGCAGCACCCATTGCTACAACTTCATCAGGGTTTACACTCTTGTTAGGCTCTTTATTTAATTCTCTCTTCACCATTTCTTGAACAGCTGGAGTACGAGTTGACCCTCCAACCAAAAGAACTTGGTCAATATCTTTATGAGTCATTTTAGCATCTGATAATGCTCTTCTAACAGGTCCTACGCAACGTTCTACAAGGCTTGCTGTTAATTCATTAAATTTCGCACGTGTTAAGGTCATTTCTAAATGTAGAGGACCTGCAACACCCATTGAAATAAATGGTAATGAGATTTGAGATGATGTTACACCTGATAATTCTTTTTTCGCTTTTTCAGCAGCATCTTTCAATCTTTGTAGAGCCATTTTATCTAATGATAAATCCACTTGATTTTCTTTCTTAAATTCTGCAACTAAATACTTGATGATTAAATCATCGAAATCATCTCCACCAAGTTTGTTATCACCTGATGTTGAAATAACTTCAAATGTACCATCAGCTAGTCTTAAAATAGATACGTCAAATGTTCCTCCACC
>CAKMKF010000193.1 GCA_927439925.1 uncultured Acholeplasmataceae bacterium | reverse complement strand
TAAGTCATCTAAAAATAGGATTTCTATTTGAATGTGATTATTGTATAATAAAAGTATTAAAGAGAACATTGGGGGAATACCAAAACAAATCATTAGAAAACTATTTTCTGAGATTATAAGGATATTCTTAAATGGGACATATGTAATCGAATCGACGCATTAACATTGACGAAAATTATTGAACGCAAACCAAGAAGAAAGTCATAAATATTTATTGATTTTTAGTGCCTATGGTTAATGATAGGATAGATTAGTTGATTCAATTTTAAGTATATAAAAGATACCAAAATCAAATATTATAGGTTTACACAAGAGAGGATTCCTGATTACTCGGGAAAATTTGTGAACCCATATAGATCACCAATATAGACAGGTTAAGGCTTATTCATTGAGAATAAGCCTTATTATTTCAGTTAAATTCACTGGTTTTGTTAATTTTTAGTATAAATATCCCTACTTAGTGAATCATAAATATTCTTATAGTTTCCTAGTTTATATGAATCTAAGAAAACACAGCCAAGTGATTTGACAAATCAATTTTTCTTACTTGAAACGACTGAAAATTCTTATCGCGGGTTTAATGATGCGTTTTAGATAGGGAACCTTTTCATTTTTAATGATATAATCAATTGTTCACTAATTCACTAGAATTAAATGCGAGTTTTTCAAAAGCATTAAAAGGACGCCAAATACAATTATTCAATCAATCCTAATGGATTAAACCGAAAAGAGGTAACAAAATGTCAAATTCATTTCAAAACTTCAACTTAAACCCTAACATAATGAAATCACTCGATGTATTAAATTATCATGTTCCAACACCGATTCAATCACGCGTTATACCAGCTTTACTGAATCATAGGGATCTCGTTATTAAATCAAAGACCGGAAGTGGGAAAACCGCAGCTTTTTCAATACCCATTATTCAAAGTATCAAATGGGATAAAAGAGAACCTCAAGTTTTAGTGTTAACACCCACCAGAGAATTAGCGATTCAAGTTAAAGAAGATATGTTTAACATTGGAAGATTTTCGAGAATCAAAGTTGAAGCCGTTTATGGAAAATCTTCATATGAAAGCCAAGTCAAACAACTTAAACAAAGAACACATGTCATTGTTTCTACACCAGGTAGATTGATTGATCACGTCATTAATAAAACTGTTGATTTAAGCCATATATCAACCTTAGTTATTGATGAAGCAGATGAACTATTGCGTATGGGATTTATTGATGAAGTAGAGAGGATCATTCGTTTTTTGCCTCTTCAAAGACTAACAGTTCTTCTTTCAGCAACGATGCCGACAGATATTGAAAAATTATCTAATCTATATATGAACAACCCTGAACTCATTGTGATCGAAGATGACGAATTCACAGAAAATAAACTCACACAATACTATTATGAAGTAGAACAAAAAGATAAATTGAAACTCATCGATGAAGTTCTAATTATCCAAAATCCTAACAGCGCAATCATTTTTTGCAATACAAAGCAAGCTGTTGATGAAGTATTTGATATGATGGACGAAAAAGAATACTTAATTCAAAAGATACATGGTGACTTGGAGCAAAAAGATAGATTAAAAGTTATGAATGATTTCAAGCACGGCTTGTTTAGATATTTAGTTGCCACAGATGTGGCAGCAAGGGGTTTAGATATAGATTCTGTCTCGCTTATTGTGAATTATGATATCCCTTATCATGCAGAAAGTTATGTGCATCGGATTGGAAGAAGCGCTAGAGCCGGAAAAGAAGGTCTCGCAATATCTTTTATTTCTCATAGGGAATCCCATTATTTAGATCAAATCAATACGTATACGAATCAAGAGATCATGATGCTTGAAAGAACAACTAAAGAAACTCTCAATCAGGCATTTGAAGCGTTTCAAGATAGACAATCATCTGATCTAGTAATTAAGATGGGTAAAGGTTTTGATTTTAAAGAAGAAATTATGAAACTTCATATTAATGCAGGGAAAAAGACTAAAATGAGAGCATCAGATATTGTGGGTACAATTTGTGCGATACCTGGATTGACAGCAAAAGATATTGGGGTCATCACACTTTTGGATATATCAACATTCGTCGAAATACTGAATAAAAAAGGCGAACTAGTTTTTGAAACACTTCAAACAATGCCAATTAAAGGCCGCTTGCGCGTTGTGAGTAAAGCAAATAAAACGGAGTATGAACTTGCATATGAAGCAAGTAAAACTTTAAAATAACCGAGATTCCATCGAGACCCATGAAGAATTTGTGGAGTGGTAAACGAACACCAAGTCCTTAGGTAGAGAAGATGGCGTATAATTATCTGAATAAATACCCAAAGAATGAAAATGACATTCTTACTGACCAAAACTCATCTATGAAATTAGCCTAAGAAAATGTATTGTTGAAAACTATATTATTTTATATTTTTACAATTCAAAAGATAAACTAGGTGAAATTGTTAGAGTTATATACTCAAAAGTCGATTGTCTTCAAGATTTGTAAGACTTCAATATCAGTCTAGTCTGATTTGCTCTAAAAAATCATGAATCACTACGGGTTGCCAACACTATCAGAGTAAGCTCATCTCATAAAAGAGATAGGTTTTATTTGTCTTTGTTGAGTCTTTAAGTCGATTTAGAATGAGACGATTTTGAATGCTTTATTCCTATCAAAAAAGAAGAATTTTCATTGGTTTTCATTTCATAAAAAAGTCATTTAGGCAGTTAACTCCTATTTTTATATGCACATAAGCAAAAAATATGAAATTTAGAAGTGCAAAACAGGATATTCAATGATCTTTTTGAGCTTTTGTTTGTTTGGTATAAAATACACGCTTATATAGAGATAAGTTTTGCTGTCTTTTATAAAATGCATGTGATACATGTGGTACGCGTGATAAAACTTTGAGATTTACAATATGAAAATAGAATCTCTATTTGAGTATGAGTATTGTATAATAGATGTAATAATGTCAATTATTTAGAAAACAGGGAATGTGTTGGTGTTAATTGGTGTATGTTTTTTACTACTTAATAAAACAATTGGAGGATAATCATGGCAAACATAAATAATCAAACCTTAGTTTCTAAATACCAGATTTTAAATGCTCTTGATAGTCATATAGAAGGACTCGTTAAGATATATAACTCA
>CAKMKF010000192.1 GCA_927439925.1 uncultured Acholeplasmataceae bacterium | reverse complement strand
ACTTCGTCAATCAGGACATGGTGTGACAAGTTTAGATGCTCATGGTAAAGATTCTGACCGTGTTGTTTTAATGATTTTTGCAAATAGAAAAAACAAACAAACCATTATTAATCTTGTAGAAAGTATCAATAGTAAAGCTGTAATCGTAGCAAATGAAGTCTCGATCGTTTCTGGTGGATATGTAAGTCCATGGAGAAAAATAGCAAAGTAATATAATCGTTGATTATATGATAAAAAGTATGTATAATAGAAATTGGTCGGAGTTATAGCTCAGCGGGAGAGCACTTCCTTGACGTGGAAGGGGTCGTAGGTTCAATCCCTACTAACTTCACCATCTATGAAATTAAATTCAATACGACATGTATTGAATTTTTTAATAAATACAACTAAAAAACATCAAAGCTAAGGAGAACATTGATTTTATGAGTGAAAATAAAATAAAAATAAATGATCAATATGTCTTAAGTGCACTTGATGGTAAGAAGATGATGGACGAAGATGAAAACGTTGTTCTACTTGATGTTAGAACAGTAGAAGAATATATCAATTTACGTATACCTAAGTCAGAATTGTTACCTGTTTCTGATATTAGCTATTTAGTTCAAGATTTATACCCAAATAAAGAACTTACATATATTCTTTACTGTAGAAGTGGTGTAAGAAGTGTATATGCAAGAAATGTCATGAAACACCTAGGGTATCATCATGTCTATGATATGGGTGGAATCATCGATTGGCCATTCGAGAAAATATCAGGTTAGTCTTCATATTAGATTAACCTTTTTCTTTTTAAGATTTTGCAGATTTTCATTTGGAATGTATAATAGAAGTAACAAAAAAAGTAGGTGAAATCATGAGTCAAAAGAAAAAAATGCTTGAAGGAAAGCTCTATTTAGCTGATGATGTCGAATTAAGACTAATGGCTTTAGATGCTAAAAGAGTGATGTATGAATATAATAAAACAAATGAATTAGATGATACATATCGGAACGATCTTATCAAATCCATTTTTAAGTCAACAGGCAATCACTTTAAAATTCAACCACCAATCTATATCGACTATGGAAAACATATAATGATAGGTGAAAATTTTTATGCGAACCATGATTGCATATTTTTAGATGTTAACGAAATAGAGATTAAAGATAATGTAATGTTTGGACCAAGAGTTTCAGTTTTTACTGCAGGACATCCAGTAGATGCAATCATTAGAAGAGAGCAATTGGAGTTTGGACTTAAAGTTACTATTGGACATGATGTCTGGATTGGTGGTAATGTCGTAATCAATCCTGGCGTAACTATTGGAGATCGTGCTGTCATAGGGTCAGGTTCGGTAGTCACTAAAGATATCCCAAGCGATGTGATTGCTGCAGGAAATCCTTGCAAAGTGATTCGAAAAATTACTGAAGAAGATCAAATGATTTGGGAAGAAAAAAGAAAAGAGTATTATCAATCAAAGTAAGAGGTGCTTCATGCTAGAAACGGAGTTATTTCATCCTGTAAAAGAACTTCTCGAAAATCAAGGATATCAAGTCAAAGGTGAAATCGGTGCAATCGATGTTTTCGCTATGAAGCAAGATGAATCGATTGCTGTTGAACTAAAGACTTCGATAACCCTTAAACTTATCTATCAAGCAGTTGAAAGACAAAAAATAGCAGATTTTGTTTATATTGCAATACCAAAGTCTGCAATGACAAGTCACAAAGGTCAAACAAAATCGTTTTTACTGCTTCTAAGACGACTTTCCATCGGGCTATTGGTTGTATCCAAGAATGGCGTCGAAGTCTTGTTAGAAGCTAAGGATTACGATTTAAGTATCAGTAAAAATAGAAATAAGAAAGCTAAAAATAAACTATATAGTGAGTTTAAAAATAGAAAAAATGATGATAATCTAGGTGGTATGAAAGGAAAAAGAATCACCTTTTACAGGGAACAAGCACTAGAAATCCTTCATATCATACATAGTCATCCAGGAATATCACCTAAAGAAATCAAGATTTTAACAAAAAATACGAAGACATCCTCGATTCTTCAAAAGAATTATTATGGATGGTTTCATAGATTAGAGCGTGGAAGTTATACACTATCCGAAAAAGGATTACAAGAAATCAAAACTGAAAGTTAAACTTTTAGTTTTTTTTGTTTTAGATATTAAAAACCCGATGAAACAAGAGATAGTAACATGGTATAATAAAGATACAAAAACTATGGGAGAACAGACATGTATTTAATTACAGAGAAAATCGCATTAACTCCGACAGTATCGATGCTGAAAATTAAAGCTCCAGATGTTACCAGACATGCAAAACCTGGTCAATTCGTGATGTTAAGAGTCGAAGAAAATGGTGAGAGAATTCCTTTAACAATAGCTGAATCTAACCAAAATGATCAAACCATTTCGGTAATTTTTCAAATTGTTGGAGCAACCACTAAAAAGTTAAATCAACTTGAAAAGGGTGATTTTTTAATTGACTTTGCTGGTCCTATGGGTAAACCAGCTAAATTAGATGGATTAAAAAAGGTTTGTGTAATTGGTGGTGGTGTGGGTTGTGCTATCGCTTACCCCATTGCTAAATCATTACATGATAAAAACACAATCGTTCATTCAATTATCGGTTTTAGAACAAAAGAACTCGTGTTTCTTGAAGAAGAGTTCAAAAATATTAGCGATGAAACCTATTTAGTAACAGATGATGGAACATATAAAAATAAAGGAAGAGTCACAGACATTTTAAAAGATTTACTTGAAAAAGGTGAAACTTATGATGAGGTTTATGCTATAGGACCACTTCCGATGATGAAATTCGTTAGTCTATTAACGAAAGAATATAACATTAAGACAGTAGTTTCAATGAATCCAGTTATGGTAGATGGAACAGGTATGTGTGGTGGTTGCAGAGTATCTGTTGGAAATGAAATGAAGTTTGCGTGTGTAGATGGACCAGAATTTGATGGTCATCTAATCAATTTTGATGAAGCAATGAACAGAAATAGAATGTACGAATCCTTTGAATCCAATCAATATAAAGAATTATGCAACAGTTTGAAGGAGGCATCCAAATGATAAATTTAGCAAAAGAAAAAAATGTGATGCCAGTTCAAGATCCACAATTAAGAATTCATAATTTTAAAGAGGTAGCATTAGGGTATACTTTAGAGCAAGCCCAAGAAGAAGCAGAAAGATGCCTAGATTGTAAGCATAAGCCATGTGTAAATGGCTGTCCAGTAGGTATTGATATACCTAAGTTTATTGAGCATATTATTGAAGGACAAATTGAAAAAGCTTATCAAGTAATCAGTGAGTCTAGTTTACTTCCATCGGTTTGTGGACGTGTATGTCCACAAGAAACTCAATGTGAAGCACTATGCGTTAGAGCAAATAAAGGTGAAGCAGTCGCTATCGGTAATTTAGAACGATTTGTTGCTGATTATCATTTTGAGCATTTTTCAAATAATTCTATTAAAATTCAATCCAATCATATCAAAATAGCAGTTATCGGATCTGGTCCTGCAGGGCTAACTGCAGCAAATGATCTTTCGAAATTGGGATATGAAGTTGATATTTATGAAGCACTTCATACACCAGGTGGTGTCTTAACTTATGGTATACCTGCATTTAGATTACCTAAAGATATTGTTTTAAGAGAAGTTGAAATGCTGAAAGCACAGGGTGTCAAGATTCTTACAAACGTAATTATTGGTCAAACTATATATATAGATGAGCTTTTCGAGATGGGATATAAAGCGATTTTTTTAGGAACTGGAGCTGGTTTACCTAAGTTTTTAGGTATTCCTGGAGAGATGCTTAATGGTGTTTATTCAGCGAATGAGTTTTTAACTCGAATCAATTTAATGAAAGCATACGAAAAAACAAGTCAGACACCAATACAAATCGCTTCTAGAGTTGCTGTTATTGGAGGTGGAAATGTTGCATTAGATGCTGCACGATGCGCAAAACGTTTAGGTGCTAAAGAAGTCTATATTATCTATAGAAGATCAATGAAAGAACTTCCAGCAAGACTAGAAGAAGTTCATCATGCGATTGAAGAGGGTATTATCTTTAAAATGCAAATGAATGCAAAAGAAATTATCGGAAATACTTTGGGGTTTGTAGAAAAGATCAGATGTGTTGATATGATTCTAGGTGAACCAGATGAATCAGGTAGAGCTAGACCTATCGAAGATAGCAATTCAAGTCAAATCATTGAAGTAGATTCAGTCATTATGGCAATAGGTACAACTCCTAATCCTTTAATAATTCAATCTAATCCTGACATTAATGCCACAAGACAAGGTTGTATTATAACTCTAAATGAGTTTGGTGAAACATCAAAAGAAATGGTTTATGCAGGAGGAGATGTAGTCACTGGTTCAGCGACTGTAATATTAGCGATGGGGGCAGGAAAAAAAGCAGCAAAAGCCATTAATTTACAAATTAAAGCACTAAATTCATAATATTTCTATCATGAATTTTTAAAAAAACACAAATTAGAATATGATTTCTAGTTTGTTTTTTTCTTAGTGAAAAGTAAATTTTACTGATAAATACATATTTCAAAGTAAAAACAACTTTAAAAGTTACAATATTCTTAAGTTTAACTTACTATTCCCATTTAAAAATCCTTCACGTGTTATAATCAATTTGAAACAAATATGAAGTTTTTTTTTATTTTAGGAGGATAACATCCATTGAAGCGTTTTTCTAGCATACAATTTATAACAACATTAGCATTCTTGGTAGTTTTCCTATCTTTTTTTGCTATTTTATATATGTATTCATCACAAACGATATCGAATAAACAATATAATCAATTAATACTCGAAAGAAGTAACATGGAAATTGAGATTGAAAAATACTTTTTTGATACTTCTCATGTAGTTGGAACATTATCATCATATATAAGTGTTAAAGGCGAAGAAGGATTATTAGATTATTTAGTTGAAGTTGTGAATAATAATAATTTTATGTTTTCTATTTATTATTTGTCAAGTGATAATGTAATGACCAATTCAAGTGGTTATACTCCACCACCCTCTATTGATTTTAGAGATCGAATTTGGTATACAGCTGCTCTTGAAACTAATGATGTTGCTTATTCACCTGTATTTTTAAATGCAACTCAGGATAAAATGATTGTTACAGTGTCAAAAGCTGTTTATAATGGAGATGAGTTGTTAGGAGTCATAGCATCAGACATTGATATTTTAACGATTCAGAATTTTGTCAAAAATAAAAAAATAGGAGATACAGGTTTCGCTTTTCTTATTGATAAAAATAACAACATTATATCTCATCCAAATGTCGACGTTGGAAATCTTGTACTTGTATCTATCGATATGATCAATCCAAATCTTACTAAATTTAATGGGACTGGATTTCAAGATGACTTTAAAATGAATGGAACAACAGGTATTGTTGCATATAGCCAATTTGTTAATAACTCATATGAAGTATTCTTATATATTCCGAATCAAGAATATAATGCTTCCAATATTCTATTATTTTCTATATTTTCTATACTTTCAGTGATTGTATTATCTATTGGCACAGTATTGATCTTTTTAAATCAAAGATATATTTTCAATCCATTCAACTATCTTGTTGAAGATATCAATAAAATAGATATGACTAAGAATTTGAGATATAGAGTTTCTACTGAAAACAAAAAAGGTTTTACGGAGATTAGAAATGTATTGAATACTGTATTAGACACGACAACACACTATTTCGAATTAAATCAAGAAGCGCATCGTGAACTGCTCTATGAAAATCAAAGAGTGATGTTACTTATCGACAATACCGCTGATATCATATTTGAGATTGATAAAGAAAAGAGATTTGTTTCTGTTTTCGGAAAAGGTGTTCAAAAGATAAAACAAACGCCTAATCAATATATCGGAAAAACTGTTATTGAAGCTTTTGGTGATGCAGGTATTGAAAGAGATATATACTATAATAAAGCACTGGATGGAGAATCTTCTATCTATGATTGGAAGATAGAAGTAGATGGAATTATGTATCATTTCGAATCATCAATATCACCAATATATGATGAAAACGAACATATTGTAGGTGCAGTAGGTATTTCAAGGGATGTTACAGAGGCGACAAAGAGACAAGATGAAATTGACTTTATCAATTGCCATGACTACTTAACAGGACTATACAATAGAAGACATTATGCAGAGATGCTAGTAAAATATGATAGTAAAGAGTATTATCCTTTAGGAATTCTAAATTTTGACTTAAATGGATTGAAGATATTAAATGATGCATACGGACATTTGTATGGTGATGATGCTTTATTGGAAGTTGGGAAAGTGCTATTAAACGCCTTTGGAGAGCATGATATCATTGCTAGAATTGGTGGAGATGAATTCGCTGCTATTGTACCAAACACAACTTTTGAAAGAGTGGAAACAATTAAAAATAAAATACGAAGTGAAATAAGTTTAATCTCAGTCGAAAACATTAATTTATCGATCGCAATTGGTTTCGATTTGAAATATGACGAAAGTGCAAGTATACATGATGTAATTAAGTATGCGGAAAACAAGATGTATAGAAATAAGTTGTCTGAAGGTATGAGTGTTAGAAATCACGCTATACGTGCGATTCATAAGACATTGACTGAAAAATATAAAGAAGAACGTGTACATTCAGAAAGAGTAAGTGCTTTGTGTAAGGCATTAGGAATGAAATTAGGTATTAAGAATGAAGAATTAAACTTATTTCACTTCGTATTTTATTTTTAATTGTTTCCACTCTTTCAAAAGTTGTGTTTGGTACAATAGCTGCGAATTCATCTCCACCAATTCTAGCAATGATATCATGCTCTCCAAAGGCGTTTAATAGCACTTTCCCAACTTCCA
>CAKMKF010000191.1 GCA_927439925.1 uncultured Acholeplasmataceae bacterium | reverse complement strand
GTAATTAATCCCTGAAACGACTAAGTCGAAATCAACATTAAAAACTTTCAATCCTAAGCGTGTTGCATCTGCTGGAGTTCCATCAACAACAAGTGTTGCTGTAGAACCGAAAATAGGTTCTGTATAAAATGTTTCAATTCGACTTCTAATGGTGATTGCATGACTTTTTGCACTTTGATGATCTTTTGGAGCTGATACATAAACATTTCCAAAAGGTTGAAGTGCACGAACTAAGATTCCTAATCCTTCAGCTTGATATCCATCATCATTGACGACTAAAATATTCATTTTATTTTCCTCCTAAGACTTTTAAACAACGATCGCATAATCCATTTTCATGAACGTGATCGACTATATTCCAACATCTGTCACAAGTTACACCATCTGCAGGTTTAACTGAAACGAGTAAATTCTTTCCAACACTTAAATTCACTTTTGAAACGATTAAGACTTGGTGTATTTTCATATCCAAATGCTTGATAGCATCCATTTGTTCTTGAGTCACTGTTAAATCGACTTCTGCAGCTAGTGATTTACCAAAAACTTTTTGTTCTCTAGCATCTTCTAGTTTCTTTAAGACAACTTCTCTAACATTTTCAAATAATTCAAAAGCTTTCATTAATGCTTCATCTTCTTTTGAACTGATTTCAGGCATAGTTTCTAAATAAACATCTTCCAAGTGAGCGAAAGGTAGTGTTAAGTATGCTTCAGATGTTGTATGTGGAAGAATTGGAGTTAATAGTTTTAAGATACCTAGCGTTATATCATACAATGTCGATTGAACTGATTTTCTTTCAAAATTATTTTCTTTTTCGATGTATAAAATATCTTTTGTATAGTCTAAATAAAATGCTGATAAATCATTGGTCATAAATGGTACGACAGTTCTATAGACCTTATCAAACTGATAGTTTTCATAAGCATCCAATACAGTCTTTACCAAATCATTATATTTATGTGTTATGACGCGGTTTAATTGACCGCGCATCGAATAACCAATATAATCGTTTTCTGGGTTAAACCCATCTAAGTTCCCTAACATGAATTTAAAAGTATTTCTAATCTTTCTATAGCCTTCAGCGATTTGAGTCATCATGTCATTAGAGATTCTAACATCACTTTGATAATCAACTGTAGCTACCCATAGTCTAAGTAAATCTGCACCTTGTTGTTTCATGACGATCAAAGGATCCACTGCATTCCCTAAAGATTTACTCATTTTCTTACCTTGACCATCTAAAACGAAACCATGTGATACAACCTTTTTATAAGGTGCAGCACCAAATGCAGCAACTCCAGTAATTAAGCTTGAATTAAACCAACCACGATATTGATCCGATCCTTCTAGATATAAATCTGCAGGATAAGGTAGGTTTCTAGCTGTTAAGACAGAGTGTGATGTTCCTGAGTCAAACCAAACATCCATAATGTCTGTTTCTTTTTTAAAGACTCCGTTAGGAGATCCTGGATGTGTATATCCTTTAGGTAGTAAATCTTTAGCTTCTCTTTCATACCAGCAATCTGAACCAAATTCATTAAACAGGTTTGCTACATGCTCTAATAAATCGTGATCTAAGATAGAATCACCATTTTCAGCATAAAAGACAGGGATTGGAACACCCCAAGCTCTTTGTCTTGAAATACACCAGTCTTCACGACCAGTAATCATATTTGATATTCTAAGTTCGCCCCATAAAGGTAACCATTCCGCTTTTTTAACTTCAGATAATAACTCATCTTTTAATTTATCAATCGATGCGAACCATTGTGGAGTCGCTCTAAAAATAACTGGCTTTTTAGTTCTCCAGTCATGTGGATAGCTATGCATAAATTTATCACTTCTAAGTAATGCATTCGCTTCATCTAAAGCCTTAACAATCGCTTCATTAGCAACTTCATAATATAAACCTGAAAACTGTCCAGCTTCCTCTGTCATAAATCCTCTGTCATCAACAGGACATAAAATATCTAAGTTATAAGTTCTTCCTACACGATAGTCATCTTCACCATGTCCTGGTGCAG
>CAKMKF010000190.1 GCA_927439925.1 uncultured Acholeplasmataceae bacterium | reverse complement strand
GAGTCCAACCTTCTCCTGGAGATTCGACTCAAGATGAAGATGTACTAGATACTTGGTTTTCATCTGCTTTATGGCCATTTTCTACTTTAGGTTGGCCAGCAAAAACGAGTGATTTAGAAAGATATTATCCAACAGACGTTTTAGTAACAGGATATGACATTATCTTCTTTTGGGTAGCTAGAATGATTTTCCAAGGGTTAAACTTTACCGGAAAAGATCCTTTCAAACAAGTTTTAATTCACGGATTGATTCGTGATAACGAAGGAAAGAAAATGAGTAAATCTTCTGGTAACGGAGTCGATCCGATGGATGTGATTGCTAAATATGGTGTTGATGCACTACGCTATTTCTTATCAACGAATTCTGCACCTGGTGCAGACCTTCGTTACGAAGAAGAAAAAGTAGAATCTTCTTGGAACTTTATCAATAAGATGTGGAATATTACTAGATTTATAACGATGAATATCGATGACCTAGATGTTCAAATCAATCCTGAAACGTTAAGAATGCCTGAAAAATGGATATTATCTAGACTATCAGAAGTTATTAAGGAAGCAGATTATAATTACGACAAATTTGAATTTGGTGAAGCGTCACGCACTCTATATAACTTTATATGGGATGAGTTCGCTTCATGGTATGTAGAGTTCGCTAAGATTAGTCTTCAAAATAAAGAGTGGAGAACAAACACACAAGGAACCCTTTTATACGTCTTAAGAGCTGTCTTAAAGCTAATGCACCCATTTATACCTTTCGTGACTGAAAAGCTCTATTTAGAGATTTCTAATGAGGAATCTATCATGATTTCTGACTGGCCAAAGGCTGAAATGGTTTGTGAGCCTGCAATTCGCTATTTTAACGAAGTCATGGATACCATTACGAAAGTAAGAAACTTAAGAAGCGAAAATAATGTTGCGCCAAGTAAACCACTTACAATTCATTTGGTCATTGAAGATACTGAGTATTATGATAAGCTCGTTCGACAAGAAGTTTATTTCAAGAAGTTCTTGAATGCTGATCAATTGTTTATTGAAAAGAATTATAGTGGAAAAGAAGAAACGATTTTACTTGTTGGTAAAAAGGTTGTTACTTATGTTGATAAATCAGGAATTATTGATCCTGAAAAAGAGATGGAAAGCTTGTTGAAGCATAAAGCATCCTTAGAAAATGAAATTGCTAGAAGTGAAATGTTACTTAATAATCCATCATTTATAGCAAAAGCACCTGAAATTAAACTAGCTAATGAAAGAGAAAAGTACGAAAACTATCAAAAACAGTATGAAATCGTATTAGAGAAATTAAAAGACTATGCTAAATAATTTGAATCAAGCGATTGAATGGATTGAAACCAGAATTAAATTTAGACCGAAAACAGACTTAGAACGCATGAAAACAGCATATGCAATGCTGGATATTGATTTATCAAATATTAAAAAGATTCACGTTGCTGGAACCAATGGTAAAGGCTCTGTATGTAGTTATTTAACACATATTTTAATAGAAGCTGGCTATAAGGTGGGTACTTTTACCTCACCTTATTTGGTCCGCTTTAATGAACGAATTCGTTTTCAAATGAATGAAATTGAAGATGATGTGTTGTTTGAATTGATTCAGCAAGTTTATGATTTAAATCTAGAATATGAAGAAAGGTTTAAAGAAACATTAACGTTTTTTGAACTTTTAACTTTAATTAGTTTGATTTACTTTAAAAGAAAGAAAGTTGACGTCATGGTCATGGAAGTAGGACTTGGTGGCCTATTAGACGCGACAAATGTACTAAGTTATGATTTATCATTAATAACTTCCATTGGTTTTGATCATATGAAACAACTTGGGAATACACTTGAATTAATATCTTATAATAAATTAGGGATATTAGAAGAAGGTAGTCATTTAATTACGACTGTTCATCCATCCCTTCATCCATATTTTAAGAGATATGTGAAAAACGTTAAAGCAACTGCTGAGTATTATACAATGGATGATTTAGAAAGATTAAGTGATATTCCATTATCGTTTAAAGCGTTTAACAATACTTATCACTTATCTTTAATCGGTGAATATCAATTACTCAACGCTTTAATATCAATAGCAGGTATCCATTATTTATTTCCAGATATTAAAGAACCAATCATCAAAGCTGGATTGAAGAAAACAACATGGCTTGGAAGATTAGAAGAAATCGCACCAAATGTCTATTTAGATGGTGCACACAATACACACGCGATAGAATCTCTTAAGGAGACTTCGTTACATGCATTTAAGGATAAAGAGATTTGGGTCTTGTTTTCTGCTCTAGGTGATAAAGACGTTTCAGGAATGATCCAAATTGCTCAATCATTTTCATCAAGATTTGTATTAACATCATTTCCTGATTTGAGATTCCATGATTTAAAGGAACTTGCGACTGGTGATATTCAGTATATGGAAGATCCTTTAAAAGCTTTAGATCTTTTAATTAAAGAAATGGGTAAGAATACTATAATATTAATATTTGGTTCACTACATTTTGCAGGGTATATCAAACAAAATTTCAAAAAATAAGCTTTGGGGGGGATTTCAATGTCTATGAAATTGATTCATTATGTCAAATGGGCAATCTTCGGATTGGCAACTATTTACTTAAATTACATTATCCTTTTAACCTCTGGGAACTCTAGAATCAATATCTATTACATTCACGCAGTTATCTGGATAGGTGTCATGATGTTATTTGAATCTATTCTTAGGAAAAAACTAGACATGATTTTTGATTATACATTGCTCATCATCTTTGTTACTTCAGTCTTGCAGATAGCAAATATATTTTTTCAACCCACTATTTTTATGATGATACCAAGTTTAATCATCTTGATTTTAATCATATACAAGTTTTTCCAAATCAAAAATGCTTACCTTGAGTTTGAAACGAAAGAAACACTTAAATTTACTCTGGCTTTATATTTCGTATCTTTTTCTCTAGTATCCTTAGCACTTATCTTAAAATCAGCATATCTGTATTTACTAATTGGGTTCATTCCTCTTTATCTCTTGTCATCTGGATTATTAATATCTAAATTTAAGGAA
>CAKMKF010000189.1 GCA_927439925.1 uncultured Acholeplasmataceae bacterium | reverse complement strand
AAAAGAAATGGGTGTTCATAATCGCACCAATCTCGTGATACTCAAATGCAGGCGTTAAAAAAAACAACCTTAATATTGTTTTTCTTCACGCTCTCTAATCTCTTTAAAATATAAAGATAACTCATTTCTAAAATCGTTCTTACAATTGAAGTTCTTAAATGCTCTTTCCAGATACAAATATCTTCATCTTCAACGCTACAAGAAAAATGGATTAAAGATGGTGCTAGTAAATCTAGATAAAGTGACTCAATTGAAATCTTTTCTTGTTCAAGTAACTCATGTGTAAATAAAACTGCTTTGTCTTTATCCTCATTTTTTAAATAATGCATTAACTCATTGTAATATTTGTTTTCCATATTATACCCCCTTGAAGTATATTCAATTTAAATTATATAATATTTATTTATATTGATTCTAGTTTTTGCTTAAAAATAGTTGTTGGTATGAAAAAAATGGTTGACGATTGTCAACCATCTGATTACTTCTTATACGTTATTTTGTAATGATCTAAAATTTGTTCGAAAACCTTTTTGTATATTTCAGGATGCTCAGTTAAATATACTTTAGCATTTTCTCTTCCTTGACCAATCTTTTCACCATTATAGGCAAACCATGCACCACTCTTTTGAATGATATCTAAGTCAGATCCTAAGTCTACCACTTCACCTACTTGAGAAATACCTTGTCCATAAATAATATCGACAGATACTGTTTTAAATGGTGGAGCTACCTTATTCTTCACGACTTTAATGTTTGTCTTATTCCCGATAATATCGGTAGCGTTCTTAATTTGTTCGCCGCGTCTAATTTCTAGACGAACAGATGCATAGAACTTCAATGCACGTCCTCCAGAAGTTGTTTCTGGGCTTCCAAACATAACACCGACTTTTTCACGAATTTGGTTAATGAAAATAACAGTTGCGTTCGCTTTAGAAATGGCACCTGATAACTTTCTCATTGCTTGACTCATTAATCTTGCTTGTAGTCCTACATGAGAATCACCCATTTCGCCGTTGATTTCAGCTTCTGGGACAAGTGCTGCGACTGAGTCTACGACGATACAGTCCACAGAACCACTACGAATTAACGCCTCAGTGATTTCTAATGCTTGTTCGCCTGTATCTGGTTGTGACAAAATCAAGTTGTCTACATCAACACCTAATGCTTTTGCATATTTAGGATCTAGTGCATGCTCTGCATCGATGAATGCGACATAACCACCCTTTTTTTGTACTTCTGCAATTGCATGCAATGCAAGTGTCGTTTTACCTGATGATTCAGGTCCATAAATTTCGATGATTCTTCCTTTTGGATAACCACCAATACCTAATGCAATATCAAGACCTAGTGATCCTGTTGGCGCGGCTTCAACGTTTCGTTCGGCTTCATCACCTAAACGCATTATCGCTCCTTTACCATATTGCTTCTCAATTTGTTTCATTGCGACCTCTAAGGCCTGTGCTCTTTTATCTTTTTCCACTGCTGCACCTCCAATTTATAGTAGACAGTCTTTTTCGTTTTTACTTTAAATGCTTTCTAAAATGACTTCTTTATTTTTAAATAGGTAATCAAATCCACTGATTAAGGTAAATAAGATAGCTATCCAGAAAATAATGTCACCTATTAATGCTGGTAAACCAAAATCATTGAACAACATAATAATGAGTGCTATCATCGTCGATGCTGTTTTTATCTTCCCATATGGGGATGCTGCAATTACTTTCCCTTTTTCAATAGCAAGTAATCTTACACCAGTCACTGCAAACTCTCTAACAATCACAATCATCACTGCCCATAAAGGAACTCTATCTGGTGTTAAGATCATTAAATAGAGAAATGCTACCATCACCAAAACCTTATCTGCGATTGGATCTAAAAATTTACCAAAAGTCGTAATTTGGTTATACTTTCTTGCTACATATCCATCTAAGAGATCTGTAAACGAGGCAATCACGAATAAAATAGCGAAAATGAGTTGATTCAACAAAATATCGTTAAAAAAGCCAAGTGGGCTTTCCATAGACTTCATATAGATAAATACAATCATGATGGGAATCATTACTACTCTTAACAATGTAAGTTTATTCGCTGTCGTCATTTGCATACTTCCTTCAATAATATAATTATATTTTACCATAAATATATGTTAACTGTTGCATTTTTGATAACGTTTTGATACAATGGTTGTGCGCATATAGGAGGTGAAATTGTGGCTAATATAAAACAACAAATCAAGAGAAACAAAACCAATGAAAAACGTCGTTTACACAACGCTTCTTTTAAGTCATCCGTAAAAACTGCTGTTAAAGCTGTTGAACGTGCTGTAGTAGCAAAAGAAAAAGAAAAAGCTTTAGAATCATTGTCTTTTGCACATAAAAAATTAGATAAAGGTCTTGCAAAGGGAATTTTTCATAAGAATTTCGTAGCTAGACATAAATCTCAACTTTCAAATCTAGTTAATACACTCTAAAAAATAAGGACACGGTGTGTCTTTTTTTTTTAGCTATTTTCGATTTCCCTAAATCCACCCTTTTGAGCAATATATCTAACATGAGGAAGTCTTATACCTGAAACACCATATTTAGCGTTATAACCAATAACATTTACATATTTCTCTATATTATCTTTTTCAAGGCTCATTTTCTTCAAAACTTCTAATGTCGCCTTAATATCATCCAACGCGCGATGCGTATTAGGTAATTCGATTTGATATGTAGAAACCGCGTTATCTAGCTTATGCGGAAATGGATAGCGATCCTTATAGATAGCCATCACATCTAAAATATCATTTTTGATTTGAAATAAAGGGTTCCAATACTTCTTGAATGCGTAGTTTAAAAATGCTAAATCAAATTGGATGTTATATGCAACCAATAAAGTACGCTCATCCTGATACATCTTAAAAAAACGGTGAAATGCCTCTTCTTGGGTGATTCCATCTCTGAGTAACATTTCATCTGTAATTTTTGTAATTTCTGTAATTTTTTCAGGTAGAGGACGATCTGACAATACTAAAGTTGAAAGTTCATCTACAATTTGATACTTTTCATTAACTCTTTCTAATACGATAGCACCAATTTCAATGATCTGATCATATTGTCCAGATAAGCCTGTAGTCTCATAGTCAAATAGTAAAATTCTTGGATGTGTTAACATGGTTACGCTCCTAACAAATATAATTCTAGACCTAGCTTTTTATCGATCTTTCCGCTCTTGATTTCATAATCAAGCTTGGAAAGTTTTTTAATATGGTTTTCAAGTTGTGCAAAATTGACACCTTGTGCATTTTTAACTAAATAATAAGCCCTACCACTCTTGATATGGAAATGTTCTGCAATCTGATCTTGTCGATATCCCTTATCTAATAATAGTTTCGTATGCATCAATTCTCTGACCTTACCAACGATGTTGTTTAAAATTCTTAATGGATCTTCATTTCTAGCAACGAGATCATAAAAGATCTCTATGGTCTTAGTTTGATTTTTAGAAAGTAAAGCATTCGTTAATTCGAATATATTTTCTTCTAAATTTCTACTCACCAAAAGAATAACAGCTTTTTCATTAATCTCTTTGGTATC
>CAKMKF010000188.1 GCA_927439925.1 uncultured Acholeplasmataceae bacterium | reverse complement strand
CAGGAAAATGAGTAATTTCATCAATTTTAATGGATTTTATACCATGTTCTACTAATGTTTTATAAGTTCCTCCTGTCGATATAATCTCATAACCCTTGTCTATGAGTTTATTGACAAAAGGGATGAGTTTATTTTTGTCAGATACTGTTCAACTTGCTATAGATGCACAGATTAAAGCGATTATTCAACCCGGAGGAAGTATAAGGGACAAAGAGTCAATTGATCTTTGCAATCAATATGGAATCGCGATGGTTTTTGCAAAAACCAGACATTTTAAACATTAATTCACTAGACTTCATTATGAATACTTAAATTCAAAACAGCTTAAATTTTTTAAGTTGTTTTTTTGTAAAAAATTGAATCAAAAATATTGACATCCATATTTTGCTGTAGTAAAATATAAGTGAAATGGCACTCTATCATATCAAGTGCCAATCATAAAGGAGGCGAAAAAAATGCTTGGTTTAACACCATTCAACCGTAGTTTATCACGTCAAACAGAGGAAAAAGATGATTTCTTCAATATGATTGATGAATTCTTTAATGACAGTTTCTATCCAAACAGAAATCTTCGTCGTGACACCTTTAAAATCGATGTCAAAGATGAAGGGGACTTCTATACTGTAGAAGCTGACTTACCTGGAATCAAGAATGAAGAAATTGAACTCAATTATCAGGAAGGTCAATTAATGATTTCTGTAAATCGTAAGGAAGAAAAAAATGAAGAGAAAAACAATTACATTCACCGCGAACGTAAATTTTCTTCAATGAGACGTGTAATTAACTTAGGTGATCTTGTTAGTGATCAAATTGAAGCTAAACTAAAAGATGGAATTTTAAATATTAAAGCTCCTAAAGCAGCCCAAATTGAGCAAAAAACAAGAATTCAGATCAAATAATTGAATATTTTGCATGAATGTAGGTGAATATTTTGAATGTTTGGGTATCTAGATTTACTAGATGCCCTTTCATTTTTATCGATAACTAGTCGAAATAATTGTAAATATAGTATAATATAAATATGAAAATAAAAATAACAGGAGAAAAACGATGAATATAACATCTTTCTTAAAACCATTCTATGAGACAACTTTAGTATATAACGATCAACCTTTAAGTGATGCCTTGATAACTATGACAAAACATCGGTATACATCAATACCTGTTATCACCAGTGATCAAAAATATGTAGGCACTTTAACAGAAGGTGATATTTTACAATTTGTTTTACAAAATGTAGAATGTCTAAATTCAGACAACTTATCAAAATATCAAGTATCTGAAGTGAAAAGACATAGAGATTATGAGCCTGTAAGTATTACAGCGACAATGCCTATGTTATTATCAAAAGCAACCAATGAGAACTTCGTTCCAGTCATCGATCAAAACGATAATTTTGTAGGTATTATTACAAGAAAGACATTGCTAGATTACTTCTTCGAACATAACTTCATGGTTTTATAGTTTTACTAAATCAATTTATCAGGTAGACAATCACTTTTAGGTGGTTGTTTTTTTTGTAAAAAAGCAGTAAAAAAAGATAACATTGCTTGACATCAATTTTAAGCATGCTATAATATAGATGAATATCAATATAGATAATTATCGATATAGGAAAGAAGGGCTTTTATGGAACTAAATTATGCCTTATTATTTAAAGCTTTATCTGATGATAACAGGTTGAAGATTCTTGAACTTTTAATTCAAGGTGAAACCTGCGGATGTACATTAATCGATAAATTGACGATTAAACAACCTACATTATCTTATCATTTGAAAACATTGACAGATGCGGGAATTACCACTGCTTATAAAGATGGGAATTGGGTTAAGCATCACGTAGACAAAGAAAAAATAGACAAAATGATTGAGTTTTTAATTAACTTAAAGAATATGGAGACAACATGCAAATCATAAAAGATATCTTTGGTTGGTTAAATGATCAACTTTTAAGAATGCAATGGCTAGATGACTCAGTCAGATGGTTTTTCGGGGATTTATTAAAACTAGATAAACAATCTATGCTTTTTGAAAGTTTATCATTCTTTGTTTATGATGTTATAAAAATCTTTATTTTATTAGCGGTCTTAATATTTATCGCATCCTATGTTCAATCATTTTTTTCACCTGAAAGGACAAGAAGAATACTAGCTCATCATCAAGGTGTTGGTGCGAACACAATTGGTGCATTACTAGGAACAGTTACACCATTTTGTTCCTGCTCCTCTATTCCAATATTTATTGGGTTTACAAAAGCAGGTTTACCAATAGGTGTTACATTCTCATTTTTAATCTCATCACCCTTAGTTGATTTAGCATCAGTCATCCTTCTTGCAAGTATTTTTAACTGGAAAGTCGCAATCGCTTATGTGGTTGTTGGGTTAATCATCGCAGTTATTGGTGGATCTTTAATTAGCTTATTTAAAATGGAACGATATGTAGAAGATTTTGTGATGAAAAGAGTAGAAGTTCCTGCTGGTCAAGAAATTGAAGCTATGGAAGAGTATAAGATGACGAAAAAAGAACGTTATTTATATTCAATAGAACAAGTTAAAGAGATAATTCGAAAAGTATGGATCTATGTCTTAATCGGTGTTGGAATAGGTGCGGTTATACACGGTGTTATACCTGAGGCTTTCATTACTTCGATATTAGGTAATGACAATATGTTTTCAGTCTTAATCGCAACCCTCTTAGGAATTCCTATGTATGCAGACATTTTTGGGACACTACCTATCGCAGAAGCTTTAGTCTCTAAAGGCGTAGGGATTGGCACTGTATTAGCGTTTATGATGGCGGTTACTGCGTTATCACTACCTTCAATTATTATGATTAAAAAGGTTATAAAACCCAAGTTACTCATCATGTTTGTTGGTACAGTTACAGTTGGAATACTCATTGTGGGTTATTTGTTTAACGCATTTGGTTATTTACTCATTTAAGAAGGGAGGAAACTATAAATGGAAATCAAAGTATTAGGATCAGGATGTGCGAATTGTAAAAGATTACATCAAATCGCTGAAATAGCAATCAAAGAATTAAATGAAAATGCGAATCTCATATATGTTACAGATATGATGGAAATCGCGAATGCAGGACTATTAAGAACTCCAGGACTTGTTATCAACAATAAGGTTGTGTCCTATGGTAGAGTACCTACTTTAGAAGAAGTTAAAGTTTTCATTCAAAACGCTAAATAAGGAGAGACAAATGAAAATAGGATTTTTTGAGAAGTATTTAACGTTATTTGTTTTAATATGTATGGCAATTGGAGTTTTAATTGGTAGATTTATACCCGCTATTCCCGATTTCTTAAATCGGTTTGAAATTGCGAGTGTCAATATCCCAATTGGAATCTTAATATGGGTCATGATTTATCCAATGATGCTTAAAGTCGATTTCACATCCGTTAAAAATGTTGGTAAGAAACCTAAAGGATTATATCTAACTTGGGTTGTCAACTGGTTAATCAAACCATTTACAATGTTTGGAATTGCTTATCTATTCTTCTACGTCATCTTTAGCAACTTAATTCCAGCTAATCTTCAACAAGATTATTTAGCAGGAGCAGTATTACTTGGTGCAGCACCATGTACAGCAATGGTTTTTGTATGGAGTAGTCTAACTAGAGGAAATCCAGCATATACATTAGTACAGGTAGCAACAAACGATTTAATCATTTTATTACTATTCGTGCCCATCGTAGGACTCTTATTAGGTATTGGAGGCATTACTGTTCCTTGGCTAACCCTCTTTTTATCGGTATTCCTATTTGTAGTGGTTCCACTGGTCGCGGCGTCTCTAACGAGATATTTCATCATTAAAAACAAAGGAATTGAATTCTTTAACCAAAGATTCGTACCTAAGTTCAGTAAGATCACTATTAGTGGATTATTATTAACACTTGTTTTAATCTTCTCACTTCAAAGTGATTTGATTATAGAAAATCCATTACATATCGTATTAATTAGTATTCCACTTGTTATTCAAACATTCTTAATATTCTTTATCGCTTACTTTGGAGCAAAAGCTTTAAAGCTCACACATGATGTTGCAGCTCCAGCAGGAATGATAGGAGCAAGTAATTTCTTTGAACTTGCAGTCGCAGTCGCAGTAGCATTATTCCCACTAAACCCAGGTGTTGCACTTGCAACAATCGTAGGGGTTTTAGTAGAAGTTCCAGTCATGCTAATGTTAGTTAAAATAGCAAATAAAACCAAGAATTGGTTTCCTAAAGGAGAGTTAAATTATGAAGAAACTTAAAGTCGCATTCGTTTGTGTACACAACAGCTGTAGAAGTCAAATGGCAGAAGCAATCACTAAAGAATTAGCATCTGATTTTTTTGAACCGTATAGCGCAGGTACTGAAACAAAACCTCAAATTAATCAAGATGCGGTTAGAATCATAAAAGATTTATATCATGTGGATATGAATTTAACACAAAGATCTAAATTGCTTGATGATATTCCTCAAGAATTAGATGTTTTAGTAACGATGGGATGTAATGTAGAATGTCCATTTATTCCTACTCAACACAGGGAAGATTGGGGTCTTGATGATCCATCAGGACTACCTGATGAAGCATTTTTGAATACAGCAAGAATTATAAAAGAAAAATTATTACTATTACGTCAAAGAATTGAAAATAAAGAAATAGAAGTAAAATAACTGATTGAAAAAACTATAGAAACGGAGTTCATCCGTTTTTTTGTCTTTTCTTTTTTTGATAATCAACGCACACATTTCATAACTTACTGTGATAGAATGAAAGAAAATATATGCTTCTTATCATCAAAGGAGAAATTTCATGCTACTTTCAAGCAGTGTTGCAGAACAAATTGTTGACCAATTGTCTAAGGTCATGGATCATCACATTAATATCATGGATATCAATGGAATCATTATATCTTCAACTGACCCAAAAAGAATAGGCACCACTCATGGTGGTGCTGTTCGGATTATCAAAGAGAAATTAAAGGAATTATTGATTGAGGCTGATGGAGAATATATAGGTGCTAAAAATGGAATTAATCTTCCAATTGAGTTCAACAATGAAATCATTGGTGTTATTGGTTTAACTGGAAGAAGTGAAGAAGTTTTTAAATACGGTCAAATCATTAAAAAAATGACAGAAGTCTTACTTCTAGACACTTATGTTAGAGAACAGAAAAATATCGAGCAAAAAGCTAAGGATCGCTTTTTAGAGGAATGGATTTTTGGAAGATATGATACCAATCATCCTCAGGAATTTAAGGCTCGCGCTCAAATGCTTGGTATTGATACTCATACTGCAAAAAGAGTGCTCGTTTTCTCCGTAAAAAAAGAGGATAACACTTCAGCAAGCGATCAGTTACAAACTGATATTTCACATCGACTAAGAAATCATTTAAAAACTTATCCACAGTCATTTCTTTTTAGAACATCAACATTATTTATCTGTGTATTCAATAGAATTCCCGATGAAGAGATAAAAATGATTGCTAAAGAAATTGAAGTCATTGTTACAGAACAGTTTAAATGCAAGGTTTATATAGGAATTGACTCTAATGATCCGAAACCAATCAAAGTATCATTTAAAAATGCAAATACAGCACTTCAAGCAAGTGTGAAATCGAATGATAATATAAATATTTATGATGTCGTTAACTTTGATATTTTTATCAATACTATGTTATCAAAGTATAAAGAAGATTTTTTAGATAAGTTCTTTAACCAGTCAAATCAATCTGATATAAAAGAGTATATCGACATTTTAAGAGTTTTTTATGCTTGTGAAGGTTCGATTAATGATGCGAGTCAAGAGTTATTCATTCATAAGAACACGTTGCAATATCGATTGAATAAAATCTACATGTTGACTGGATTTGATCCTAGAAAAATTAGTCTATCGTATATGTTTGTTATCGCAATCAAAATATATGATTCTCTACAATCAGAAAAGGATTTATAGAAAATGTTAGTATAGGTACCTAAAAAAGGTGCCTTTTTTTGTTTTATGTAACATATGAAAGGGCTATCATTTTCCATATAATATAGTTAGATTTAAATACCCATTCAACAAAAATAGGAGGATTTAAACCATGTTAACTGGGATTTGGTTATTTGTAGGTCTAATTATCGCTATTGTGGTAATGATCTTAATGATTTCAAAATTGAAGATACACCCATTTATAGCAATTATGGCTGTATCCATTGTACTTGCATTATTCTCTCTTCCAATAGCTAATGTTCCTGGAACAATTGCTGCTGGCTTTGGTAACATAATGTCAGGTATTGGTATTGTTATCATTTTAGGGGCATTGATAGGTTTCATCGTTGAAAAAACTGGAGCAGCATTAACGATAGCTGACACAGTTGTTAAGGTTGTTGGTAAAAAACATCCTGAAATGGCAATGATGATTATGGGTTGGATTGTATCCATTCCAGTATTCTGTGATTCAGGGTTTATTATTTTAGATCCAATTAGAAAATCAATGAGTAAGATGACTAAAAAATCATCTGTTGCAATGGCAGTTGCTCTATCTCTTGGTCTATATGCATCTCATGTTTTTATTCCACCAACACCAGGTCCAATTGCTGCAGCTAACTCAGTAGGTTTAGGCACTAGCTTATTACTTGTTATGGGTGTCGGTGCACTAGTTTCTATATTTGCATTAGTACCTTCATATTTCTTTGCACTTTATATTGGCAAAAAAGTTAAGGTAGAAGCAGATGTTGATGATGATGTGAATCCAAATGCAGCTGCAGAAGCTTTTGCAAAATTAAGAGCAAGCTATGGTAAGCTTCCAAATGCTTGGTTATCATTCGCTCCAATTATTGTCCCTATTTTAGCTATGGCTATGGGTACAATCGCTAAAGTCTTAGCTTGGGACTCACTTCCATTCTGGGGATTCATTGGACATCCAATTATCGCGTTATCAATAGGTGTTATATTTGGTGTAATCTTGCTGGCTGTTACAGACAAACTGAAAGATTTCAATTTCTTAACCAATGAAAACCTTAAGATTGTTGGTCCAATTCTATTTATTACCGCTGCAGGTGGTGTATTAGGTAAGGTTATTGCTGATGCAGGTGTTGTTGCATTCGTAAGTGGTAATGCTGATGCACTTAAAGTATTAGGTATTTTATTCCCATTCATCGTTGCTGCTATCCTTAAGATTGCGCAAGGATCTTCAACTGTTGCGATTGTTACAACAGCTGCTATGATGGGTACTTATGTTGATCCAGCGTCAGTGATGACTGCTCTAGGCTTCACAACTCCATTTGCTGCTGCACTTGTTGTAATGGCAATCGGTGCTGGTGCGATGACAGTTTCTCATGCAAACGACAGTTATTTCTGGGTTGTAACCAATATGACTGGTATGACTCCAGATCAAGGCTACAAGACACAAACACTAGGAACATTAGTTTCTGGTATAAGTTCTATCATTGGCATATTACTATTAAGCATACTCTTCCTTTAAGAGTAAGCGAAGATGATAAAGAGGTTGCCATTCGGTAATCTCTTTTAATTAAAAGGAGGACATCTATGAAAAGATTTGTGATTATTCCTGATTCTTTCAAAGGAACACTGTCTAGTATTCAAGTATGTGATATTCTTGAAAAAGAAATAAAAACAAGATTTAAGAACGTTGAAATCAAGAAGATTCCAGTTGCTGATGGTGGAGAAGGAAGCGTTGATGCTTTTCTTCAGGCGGGGGAAGGAAAAAAAGTATATCAAGAAGTTAGCGGACCATATTTTGAAAAGATGACATCCTTTTACGGAATCATTGATAAGGGTAAGACAGCAGTCATAGAAATGGCGGCGTGTGCTGGATTACCTCTTGTAGATAATAATAAAAACCCATCTAAAACGACTACCTTTGGTTTTGGAGAACTTATTTTGCACGCAATGGATCAAGGAGTTGAAAAAATTATTCTTGGTCTTGGTGGAAGTGCAACCAATGATGGCGGTGTTGGATTTGCTGCTGCTCTTGGAGTGAAATTCTATGATAACGATAACAAAATCTTCATTCCAGTAGGTGGAACATTATCAAAAATTAAAAGAATCGACGTTTCTCACATGGATGAAAGACTTAAGCATATTGAATTTATCACCATGTGTGATATCGATAATCCTTTATTTGGTAAAGAAGGTGCAGCATATATTTTTGGTCCTCAAAAAGGTGCAGACCAAGCGATGGTTGAACTCTTAGATGAAAACCTAATGAATTATTCGAAAACCATCGAAAATGAATTAGGATTTAATGATCCATATTTTAAAGGAGCAGGTGCTGCTGGAGGGTTAGGTTATGGTACTAAAGTATTTTTAAATTCCAAAATTCAAATGGGAATCGAAACGGTATTAGATGTAATGCAGTTTAATGAGTTGGCTAAAGATGCTGACTACATCATTACAGGTGAAGGCAGTTTAGATTCACAATCTCTTCGAGGTAAAGTAGTTATCGGTGTTGCTAGAAGATCAAAGAGTTTAAACACGAAAGTAATTGCCGTTGTTGGCCAAGTTTCTGGTAATCTACAAAAATATCTAGAAGAGGGTATTGATCAGATTGTAGTAACAAATTATTTGAATCTGTCTTTTGAAGAAGTCAAGAAAAGAGCAGAAAAAGATATGATCTATACATTTAAAGAATTCTTAAGAGGGTTAGAGTAAATCATTAAGGAACGCATCAAATGGGTGCGTTCCTTTATCATTTCAGATAGTAATTATTTCAAAATAATATATTTTGTTCTATAATATATATATTGAATATCAAAGTGTTTCAAAAAAGAAAGGGTGTGATTGTATGCAAAATCAACAAACTTCAAGATTTCCAAAACTTCAAAATATTTATTTTAAAGTAACATTTTTAATGCTGGTCGTTGGTATTGCACTTGTCGTCGTTTCCTATTTACTTGTGCAAGCCATTGTAGCTGCACCGACACCACTGATCTATTTTTCACTTTATTTTCTGTATTATCACGCGATTCATCTCGCTTATGGGATTTTTAGTTTGATATACTATTTTGCAAAAGTAAAGAAAAAAATAGGCAAGTCAAAAATATATAAAACGATTTTAGGTATATTGATTACACCCGCTAGTGCAATCATTGCATATGCAGCTGTATTTTTACTCGCTGTATCAAGTTGTGCTTCAGCTTAACTAGCATAATAATTACAAAAATATGTATTTACCATAAATTATAAATATGCTATACTACCAAATAGATAATACGAATACATGAAATGAGGATAATTTATGGACTACATCGTGAGAGTGAAAAATCTCGTAAAAAGCTATGGTGATGTGATAGCAGTAAATGATATTTCCTTTTCGGTAAGAAGAGGGAGTCTTTTTGCTTTTTTAGGACCAAACGGTGCAGGTAAGTCAACAACTATTAATATCATGACGACATTACTTGATGCCAATAGTGGTAAAGTATATTTAAATGAACAAACTGATGATGTTTATTTTAGAAATAAAATAGGCGTTGTCTTTCAAGGAAACGTCTTGGATAATGATCTAACAGTTAAAGAAAATCTTGTTTTTCGTGGATCTTTATATATGAATGATAAGCATTTAGTAATGAAGCGATATCAAGAGTTAAGAGAGTATTTAAATTTCTCTGAATTTGAGAATCAAAGATATAAGACACTATCTGGTGGACAAAAAAGAAGAGCAGAAATAGCTAGAGCATTATTTTCCAATCCTGAAATACTCCTTCTTGATGAACCAACAACAGGACTAGATCCAGAAACTAGACAAATCGTATGGAAAGTGATTGATGATTTAAAAAATAATCATGGAATGACTATCTTTTTAACTACACATTATATGGAAGAAGCGGCGAATGCTGACCATGTTGTTATTATTAATAAGGGCAAAATAGTTGCTGAAGGAACTCCAGCAGTCTTAAAACAACAATATAGTTATGATCGTTTAAAAGTCGTACCCCATGATAAAGCTAAGATGGTTGATCTGTTGAACTCAATAGATAGAGCATATGAAAAAATTGCAGATCAATATATCATAATCGTTAATGATTCAAAGGATGCTATTGATTTAATCAATCAAATGAAAGACAATATCAAACAGTTCGAAGTT
The DNA here is from genome assembly GCA_927439925.1 of uncultured Acholeplasmataceae bacterium. Taxonomy (GTDB): domain Bacteria; phylum Bacillota_I; class Bacilli_A; order Acholeplasmatales; family Acholeplasmataceae; genus Peloplasma. The sequence continues at coordinate 8,234 of CAKMKF010000188.1, read as the reverse complement.
CTAAAAGGAACGATGGATGATGTTTTTATTCATGTCGTAGGAGGTGAGCAAAATGTATAATTTAATCAATATGATAAAAAGAAATACACTCATCTTTTTAAGGGATAAAACAGCAGTTTTCTTTTCATTCTTAAGTGTAATCATTTTACTAGCTCTATATTTCCTTTTTATTGGAAGACAATATGTAGATGATTCAAACTTTGGTGACTTCGTTATTAGTGACAACTTAAAAACTTTTTTATCAACAAGTGTCATTATGGGTGGCGTTCTAGTCATTAATACAGTTTCGTTGTCACTTGGTGTGATGGGTAATGTAATAACTGATTTAGAATATAGAAGACTTGATGGATTCTTAGTAACACCTGTAAAACGCTATAAAATTATATTAGGATATTACATTACATCCATAATGGTTACAGCAACACTTACAGTATTTATGTGGTTCTTAACAGTTATATATGTTGGTGTATTCTCAGGTTATTGGTATTCATTTGAAACGATTCTTAAAGCTTCCGGATTAATTATTCTGTTTACATTTGTTTCTGCAACGCTGATGATTTTCTTAACAACATTATTAAAATCAGTAAACGCATTTGGGACTTTATCTGGTGTATTAGGAACTCTAATTGGTTTCGTATCAGGTATTTATATGCCACTATTTGTCTTAGGTAAATCAATGGCCTATGTAGCCAGTTTAGTTCCATTCTCACATATGACTATTATTTTAAAACAAGTTATATTAGAAGAACCCTATCAAGCATTGGTATCTGAAACAGGGTTTCCAGTTCAAGGAATTGTTGAAATTGGCAAATTTTATGGCACTAACGAGATCGGTGTTTTAGGAAATGAAGTTAATATTTGGTTAATCATGCTAGCATCGGTATTACTTGGTTTTGGATTGCTTGCGATTGCTTACAGAAATATGAATAAAAAAATGGGAAAATAAGGAAAAAAGATTTAAATTTACGATAAAGAACTCTAAAAAATAGGGTTCTTTTTTGTCTTTACATTATCTTTACATAAGCCTTACTTGTTCTTGGTTTCGCCATTTTATTTATTTTAATATAATCATGGTGTAAAAAGAAAATAAGGAGAATAAAATGAGAAAATTAATCACTGTGTTCATGCTAGCATTCGTACTTACATTAGCAGCATGTTCACCACAAGAAGATTTTGATTTAGAAAGTAATATTACAGTATATACAAGAGATACAACCTCTGGAACAAGAGATGGATTTATGAATGGTATTGGTTTCACAGAAGCAGCAAAGAGTGATGATGTTTTGGTCACAGGATTTGTTATTAGAGATAACACAGCGCAATTAAACGCGATGACTATTGATGAGTATGGTATTGGATATATCTCAACATCAAGTTTAAATGATACTGTTAAGGGTTTATACTTCAATGGTGTTGCACCAACAGAAGCAAACGTTGTTAACAACACATATGATCTAAAACGTCCTTTCATGTGGATGATTAGAGTCGATGGTGACTTCCCTTCACAAGCAGTTGAAGATCTAGTTCATGCATTCGTAGCATTCTTAGGAACTACAGATGCTTCAGATATTATCAATAACGCTGGAGCGATTGCATTACCTTCATCAGTAACATGGGATTCTATTAAAGCGAATTATCCAATCACTCAACAAGATAACAGTGCTGTTACCGTAAGATTTGGTGGATCAGATTCAATTCAAAAAGTTGCTGAAGCAGTAACTGCAGCATTTACAGCAAAAGCAGGAAACTTCGTAGCTGAACATGAACATACAGGCTCAGGTGATGGTTGGAAGAGAACGAATGGTGACACAAAAGATCAAACAGTTGGTAAAGATGTTGGATTCTCATCAAGACCATTTACTTCAACAGAACTCGCTAACGTGACAGTAGACCAATATGGTCAACTCGCATGGGATGCAATTGTAGCAATCGTTCATTTAAGTAATCCAATTGATAACGTAACTGCAGATACATTAAAGAAAATATATGATGGTACTTATCTAACTTGGGCTGACGTTCCAAACGAATAAGAGAAAAAAATAGACTTGCAATAAGGGACTCTTCCTTGAGTCCCTTGTTTCAGTAGAAAGGAATATACAATATGCAACAAACAGTCAAGAGAAAATTCCAAAAAAATGCACTCATCGATATTACAGTTGAACAAATCCTAAAAGGACTAGCAATTCTTTCAGGGTCATTTATCTTTATTATCGCTGGAGTTATTATCGCGAAGGGATTAACCCCCTTTATTACAGACAATGGCGGTTTAGGAAGTGTTCCAGTTGTTCCCTTTTTAATCGGAGATACATGGCTCACAGGACCTACATTTGTATCGAATTTATATAGTGTTGGCTTTATCATTATTAGTACAATCTATGTCGTTACACTTTCACTTCTTTTATCATTTCCAATTGGTGTGCTTACCGCCCTTTTCATTGCTAAAATCGCACCAAAAAGACTTGCAGAGACACTGAGAACTGTTATTGAAATTCTAGCATCTATCCCATCTATCATTTATGGTTTATTTGGAGCAGGGTTTGTTTTAAAGATTGTTTATGATTTTAGTGCAATTTTAGGATACCAATCTAAAGGTGGTAACTCAGTTTTATCAACAGTAATTATACTTGCTTTAATGACAATACCAACAATTACTACAATATCTGAAGTATCTATTCGTTCAGTTGACAAAACACTTATTCATGGATCACTCGCATTAGGTGCTAGTCCTACTCAAACGAACTTTAAAGTTGTTTTAGCAGCTGCAAAGTCAGGGATTTTTACATCAGCAATTCTTGGTGTTGGTAGAGCTTTAGGTGAAGCAACTGCAGTATCACTTGTTGCCGGTGGTAGAAGATCCGGATTATCCTTTGATATCTTAGATACAACATCTACACTAACAACCACGATGCTTGAAGGTATGAAAGAATCTGCTGGTCTAGACTATAATATAAGATTCTCTGTTGGGCTTGTTTTAATGGTTGTTATCGTTTTAACGAATTTAACATTAAATGCCATCAAGAGAAAGGTAGGTAACGTCAATGTCAAATAAACAAAAATCAAAAGACTTAATCCTTCAAATCATTACCTACATGGCATCATTCTTTAGTTTAGTTACACTATCTTTAATTGTATTCTATGTTGCATCCAACGGACTAAAATTGTTAAATATGGATCTAATTACAAACAATTATCAAGCTTTTAACTATATTGCAGATACAAAAGAGAATAACGTATTATGTGATTGTGATGCGACCATCACAATTCCTGATAACGTCTATTATTCATCAAAATGGGGTCTTGCTTTAAGTGATGGAATCGATTTGTTAGGTAAAAATGTGATTGAAGTCTATTATGTTCATCCTGATTCACCACTCAATGATTTGATTAATAAAGGTACTGGTGAAGAATTTCTTCATCTAGACGTAGAGTATAGTATTATTCGTGTTGCCTATGAAGCTAGTGCATCGTCATTATCAAGATATGGTGCAGAAAGAATGATTATGGAGCTTGATCTTCAAGATGATTTTAGAGAACTTGAGTTCACGACCACTGGTGGAGGTATTAGAGGTTCCATTATTACAACACTTTATTTAATTGGACTGACCTTAATCTTGGCATTACCTATAGGAGTAGGAGCGGCAGTTTACTTAAATGAATATGCTAAAAATAATCGATTTACAAGACTTGTTAGATCATTTATTGAAACATTAACTGGAGTTCCATCCATTATTTACGGTTTAATGGGGTTAGCTATATTTGTTCCATTTATCGTTAACATTACAGATGCTACTGGTGGAAACATTATATCTGGTGCAATGACTCTCGCTGTTATCCTACTTCCAGTAGTTATACGAACAACAGAAGAAAGTCTAAAAGTCGTTCCAGATGATTATAGATATGCTTCCCTTGCATTAGGCGCTAGTAAATCACAAACGACATTTAATGTCATTCTACCAAGTGCATTTCCAGGAATACTTACAGCAACGCTTCTGGCAATCGGAAGAATCATTGGTGAAAGTGCTGCGTTAGTATTCGCGATTGGTACGGCGATTAAAGATGATGTTTCCTTAACAGGTCAATCAACATCGCTTGCAGTTCATATTTGGTCAATGATGGCTGATGAGCCAGCAAACATCGAATTGTCGACTACAATCGCGTTAATCATCTTATTAATCGTACTCATCTTAAACTTATCTATAAAATTCGTTTCTAAAAATTACATGAAAAGGTTCGGTGTAACAGCATGACAATAGAAAACAATATCGTATTCAATATTGAAAACTTAAATCTCTTTTATGGAGAAACACAAGCTTTAAAAAGTATTAGTCTTCAAATCTATGAAAAAGAGGTCACAGCACTCATTGGACCTAGTGGTTGCGGTAAGTCAACTTTCTTAAGAGCATTAAATCGGATGAATGATTTGATAGAAAGTTGTAAAATAGAAGGGGATATCAATTATCACCTTGAAAATATTTATGAAAAGGGTATTGATGTTATTGGGTTAAGAAAAAGAGTGGGTATGGTTTTCCAAAAGCCTAATCCTTTTCCTATGAGTATTTATGATAACATCACCTATGGACCTAAATGCCAAGGTATTAAGGATAAAACTGAATTAAAACATATCGTAGAAGAATCCTTAAAACAAGCTGCTTTATGGGATGAAGTTAAAGATAGATTAAAAGAATCTGCGCTATCTTTATCAGGTGGGCAGCAACAAAGATTATGTATTGCTAGAACGATTGCTATGAAACCTGAAGTCATTCTTATGGATGAACCAACATCAGCATTAGACCCTGTTGCAACTGCTAAAATCGAGGACTTAATTGTTGAACTTAAAAAGAACTATACAATCATTATCGTGACACACAATATGCAACAAGCAGCAAGAATTTCTGATAAAACAGCATTTTTCCTTCTTGGAGAAATCGTTGAATATGGAGATACAGCACATATATTTTCAACACCAGATCACAAAAAAACTGAAGAATATATCACCGGACGTTTCGGTTAATATGCTATAATGGAGGTAATTATAGATGACATTAAGACAATCATTACTAAATTCAATTGAGGAACTAAAAAGAGAAGTTGCAAATATGGCTGATCTCGCACTATCTAATTTAAGAGAAGGCTTAAGAGCTTTTAAAACGACTGATTTGGTGCTTGCTAAAGAAGTTATGGCTAAGGACGATGAAGTTGATAAACTAGAAGAAGAGATTGCTAAAAAGGCATTAAAGATTATTTGGAAGGAACAACCAGTAGCTAGCGATCTTAGATTGGTCACTGGAATCCTTAAATTAATTACAGATTTAGAACGTATTGGTGATCATGCAAGTGATATTGCTGAAATGACACTGCACTTAGAAGACAATAGAAATCAAAGAATGCTACCTTTAACTTCAAAGATGGCAGAGATTGTAGAACAAATGGTATTATCAAGTATTCAAGCTTTAGTGAAGGTTGATGAAAAACAAGCACGTGAAGTTATTCTTCGGGATGATGAAGTAGATACTCTTTTTCAGCAATTAATCGTGAAGATGACAAAAGAATTAAAAGAAGATAAACTAGATCCAAATGAAGCAATCTATGTACTAATGGTTGCTAAATATTTCGAACGTGTGGGAGACCATGCAGTTAATATTGCAGAATGGATCATATTTATGGTCAGTGGTAAACATAAAAATACATTGTTATTTTAGGAGGATTTATGCCAGTAATCTATTATGTAGAAGATGATCAAGCAATAGGATATGTAATTGAAAAAACGATCAATCATTCAGGTATGATCGGTAAAGGATTTCAAAAAGGCGAGCTTTTTTTAGACGCCTATAAGAAAGAAAAACCTGATTTAATTTTGCTTGATGTGATGCTACCAGATATCTCAGGATTAGAACTCTTAAAGACAATTCGAAAAACTGATAAAGAAACGCCAGTCATGATGATTTCAGCTTTACAAAGTGAAATGGATAAGGTGATTGCACTCGATTTAGGTGCTGATGATTATATGACCAAACCATTTGGTGTTTTGGAATTAACTTCTAGAATTCAGGCGAAACTTAGAAAGCGAATCGATGAAAAATTATACCTTTTAAAAAATGTAATTTTAGATGACAAAAAACATCTATGTTATATGAATGATCAAGAAGTTTATTTAACAAATAAAGAGTTTTCAATCCTAAAATTATTACTTAAAAACAAAGGTGTAGTCGTAACCAAAGAGACCATATTTAAAGATGTTTGGGAAACAGATTTTATCGGAGAAACGAGAACATTAGACATGCATATCAAGTCACTTCGCGAAAAAATAAATCAAAATAAAGCGGATATAGAAATTAAAACAATCCGTGGAATAGGATACCAGGTTGAATGAAGAGTACATTAATTAGAAACAATATAATCCTTTTGTTAAGCGCTTTTATGTTGTTTTTTATTATTGTATTTTTTTCTCTGAATTATTTTGAGCGACAAAATCAAGAGGACTTAATGAAGTTCGTTATCGATGAAGTTGAGCTGGAATATAATAATTTTGTTGGAACTCCAGATGAGTTTGTGGATGCTTATCAAAATGAAAATAATCGAAGAATAACCATTTTAGATGAGGATGCTATCGTCTTAGTTGACTCTCATGATGACACTGTTGGAACCGATAAAAGTGAACGTCCAGAGATTAAAAATCTAGGAACTGTATATAAAAGAACTTCAGATACAATTGATGTAAATTTATTATATATAGCAAGACAACTAGATGATAATAATTACTTAAGAGTTGCTATTCCTGTGGAATCTAAACAGGCATCTTATAACTCAGTTATTTTAGTTTTAGTTTTAACATCTGCTGGTTTTATAACTATATTTTACTTAGGTTTAACGCAATTAAGTAAGAATTTGTTAGCACCTTGGAATAAGGTTAAAGAAGGTTTAATAGATGTAAATCAAGGTAATGTTCAAATGATATCTTTAAACAGTCCTTACCCAGAAATCAATGATATTATCCATGAAATCAATGGGATCAATTTATCAACTTTAAGAAATTTAAAATCCATAGAATCATATCAAATCCAACTCAATGAAATCTTAAATGAGTTAAAACAAGGTGTTATGCTTTTCAATAAAGATGAACTACTAGTTTATTTCAATGATGATGCAAAACTTATCTTTAATCTAGATGAAGATGCATATATGAAACCAAGCTATTATGCAATTCGAGATGCACAAATAAGAGATGCTGTGACAACTGCAAATACAGATCATCAATCATCAACATTCGATTCGAAGTTTGACGGAAAAACAATGGAAGTTAGAGTATTTTTTGTTAACGCTCAAGGTTTCAATCATACAGAAGCTACTGTACTTGCATTGTTTAAAGATGTGACTCAAGAAAGAGCAATAGAACAAATGAAACGCGATTTCTTCTCACACGCATCACATGAATTGAAATCACCTTTAACAGCGATTAGGGGATATGCTGAATTAATTGAGCATGGTTTGATCAAACCAGAAGAAGTTAAGGAATCCTCTTATCAAATTGTGAAACAAACCGAAACAATGGCTGCTTTAGTAGAAGATATGCTTATGCTATCAAGACTTGAGAATTTAAAAGAAAAAGTTTATTCTAAACAAGACTTAAACCAAAAGCTTAAAGAGGTTATAGACACACAGTCACCATTCGCTATATCAAAGAATATTCACTTAAGTGTTCAATCCAAATCGATTGTTACAATGTGTGACCCACTAGATATTCAAAAACTTTTCAAAAATCTAATTGAGAACGCAATTAAATATAGTGAACCAAATAAAAAAGTTGAAATTACCTTAGATCAAAAAGAAGATGAAATTATCTTTATCGTCAAGGATCAAGGATATGGTATTGAGCCAGAACATCAACAAAGAGTATTTGAAAGATTCTTTAGAGTCGATAAAGGAAGACTTGATGGTGGAACTGGATTAGGGTTAGCAATTGTGAAACACATCGCACTTAAATATAATGGTTCTGTTGAACTGACATCGACATTAAGTAAGGGTACAAAGATTACTGTTAAACTAAAAATGAATTAAAAAAAAGGGCGTTCATAGAACGTCCTTCGATTTTCAAATGGCAGGGGTAGCAGGATTCGAACCCGCACCGACGGTTTTGGAGACCGGTATGCTACCGTTGACACTATACCCCTAAGCGCATTTATAAGTATAGCATAGAAAAATCATTAAATGCAATCTAAAAAGAAAAAAAGATGGAA
>CAKMKF010000187.1 GCA_927439925.1 uncultured Acholeplasmataceae bacterium | reverse complement strand
CCCTGAAAAAATAGACGAAATTTGCACACATAGACAAAAAAAGCCATCGGATACCTCTGAAGGTCATCTGATGGCTGATTTTTATTAAGTTGGGTTAAATATAGAGTGCTGTCAAGTATGTGTCAAGTATATAACAAGTGCTATTTTAATGAAAGCAACGTGATAGACTCTACATGCGTGGAGTATATCTGATTGCTCGAAAATATGTCGGTTCGTGTACGTCGGAAACATATTTTTAGCCATTTTATGTTCCCCCATTCCAGACTTTTTCCAGTGTGGGAACATATTTGCAACTAAACGTTGCATAAGCCAGACTGAGTTGAGTTACTGCTATTGCTCACAAAAATGTAGTATATTGTGCGTGAGAAACATTTATCTACCGTTTCTTATTGACATATTAATAGTACTATTTCATATCTGATGTCAGGGTTCTAAAATCAGGTGTTATTAATTTTAGCTCATTAACTATTATGTTTATTTGCTTTTTTGTGAATGCTTGTAATTGAAAGTGAATAATGTCATCGTTTTTTAAGTAAAAACTTAGTGGATAAATGCTTACAGTACCCTTTGCCTTAAGTTTTGAAAATAAAATATGTGTTATATCTGTATATAATATCTGTTGTTTGCCAAATCCATACCTTTTCACACCATTGTTATAAATGACTACCATAAAATTGTGTTCAATTCGATTATTTCTTATATAAAAACGAGTGCTACTAGATAATGCAATTAATAAAAGGGCTATTGAGATACCAATGATAATTATAACATTGCTTAAGACAATATTTTCTGTTGAACCGGAAAAACGTATAATCACATAAAATACGCTAAAAATCAACAATAGACCTATACCCCAAAAAAGTGATGACTTTGGATAAAACTTTTTTTCATTATTATTCATACTAAGTCTCCTAATCTTAAATATGCTTTCAATGGAATTGTGTCCACAAATAGAGGATCATCCTTATCATTCTTTGCTCTATTTAATTCATTAATGATAAAAGGCTTATAGAATGGATTTATAAGAATTGATAAGTTAATGACATTTGCTGTTAAGCTATCACTAATTACATTATCCACGATGCACTCATCAAAGTCTTCATAAACAAATAACATTCTGTGGTGACTTACGGCATTTCTTAGTCCTCTAACTGCACGAAGATTAATCTCTAAATTTTGATTCCCATTAAATAGTATGCTCAAATCATCCGGTTCAAGTTTTTGAGTGAGTTGCATCAATCCATTAAAATCTAAATTTTCAAGTTCTTTTGACAAATTACTACCATCTTCAACAGCGGTGTATATCTTAACAGATAAAGATTTTATTTTATCCATCGAATTATAGTGATTTGAAATATATCCCCTAATTCCTTCTTCTAAAGCGGATAAGAACTTATATAGAATGTATCTAATTCGTTTATCATATACATACATGTTTTGAACTTTTTTATATTCGATTTTTCCGATGTCATCCAGACCTATGTAGTTTGCTAATACTGCATGATATGCAACACCTTTTAAATCAAGATATTGCTCACAACGTTTTATTTCATCTGGGTTATGAAAAATCATTCTCTCTATAAAGTCTGCTTTACTTATATGCAAAAGCAGCTTTTTATCTTTCTTCTCAGTTCCAATCATATCGATTGTATACATTATTAATTGCCTCAAAGAACAATGAGAAGGACTTCTTTTCTTTATCCTGATTATTATTCTTAATCTTCAAATATTCATCTTTCACTTCTTGCCATAATCCATTTGCCTTTAAGTTAGACAATTTATCTGAATGATTTTTAGCATATGGTCTTTTGTTCCAGATATACGTGTCATCTTCTCTTTGCCAGATCAATATTTCCTGAATTGAATCGCCAACCTCATCTATATAGTCATTAACTAAAGCAAAATCACAGCTATGAACTATTCTACTGTTATCATGATCTATAAATTTGAAAGTCATGGATTGCTTTCCTGACGAGACTGTTGAATACCCAGTACCTTGCAATAATCTCTCAAGTTCGCGTTTTACTTTTAGTCTTAAGTCCTTAGCGGATAAATCTCCATCTTTTTGGATGCCCAAGTTATAATCGAAATCAAACCCAGTATTCCCGTTAACAACCCTAGTTACAAGATTTTTACCACCACTGCCTACTAACTTGAAAGTGAATGTCACTCCAAATACACGCATAGAATCTTGAAGCATCTTAATGATTCCTTCAACTTGATCTTTGACAGGGTTCAATTCAGATTTTGGTACAAATTCATATGTTCTACCTGCATAGTCACTCATAATTTTATCCTCCCTAACAGTCAATAAAAAATTCTATCTATCAAACAATTTTTTCGTTTCATCAATCGATAAATGATTGCTTAACTCAGTTTGAAACCTTGATTCTAGTCTCTTTAATACATCGTAGTTAAACTCGTGTAAACTCTTAAAATCTTTATTTGATATGTACGCTTTTACTAATGCAGCTTCCCTCATGGAAATAACTAGTTTGATATTATTATTGTCAATATAATTAAAGACTTTTTGGATCGTTTTCCTTATCCATGAATAATCATCAGATAACAATTTAGGCAAATCATTTTCGCTATTTAAAGGCAGTACTTTTGATATTAGATTACCATATATACTAGCAATATTGTCAGCAAGTTGTACTTCTAAAGTACGCTTACTTTTAACGAAATCAATCTTAGTGTTTTTCCAGTAGTGTTTAATATAGTCCTGCACGACCTCAATCTCGTCGTGAAAAACAACAATTTCATTATTGGATAAATCCTTTATATTATGCTTCATCATAAGAATGGTTTCACCAAGTGCGGTCAGATTAACTATATTATTTCTGTCGGATTTTTTTATACGTACATTTTCTGAAATTGTATCGTATAAATATTCGGCAAATTCCCCTCTTTTTTCCAACCCTTCAACCAATTGTGATATCCCCACAGCGATCATGGCTTCAAAAGGAGATGTAACACATTCGGCAAATTTATGAAGTTTAATATAAGATACAAACTCTCTAATGTTTTCCATGGAATTATTTTTAGTAAGATTAATATATCTAGTCAGAAAATAATCGTCAACCTTCATCAAAAATAACAAGAATTTATGATACATATTGAAATCATAATCTCTGAGACCCATGAAGAACCAATTAAGAAATTGTGATACTAGAAAAAATTTCTTGTCGTATATTGTGACATAAATGTTGTTACCTTTTATAAAAGTTGAGATAAATTCTTCAAGTGCCGAATTATTCTTTCGAGTCAACAGATCTGTACCTTTAATCTCATCCATTTCAACACCATTGTTTACAAACTTATTCCACTTATCTTTGAAACTCATATACAATTGGGTTGTCAATTTATCTTCAATATATCCAACCAAAACAAAATATCTTTGTCCGAAATAATTAAGTTTATCCCCACTAGTACCTATTTCACCAGTATTACGCGATTCATCAAAATATATGTTCATTTTATTACCTACTTGATTATTGACTGATAGTATATTGATGACAATATATCTTCCATTCTTCTATATAATGCTTTATTACCGAAAGATGACGCAAATTGATCAACTGTTATTTTAAAGAAGGCGTATAGGATGGCTACTAATAAAAATATAGATATCATGAGCTGGAATCTTTCAGATGAGATTGTATTATCATCGAAAGAAAAGGCAACAATAGAAATTATTATAGCAACTAAACTTAGAAAAACTCCAGATCCAATTATATTCCGTGGAACCAAAGTTTGATAATGTCTAATTGCTTCTAAAACTTTAGGACGAGTATTAATACTATTCTTCTTACATATTTCTGCAAGTAGTTTAGCATCACGGGATTTTCTCTCATCGATGTACGATTGAATAGTTTCTTTGAATTTCCAGTAATTAACTTTTGTGTTACAGTATTTTTTTACAAGAAAGAATATATATGTATATTGGACAGGTATGATTCCCAAAGTTAGTCCATAGCTATACCAGATGCTACCAAAAAATGCAGATAATAAAATCGATAGTATTGAGTAGCTAATTGATAGAATTAAAATGAATCTCAAATCTCTTTTATGCCACGAGTTTTTCTTAAATTCTTTTTCTATGACATAATACATAATCTCACCCCCAAAAAATTGTTATATTAATACCTTATTCTTAATAACACTAGGAACTATTGTTTTTACTCCGAAAAACTCGAAAATCTTATGATGTGTAAATCCAATCGCGTCGATTTCGATCAATTGATTCAGATAGTCAAAATCATCGACTTCATTATTTTTTCCAGAAGGCTTAATATAGTTTAATGTTTCATATTCCCATTTGTCTAGAGTATCTTTTGAAGGTGATTGACCAAGTGATCGGAACTACTTGCTGATTTATTAGGAGTGCACCAAAATGAAAAAAGAAACCATCAGTAGTTTATACGGATACGATATCCCGTGCCTG
>CAKMKF010000186.1 GCA_927439925.1 uncultured Acholeplasmataceae bacterium | reverse complement strand
ATGACCGCCATTTTTTAAATAATGTATGTACACACATGGTAGATATTGATTACTATCAAGCAAAACTATATGCTGGTAACTATGATTTCTGGATGGAGTCGTCACAACTGGTTCAAAAGTTAATGGCTGATAAAAATAAGAAAAAAGAAGAACGCATTCAGGAATTGAAAACATTCATCGCTAGATTTAGTGCGAATTTATCTAAATCAGCTCAAGCGACTTCAAGAAAGAAGTCATTAGAGAAAATTCAATTGGATGAAATTGTACCATCAAACAGAAAATATCCTTTTATTGGTTTTGAAATCGATAAACAACTGGGTAAAGATGTATTAGAAGTTACTAACCTTAGTGTTTCCCTAGATAATAAGAAATTATTCGAAAATGTTTCTTTTATTATCAATAGAGGAGATAAGGTAGCTTTACTTGGACAAAGTGATTTAGCCAAAACAGCACTACTTAAAATCCTTGCAGGAGAATTAACTCCTGATACCGGAACAATCAAATGGGGACAGACAGTCTCAAAATCGTATTTCCCTAGTGATAACGAGTCCTACTTTGAAGGAAATGAGCAAAACCTAATTGACTGGTTAAGACAATATTCAAAAGATCCAAATGAATCCTATATTAGAGGATTCTTAGGACGCATGTTATTTAGTGGAGATCAACCCTTAAAGCAAGTGAAATTCCTTTCAGGTGGAGAAAAAATGCGTTGCATGTATTCTAAACTTATGTTATCTCAAGCAAATACACTTCTTATAGACTCACCATCTACTCACCTTGATTTAGAAGCAATTATTTCTGTGAATAACGGATTAGTAGACTATAAAGGGTCATTAATCGTCGCATCTCACGACCATAAACTGCTTCAAACTGTTTGTAATAAGATTCTTGAAGTTGGTGAACTAGGGTCTTATACATATGAAGGTACACTTGATGAGTTCATTGACAACAAGGAAATAAAACTAAGAATAAATTCACTTTATAAAGATAAAAACTAGTTGAATATTAAAATTTTTGAGTAGGTTTTCTTAGTTTTTTAAGAAGAATTTAATAATAAAAATAAATAGCAATATTTTGCTTAAAAATCGTAATCATTTTCAATCACAATTCAAATGGATTATGCTACAATTCAAATTGAACTGAAAGGAGATGTCACCATGCAAAATATGCAAAAAAATTATAAGGGTAAGCACTTAAAGAAAAATCAACTTAAAAAAGCTCAAATGAACGGTAAGAAGATTATTCGCAATAAAATAGCTAACTAAAAACTTATATTCCAAAAAGACATTAATTTGTCTTTTTTTATTTTTAAGAAAAAGAAAAATTCAAAAGGATTACGATGAAAACTATAGTACAATATATGTATAGATTACTAAAAAAAGGAGACTTATCAATGACCCCCGAACAAAAATTAGCTGCAAAGATCATTTATTTTTCTATTGCTTATGGAACTATTTTTTGCTATTTAGTTATTGTTTTACTGATTCTTGCTAATGATCTAAATTCTAACTATGTAATTATTTTATTATCATTTCTAATTCCTGCAGCTTTTTCGATTTTCTTCTCGACAATTATATTAAGAAAAAGTCTTGAAAATGAATCGGATGTTACCTTAACAATAGTCAAGCTTGCGATTGCTCATGTACCTACCATTTTTGGGTTGATTGCTTTTTTCATTCAAGTTAATATATAGAACAAAATTGAAACAACTTATGTTATAATGCCTTTTGAGGATGTGAAAAAATGATTGTTTTAGTCGGAGCGAGTGCTAGTGGAAAAACAGAACTTGCAAAACTCTTATATCAAAAATATAATTATCATAAATGTGTAACTTCGACAACCAGACCAAAAAGATTGGGTGAAAAAGATGGTATTGACTATCATTTCTTAACTGTTGAATCGTTCAAAAAATTAGAATCAAGTAATGAGTTCATTGAAGTCTCTATGTATAATGATCATTGGTATGGAATACAAAGAAAAGATGTGTTTATGCAAGGTGTAATCATTGTTGAACCAAATGGTGCGAATACCTTAATCGATAAACTTGGTAGTGATGCATTTGTCATCTACGTTGAAGCGAGTGAGAAAACTAGAATGTCTCGTATGCTTCAAAGAGGTGATAGCATATCTAAAGTTCAAGATAGAATAAGCTTTGATCGACTTGTTTTCATCCCAGATCAGTTTAAAAAGATCGATTTAAGACTATCTAACGAATCTGAAAAGCTAGAAGAACTCGCAAAAACTATAGACCTTAAGTATAAAGAATATATGAACAAAAATAAATAAATATTGTTTTTTGAAAATCCATTAAAAAAAGCCCATTGGGCTTATTTTTTTATGTATTTTGATAGAGATTCTAATCCTTCATGCTGTGCTCTAAAGATGTTCCATTCCTTTAAATGATTGGCTCCTAAGCTTTTATAAAAATCAATGGATGGCTGGTTCCAATCTAAGCACCACCAATCCAAACGACTACAGTTTCTCTCTATTGCAATACTGGCTAGGCAAGATAACATCATCTTTCCATAACCTAAACCTCTTTTATCCTCATTAACATACAAATCTTCTAGAAATAGATTAGCTTTCCCTAAAAAGGTAGAGTAGTTATGATAAAAAAGTGCAAAGCATACAGGAACACCATGTTCTTCACCAATGATAACTTCAGCTCTTTTTTCGATAAAAAGAGAGTTAAGTAGTAATTCTTTGGTTGCTGTGACTTGATTTTCCATATGCTCATAGATTGCTAAAGATGTAATAAACTTTAAAATAAGCTCCACATCATTTTCTGTAGCATATCTGATTTTAAACGAATCTATAGGGGTATCCATTATATTCATAAGTTATTTTCTCCATTAATTCTTTATAATCATCATAACATAAAAAATTACGCATAACCAAAATTGAATGATATTTAGATCTATATTTATTGAGAATAACTTGTGAATCAAGTTCAATTTATTGATATTAAATAATCTTATAATTGCAACAACCCAAATTGTAAATCCTATCTGCAATGATTTTTTATGTACAATCAAACATTATTATGTTAAAATACTATCAATGCGAAAAAGCATTATAGATGAAATTATCTTGCTTAAGAAGAACTACTTAAAAGGATAAAATCATTATGGTAAAATGTATTTACATAATTCCATTAAAGGAGAAGTAACAAATGATTATCAAACCTTCAATACGTTCTAACTTTTTTACAAACTGTCATCCATACGGATGTAGACAAAACGTATTCAATCAAATTCAAGAAGCTAAAACCTTTGAAAAATTCAATGGACCTAAAAATGTATTAATTATCGGTGGATCATCAGGATATGGACTTGCATCAAGAATTGCACTAGCATTCGGTGCTGGATCAAACACATTAAATGTTTCCTATGAATCTGCTCCAAAAGCAAAAAAGACAGGAACATCTGGGTGGTGGAATAACATCTACTTCCAAGAATTCTCAAAAGAAACTAAAAATATCCATAAGGATTTCATTGGCGATGCTTTCTCTTTAGAAATGAAAGAAAATGTCATGGATTTCGCTAAAAAGCATATGGGAAAGTTTGATTTAGTCATCTATTCTCTAGCATCAGGTGGAAGACTAAACTATGAAACGAACGAGATTATCAAATCTCACATCAAAACCATTGGTGAAGAAGCAAAGGGAAAAACAATCGATATTCTAGACTTAGAAGTTAAAGAATTAACTGTTACTTCAGCAACTGAACAGGAAGTTAAAGATACAGTTTATGTCATGGGAGGATCAGATTGGCATGATTGGATTGATACGCTTGATCAAAACGACTTATTAAATCCTGAAGCAAAAACAATTTCTTATACTTACGTCGGTGGACCAACAACAGAAAAAATTTATCGTGGTGGTACAGTAGGAAAAGCTAAAGAGGATTTAGAGCATCATGCAGTTTTAATGAATGAGTTAATGAAGAATAAATATAATGGTGAAGCATTAATATCCTCAAGTAAAGCAGTAGCAACTAAAGCGAGCGTTTATATTCCTTCAATGACAAATTATATTTCATGTTTATATGATGTGATGGAGAGAAATGGCGTACATGAGTCTATTCTAGAGCATAAATATAGATTGTTCAAAGATATGATTTACGGTAATAAACGGATTGTTGATGATCAAAATAGAATTCGTGTAGACCATCTTGAAATGGAAGAAGATGTTCAAAGAGAAACAGTTCACATGATGGAAACTATCTCTAACGAAGAACTACTTAAGCTAAACGGAACGAAGATGTTTCTAAGAGACATTTATCAAATCAATGGGTTTGAGTTTGACAATATCGATTATGATGAAGAAGTTGATATTGATGCACTATCAGAACTACAGCCTGAATAGATTAAGTAAGTAACAGTGCATTTTTATTTTCAGAAATTCGATATCTTTTATCTCCTAAATCTTACTTTAGAAAAGTAATTACTATAATCTTACTACAATTACTTTGATGTTCAACCCTTTTTGCATATTTCTTTCATTTATTTTCATGATTTATTTCAATATTTCTCATAATTAAACAATATAGTTGTTTATCTATATAAAAAATAAAAAAACGAAGCTATATAAAATAACTTCGTCTATGTACTTTCTTAATCTATTCAGGCTGTAGTTCTGATAGTGCATCAATATCAACTT
>CAKMKF010000185.1 GCA_927439925.1 uncultured Acholeplasmataceae bacterium | reverse complement strand
AGTTCCTGATTCTGTGTTTCTAACTTCTTCTTAGTTGTTTGAAGGATATCATTTAGTTTGGATTGTTTCTGTTTCCAAAGTTCAACATTTGAGCTATCATACTTAAGATTCGCATTGATGGCTTTGAGATCTTTTTGTTGTTCTTTGAGATCTGATTGTATCTCTTTGAGTTCATTCTCTAAATCTCTACCATCAAGACTTAGTTTAATATTTAAACCTTTGACTGTTTCTGCCATCTTTACTCACCTCCAAGCATAAAAAAACACATCAATTATGATGTGCTTAAGGATAAATTAAATACTACCTAATTTTGTTTGTATATCTATATAGGAACAATGCTCCAACTAAAGATAAAATAAAACTTCCGATAACTGCTATGTAGAAACCAGATTGGACATCAGCGAGCGGAATAAAATTAAAGTTCATTCCATAAAATGATGCTACTAATGTTGGAATAGATAAAACAATTGTGATTACAGCCAAAGCCTTCATTACAATATTTAAATTGTTTGAGATAATTGATGCGAAAGCATCCATCATACCAGCTAAAATATCTCTATAAACAGAACACATCTCAATCGCTTGATTGATTTCAATCTCTGTATCTTCAAGTAAATCCATGTCATCTTCATATTGCTTAAACTCAGAACTTCGAGTTAATTTGTGAACAACAACCTTATTTGAGTTTAGGGCTGTTGAGAAGTATACAAGGGATTTGTTCAGTTCCATTAAATCAAATAGTTCTTGGTTTCTCATGGAATGATGCAGTTCACTTTCAACTTTTTTTGTTTGACTATCAATTTTCTTTAAGAACGAAATGTATGTCATTGCCAATCGATACAGGAATAACAAAGTCAATCGTATCTTTTTGTGTGGTTCAATCTTCTTGTTCTTGCTAAATAAATCTTTAACCATATCTGTTTCTTTGATACTTATTGTAATAAAATGATTTTCTGTATGGATAATTGCAAAAGGTGTTGTTGTGTATGCATTCTTACTATTCTTTACTGGATCATAAAGTGGTACATCTAAAATGATTAATTTAGCGTTGTCTTCCGAATCGATATGTGCGTTTTCTTCTTCATCTAGTGCACTCAATATAAATTCAGTTGGCACGTTAAGTTTTGTCTTTAACCACTCTACTTCTTCAGTTGATGGTGTGGTTACTTCAATCCACGAACCGTTAATTAATTCGGTTTGTTCTAAAATGTTGATGTTGTTTTTTTCTAACTTCTTGTTTGTTTCATAATATTGTCTAATCATTGCTCACACATCCTTTTGGAGCAGATAGACGTGATGTCTTCATCATTTTCTTTCCTCCTAATTTTATTTTTTAAATCCATTAGAAGGTAATTTGAACGTGACTAACTAACACTCTCGTTTTCAACGTGCGAATGTATAGTTAAAAAAGCCTGAGTCATTTGATTCAAACTACCCTTTTGTATTCGCTCGTGATCCGATTCCATTAGTTATTCACCTCCTAAACATCGTTGATATTATATCACTTAATTATCATAATAAAAACCCCATTTATATTAAAAATGCATCTATATCAGCTTGTGAAGCTTGTCTTTCAGATTTATTTCCAGAGATAACTTTCATTTCTAGTTGAACCAATTCGAAGTATGTCATTAAATCAAAATACCTTGAATCTTCTATCGATATGCCTAGATGAGCCAAGTTAAAGATAATGTTTGAAGTTGCACCAAACTCGGGCTCATCATTTGGACTGTGGGGATGGTTTGGTGCCTTTTTGGAGAGTGCCTAACATCTCCCCGATGGTTTGAGATAAGATACCCAGTTCTTCTGTATCACTTAGGATACCAAAATCGAGTGTCATCAAAAAATCGTTGTAAGATGTTTTGCTGAATGGACGATGAAGCACGTAGATGATTCGAAAGATTGTATCGATTACAAGTGAGAAATCTTCTTCTTTGATATTCTTTCCTTTTTCAAGTTTCTTGATATCGCTGAATAGTTCAGATCCGAATACGTTACGATAATCTATGATTGTGAATAGTGACGAATGGAGTTTGTACTCCTTGTCACCAAGTTTAATAACTTTTTCCATAGTTCAATCCTCCTTAGATGAATGTGGGTAATACTGGCGATGTTGATAAGAAGTTTGTGTAGTTCGTATCTCCAACACTTGCAATAACACGAAGAATCAGATTATTACCTGACTCGATCGGACGAGCAGTGATGTTAAGCGAGATTGAATTGGCTTCAATGGAGTCCGCTTTGGATTTGCTAGCGTCTCCTGAAGGTGTAGCTGTGCATAGGTAATACCAAATACGACGAGCTTTGGCATCGCCTTGAATTTCATAACCTAATGCGAAGGTCTTGGTTTCATTGTTGACAACTTCGACAAAATTGCCATTGGTGTCTGTCTTGAATCCAAAGATATCCTTTTTAAATTCATCATCAATCTCTGTAAACTTGAGAGTGACGGTTGAGCCTGAATTGGAGACTAATGTTGCGATAACCTTATCGTCCGCATAGACCTGTGAACTACCACCGATGATTTCAGTGGTGATTTCTTGAGCACCGATCAGACGTTTAGGCGTTCCAAAAGTCCATGAACCATCTACTGCAATTGTAGCTAGCGCATAGTGAACATTGGTAAGTCCGAATGTGACTTTATTACTCATATTTTATTTCCTCCTGTTTGATTTCATAAACGCGGGTTACAGAGTTATCGTCATTGACGTATTCTGTAATCATTTGATAATTGAACCCAATAATCGAAGAGCAATTAGAATCAGCTCTATATCAATCA
>CAKMKF010000184.1 GCA_927439925.1 uncultured Acholeplasmataceae bacterium | reverse complement strand
AGTGAGAAATTCCTAGCCTTTGAAAACAATGACTTACCAGGAATTTATGGTGCAGGTGCAGTCCAAACGTTAATGAACAGTTATGGCGTTTTATTCAGCATGATGATTCCCCTCTCTTAGTTTTTCTAAACCTATTTTCGTTTTTATACCAAAAGGACCATCACGAAGCATACTGAGTTGTTCCTCGTAATGTTTAATCAATTCTATTTCTTTTGGATGATTTTTTCCTAAAATATTTGAAACATATAACCCTGTTAAGTAACCTTCCATCATTGCAGAGCTAGCTTCTTCAATTCCTACAGCATCACCACATACAAAAATATTTGGTATACTTGTTTGATGGTGATGATCGATCACAGGAACAAAACCACCAAGTTCATTGATATACTTTGTTTCTGCATTGACCATGGATAACAGTTGATGCATTGGTGATAGACCTACTGATATGCAAAGAGCATCTAGTGATATGATTTGACTTGTATTTGGAATTTCATTCCATTTTTCGTCTAGTGAAACAACTTCAATTTTTTCGATTGCTTCTTTTCCAATTGCTTTTTTGACAGTTGTAGATGTTAAGATAGGAATACCTAGTCTTCTAATCTTAGAGGCATGGACTTTATATCCACCAATGGTTGGTGCTGCTTCTATAATGGCTTTCACCTTAACTCCTGCTTGAAGGAGTTGGTAGCTAACGATTAATCCGATATTACCACTACCGACCATTACTATTTCAGAACCTGGTAAAACACCATAACTGTTCATTAACGTTTGAACTGCACCTGCACCATAAATACCTGGTAAGTCATTGTTTTCAAAGGCTAGGAATTTCTCACTAGCACCTGTAGCTACGATTACAGCTTTCGCTTGATAACGAACGTATTCGTGATTATCATAAGTAGTTACAACATGATCTGGATATAATCCTGTCACGGTTGTATTTGACTTGATTTCTAAATTTTCAAATTGGTCTAAATCCGTAATTAACTTTTTAGCAATATCAAAACCTCTGGTTTTAGCATATTGCGCTTTAGAACCAAAGAATTTATGAGTTTGCTTAACCAGTTGTCCACCTAGATTAGGGCTTCGATCAATTATGAGCACTTCCATGCCGGCTTCTAGAGCAGTTTTCGCTGCACAAAGACCAGATGGACCACCACCGATAATAATTAAATCTTTTTTAATCATTTGACTACCCCCTTGTTGGTTTGTCTTTCAACAACCATATTTTCTTCAAGAGGGGTAATACATGTTCTCACATTAGGAACTCCATTGACAATCATATTACATGATGCACAATTGCCTATTGCACAATAAAAACCGCGTGGGCGGTGTTCTTTAATACTATAGCTTAATGTTTTAACACCTAATGCATGAAGTGCTGAAGCGATCGTGTCGCCTTTGACACCTTTGACCTTTTCACCTTCAAAAATAAAGAAAATCTCTTCCGTTTTCGGGAAAGTTAAAATCGGATGTTTTTCAATACGCATGTTCGTTTCCTTTGTCTTTTTTCTTGTTCGTTGACCTTATTTTATCACATATTTATGTGATATCAAATACTATATGGAAAAACGCTTACATTTTTACTTTTAATCATATAGAATATAATATGCTACGCATAATAAGAAAAAAAGAGACTTTAAAAAGTCCCTTATAATAACATGCTATATTAAAAAATTTCTCTTAGTTTTTGAATATCATTAATGATTAAATCTGCATTTTCTAACTCATTTGAAGTCCCATATCCATAGGAACATCCAATGGTAAGTGTTTGATTATATTTACCTGTTTCAATATCAAGATCACGGTCTCCAATCATTACAATCTCTTTTGGTAATGACTTTATCACGCGCTCTAAGATATACTTTTTTGATATGAAATTATACATTTCTGAACATAACATCATATCAAAATATTTACATAAGTTAAAAGCATTATCCATTGCATTCATATAATAGGTTTTTGAATTAGAAAGATAGATTAGTTTATAACCTTTGTTTTTTAAATACTCTAAAGTATCAAGTGCATAATGATATAAAACAGCTTCATGATTTGTAATACTTTTTTCCATGCTTTTTGAAATGATTCCACTTGCAGATTCAATAACCTCTTTAGAAAGTTTTGGTTCAAAGCTTTCCCACATCTCTTTAGGATTTTTACCTAAAAATACTTGAATATCTTCATCTTTCCAAACTTTGCTTGGTGCATGCTTTTGATCAACTAAGTATTGATAAGCCTCTAGAAAAGCTTTTTTATATATTTTCATACTGTCATGGAGTGTTCCATCCCAATCAAAAACAATTGTTTTCACCTGACTAAAATCCATTAGAAACACCACCTTTAATGATTATATTATTCTTTAAATTTTAGTATATGACCCATTTTTTCTTTTTTAGTCTTCATATACTCAACATTTCTTTCATTGTGGTTGAGTTGAATTGGTTCTCTATTGGTAATTTCAATACCATGACCTGATAAGCCTGTCAATTTAAGAGGATTATTCGTCATCAATCTAACCTTAGTGACACCTAAGTCCGATAAGATTTGTGCACCAATTCCATAATCTCTTAAGTCTTCATCAAAGCCTAAAGCCAAATTCGCTTCTACAGTATCTAAGCCTTGATCTTGTAAACCGTATGCTTTAATCTTATTGATTAAACCAATACCTCTACCTTCTTGTCTCATGTATAAGAGAATGCCTTTTCCTTCAAGTTCAATCTTATCTAGTGCTGCATCTAATTGTTCACCACAGTCACATTTAAGAGATCCAAATGCATCTCCTGTTAGACACTCTGAATGTACTCTTACTAGAATTTCATCACCTGGCTTAATATCTCCTTTTACGAGAGCGACATGATGTTCACCATTGAGTGCATTTTCAAAGCCTACCATTCTAAATTCACCATGTGAAGTTGGAAGATTAGCTTCAGCTGCTCTTTTAATCAAAGAAGCATCTTTTTTTCTATACTCAATTAAGGAAGCTATAGATACAACTTTTAAGTTATAAGTGTTCGCGAAACCTAAGATTTGATCTAATTTCGCCATTTTACCGTTTTCACAAATTAATTCTGTAGTGACTCCAACAGGATATAATCCAGCTAAGTTGGTTAAATCAAAAGCTGCTTCAGGATGCCCTGCTCTCTTTAAAACGCCACCTTTTCTTGAAATCACTGGATATACATATCCAAAACTCTTAAAATCTGATGATTTAGATTTAGGGTTTGCTATCGCTTTGATTGTATTTAAGATTTCAAAGGATTTAGACTTTGTTTCTTCATTTAAACCAACTGTTTCTCTATTCATTGCGTTGATAGAGCGTTGATATGATGCTAAAATACTGAGTTCATCAAAACGATTTTTTTTCAGCAACTACTGAAATATATCCTCTTGCATGATTAAGTAGAAAATCAACTGATACTTCATTCATCTTTTCAGCAGCCATAACGACTTCGCCGACATTATCCTCATCATCGTCATCGACAACAACAACCATTTCACCATTTTTAATTGCTAATATTGCTTCTTCTATTGTGTTAAATTTCATAATATGTCTCCTATATTTTTTTTCATTTTGTAAAATTCCCTTCAATCATGATGTCCTCATCAAAATAATGATACTTGATTTGACTTAAAGAAATCGCATCTTTCATATCTTCAATGCCATTTCCTCCAACTGGAGTTAATGCGTCTTTTCCACCAACCATTTTCGGTGCTATAAAGACATATGCTTTATCTATTATTTTTGATAGTAATGCTTGACCATGTAAATATGATCCACCTTCAATTAAAACACTATCTATTTTCATTTCACCAAGATCATCCATTAAGTCATTTAAATCAATATTAGGGTTTAGTTCTTTAAATATCAATTCAATGTTTGATTCTCTCAGTTTTTCAATTATTTCGAGATCAGCATTTTGACCAGTAACAATAATTGTTCTAATATTCTTTGCGGTTTTAATAACTTTTGAATCTAGAGGTATCTCCAATTTAGGATCAATAACGATACGAATCGGATTTCTAGATACTTCATCTCTTCTCGTATCTAAACTTGGATTATCTGCAATGATAGTTCCGACACCAACCATAATAGACATGTATTGATTTCTTAAATCATGGACAAACTTTCTCGATTTTTCATTGGTAATCCATTTTGAATCTCTAGTTTTTGTGGCAATTTTACCATCGAGTGTCATTGCGTATTTCATTGCAACAAACGGTTTTTTGGTTTGTATATATTTCAAAAATATTTCATTTTGTGCTTTTGTCTCATTTTCAAGGATACCTGATTCAACAGTTACTCCTGCATCTTCAAGCAGTTTAACTCCTTTGCTGTTAACCAGTGGGTTTGGATCTAACTGACTAATAAAAACACGTTTTATTTTTTTCTCAATAATCTTTAGAGCGCATGGTGGAGTCTTTCCATAGTGAGAACAAGGTTCTAACGTTACATACATATCTGCACCAGTAACATCTTCAGTAGCATTTAAGAATGCATTGACCTCTGCATGAGCATGTCCAAAGCACTCATGATATCCTTCACCGATAATTTTTCCATCTTTAACGATAACTGCACCAACTAATGGATTTGGATTCACAAATCCTTTTCCTTTATTTGCAAGTTCAATCGCTCTTTCCATATATTTTAGTTCCATTTCAATCTCCTAAACCATCGATTTTTTCGCAAGCTTTATTCTTTTTGTTTAATTTCGATAAGATTTCATGAAGTTTTATCGCATCACTCATCTCCAAATCAACACATTTAAATAATTCAAATGGTACATGTTTCGCATCATCAGATAGTTTTTTTCCTTGATTTGTTAAATCAATCCAAACTTTTCTTTCATCCTTAGAATCTCTAGTTCGTTTAATTCTTCCATCATGCTCTAATTTTTTTAATAGTGGTGTGAGTGTTCCTGAATCTAGACTTAGTCTTTCTCCTAGATCACTCACTATTTGATGGTCTTCTTCCCATAAAGCGATCATAGTAATGTATTGTGTATACGTTAATCCGAGTGGATCCAGCAATTCTTTATAAAGCTTGATAACATTTCTAGAATTCGCATAGAGGAGAAAGCATAGCTGATCGTTTAGCTTCCAATCCATAATTATAATGCTCCTTCGATATACTTCCCAATATTTTCTGGTAAGAATTTTGGTCCGAATCGGTAAATGACATTACCATCTCTATCAACTAAAAACTTAGTGAAATTCCATTTGATGGTTGATGATGCGAAACATGTACCATTTGAATTATTTAAATGTGTTGATTTGGAGATGAGTGA
>CAKMKF010000183.1 GCA_927439925.1 uncultured Acholeplasmataceae bacterium | reverse complement strand
GTCTGCAAGGTGCAGGATTATCGGCATGTTGTCTGCAACTGTTCCACCATGGAACTCAGCTGTTCATTGCAACGGGTGGTGCTATCGATCAGCGGCGAGGTTCCACCGTGGAACTACAAAACCCTCGACAGCGAACCTTTCTTATGTCGGGGAATTAGCCTTCGATTACACAAACAACGCGCTCTACGCCCGAAATTCAACGTCTGTGGTGAAGGTGGGTGGTGAGCTTGAATTGGTCTATGCTTATGAAGGTTGTAAAACTTTAGTAGTATCGATACCGATTTGGTATTTCACAACACTTGGCGTGTAGTTTGAATCAACGATTTGATACACCTTAATCGCATTAGCTATGACAGCTGCATCAAACGCTGCAAGTGTTCCCAATGTGTCAGAGCCTGTACTCTCTGAAATATTTGTATTGATGACATTAGCCAGTATATTCTTTTGAGTTGTTGTCAAATGTATGTCAGATGCAACGTGAGCGTTATAAGTTGTTGTCGATACACCACCAAGTCCTGCAAGCGTGACTGTCACAGCACCTGTCGAGCCGTTGACACTGGTTACAGAGTCCGTAGGTGTTAAGAGCTCTTGCCAGTTGGCTAATGTTGCATACCCTGCAGTTTTAAGAATAAAGGATTTATTGATATCAGTTCTAACTGCTACATCGCCTTCTTGAGCATTGGATAGAGCTAACATAGCAGTTTGGCTTGCTACAACCCAAGTGTTCGTAATCGCTACTTTTGGAATGACTGAATCTGAGAGTTTTCCATCGGCATCCAGAATCGGAATATTTCCGTTTCCAGTTCCGGTGTTTTTAGTTGCTGCTGTACCTAACCCAAGAGCTGTGATTTTGTTATCGATTTGAGTATCGACTTTAACAACACCTGGAATCTTTAAATAATCTGATTCTGCAAGTGGTGTACCTACGCTACCTGTCTTATCAGCTTTTGCAATGTATAAATGCTCTCCACTAAAATCAACTAGTGGTTCACCAGCTTTAACCGTTCCTGTTGTTCCAACGAGCGGACCAGTACCTGCTGTGGTTCTTCGTTTAATTTGAATTGTTGCCATAGTATTTCCTCCTTATTTTTTGAGATACGCTTGTGTCACTCTATGAGATGTATTTCCCAAAGACAAAGTGACAAGTCCATTTGCATAAGATATGCTTAGCGAATAATCTGCTCCACCATACCGATAGCTGAGTGATGAGTTTGAACCCACAACGATAAACAGCTGATTGGTTGGTAAACTTACAATCGTTGTATTCTCAATCACGACATAGAGAATGCTTTCCATTAAGATAGCCGAGTTAACATTGCCAAATCGGTAGACACCATTACTAATCTTGGTTAATCCCAATTGCTGTGGATAGTAGAAATCTTTTAATTTTGATTCGAGTTCTTCAACTCTTATCCGATCTGATGTAATCATCTGTCGTTCAAAATCATTGATGAGATTGACTGATGTGGTTGTTTTTGAATAAGCTGCAAGTGCAAACTCATAAAGTCCATCGGCATTATGTAAATTGTTTTGGGTCAATACAGGATAGGTTCCAATCGCTTCTTTAATATAGATAGTGATAGTATTTGCTTGAGTGTCTACCGCAAGCACTACATAGCCAAACTTACTTGAATCAGGTGTAATAGATATTGTTGTTTGATTTTCTATGTAGATTATTCGTCCATAAACTGCAACATAGCCATCTAAAAATGTAATCGTGTTATTGGCTAACGTAAAGCTACATTGCGATTTCACGTACTTCAAGACACCTACATCACTTGAAAATAAAAAATGATACAAATCCGCATCAATTTTCGATGTGACATTTGCACCATCAAAGGTTACTTTTTGAACACCCATTAAAATTCTCCTCCATCGAGATCAGTGATCCCAGTTGATTGTATTGATATGTGACTAACTGCAGAGTTCACACTTTTGTTTAGAAGCTGTATCTTCTCGGTAAGTTTAATACGGTACTCACCAAGTGTTACCATTGCCTTATGAAACCCCTGACTATACTTGATACTTGTTACTACTGAATCATAGGTTTGTTCATTGTTTATAAATTCAACGAAATCTCCAAGTTCGATATTTTTCATTGGTTGAAATACATCGTTATCAGATTTAATCGTGAAAGTGATATTGTGGTCTAATTTTGAGGCGATCATCTCGGATCTTGCTTTTGTAAGCAACGATGGATAGTCATTGTCTGTATAATAAAATGCCTTCGGTTTGACACTTTTGTACCTGTTAGGATGATACATGTCATGAGTCAATTCCCCAGTTGATAATAGATAGTAAACGATGGTTTGCTTGAACTGAACATTCTCGACTTTTGGATAGTATGTGAGTTTATTGACCATCTGACTTGAACTGTCATTGACGACCAAATCCTGAATGGCTTGATAGTTATTTTTGAGTTTAATACCTCTTTGAACCTCACCAATTCGAAAGGTAATGCCTGTCACTCTTCCTCTTAAATACACCGCTTCTGTTGAAAGTTTCAGTCCATAGGATTTAGTGATGAGTTCCATCAAAGAAGCTAAAGACATGATTTTATCAGGTTCAAAAGATAATTCCCCTGAAATACTTGAACCTCTTTCGATGGTAAGATAACTGAGATTTTGAAGCGAATCGCCACTTTGTTTAAAGTTGGATACAAGCAAGTTTTCTAGGTATAAACTCAAATCTCCTGTATAACTTTCAACAGGTATGTCAATTGAGAACATTTCTTTAAAATCTAGTACATGAACGGTTGTTCGATGCTTGTCAGCAACCTCTAACCTTTCAACAATGCCAATGTAGTGTATCGGTGCATCTTTTAAGATCACGATGTCACCAATAGTCACATTCAACTTAGCCTTGTTGATTGTGAATACTGACTTTTGAATGATGACTAAGTCTAGTGTTATCTCAAAATCCTTATCGACATAACCGTAGTCTTTATAAGCCAAATTAAGTCTATCGAGGAATACAAGTTGCATACTTATACCCCCAGATATCCTTCATAAATCGTGATTCTGCATGTGGTAAGACTTGCAACACCTGGTCTGAATTCAACCTCGTATTCACCTGGTTCAACAAATAAAAAGTTGTCACAGGTAAAATCCTGAAGTCCATAAATGGAAACTATCTCACCATTGTCAATCTTGCGAATAAATTGTTTGTTTGGTACAGCTGACACATGAATTTCACCACTGCTTTGAGAATGAAACAGTCTTAACATCGTGATGATTCTAGTGCCTTTTCTAATGATGACTTCTGGCTCATCGACAGCTCCAATCATTTCAATCAAGAGTGGTGCCTTGAAAATACCACGATTGACGATTTGAATTTTACCTTCATAAAATGCAGAATAGGTAAAAGGATAGGTGTATGGATAAACCTTGCCTAAAGTGGACTCGTTGACCTCAATGGTATATGTCTGTGTTTTGAGCCATAAAGATAGTTTTTGAAACACAATCTGACATTGAAGCGTACCTGCCACTAGTTCTTGTGTGGATACTGCTTTGATATTGAGGTTATCCCTTATATTCAAACGCTTGCACACTTAAATGCTATCTTTAAACATCCTAAATATAATAGC
>CAKMKF010000182.1 GCA_927439925.1 uncultured Acholeplasmataceae bacterium | reverse complement strand
GTTGTTACATTACCAGCTGCTGTCAATGTTGATGCTGTTGCATTAAATGATGATATGCTTTCATACCAAGGACAAATCGTTACAATGACTCAAATGTATGTTGAAAGTTTCCCAACTGAAAGTTATGGAAATATTTCAGTTATGTTTGAAAGACTAGCTGACGGTGCTATGATTCGTATGAAATGGGATTCAAGAGTAGCGTTATCAACTGAAGCTGCTGCATTATTAGCAAGTCTTCAAGTTGGTGATGTTGTTGATATCACAAACGTATTAGCATGGAACAATGCTCCATACTTATATTTCACGGAGTCAACAATCATTACTGAAGTTGCTACAAATGATACAAGTAAAGTTGCTTTAGCAGCTAATGAATTAACATTACCGGCAACAATCACTGAAGCTGTTACAATTACTCTTCCAACTGTTGGACTACACGGAACTACAATTGCTTGGGTATCAAGCAATACAACAACATTCACAAATGATGGCGTTGTAACAATTCCAAGTTCACAAGAATCAGTTACAGTTACTGCTACAGTTACTCTAGGTACAGTTACACAAGTTGTAGAGTTTGTAATCCTTATTGGTGTTCCAGCAGCCCCAACAGTTACTGCTACAGATTTATTCATTTCTGAATATCTCGAAGGATCAAGCAATAACAAGGCTATTGAAATCTATAATGGCACTGGTGCTACAGTTGACTTATCAATCTACAAAGTTGGTGTTTACTCTAATGGGTCAGCAACTATTGGTAACAATCAAGTATTAACTGGAACTCTAGCGCACGGTGAAGTTTACGTGTTATATAACGCATCTGCTATTTCGACTATTGTTGCAGTAGGTGATGTTGCATCAACAGCAACATTCTTTAATGGGGATGATGCAGTTGCATTATTGAAGAATGATGTAGTTATTGATGTCTTTGGAGTTATTGGTGTTGACCCAGGTTCATCATGGGAAGTCGGTACAGATACTACAGCTGATCATACATTAGTAAGAGCAGCTACAGTGACTGGTCCAACAACAACATGGGATGTTGCTGAATGGGTTGCGTATGATATTGATACAGTTATGTATTTAGGCTCTCATACTATGACTGGTCCTGTTCTTCCAACTGCAACAGATTTATTCATCTCTGAATATATCGAAGGTTCAAGCAGTAACAAGGCTATTGAAATCTATAATGGTACTGGTGCTACAGTTGACTTATCAATTTACAAGCTTGGCCTATATTCAAATGGTTCAGCTACAATTGGTAACAATATCGTTCTAACAGGAACATTAGCTCATGGAGAAGTTTATGTTGTTTATAACGAATCCGCAAATGCAGCTATCATTGCAGAAGGTGATGTTGTATCAAATATTACATTCTTTAACGGAGATGATGCAGTTGCATTATTGAAGAATGATGTAGTTATTGATGTCTTTGGAGTTATTGGTGTTGACCCAGGTACATCATGGGAAGTCGGTACCGATAGTACAGTTGATCATACATTAGTAAGAGCAGCTACAGTGACTGGTCCAACAACAACATGGAATGTTGCTGAATGGGTTGCATATGACGTAGATACAGTTATGTATTTAGGTTCTCATACTATGACAGGTCCTGCTGAATAACAATTTATTACAATTTATGAAAAGGGTTTGCTTCGGCAAGCCCTTTTTTCATTATATTTATATAATGTATGGCAATTATGATATAATAATACTTGCCACTAACGAAAGGAGACAAGCTATGAGAAAACTAATCCCCATGGTATTGTTGATACTACTATTAACAGCTTGTTCAAAGGATATCCTTCTTCCAAATTTATCTAATTTGACTGAAGAAGATGCTATTGTCGAGCTCACTGAATTAAATCTTGAATATGAAGTTTTATATGAACTCGATGTCACCATCCCACATGGTGAATTTATTCGCTATGAGGCCGGCTATGCTACTGGCAAAAAGGTAACTTCAGGTGAAGTGATAAAGATTTATATCGCTAACAATGGAACGATCCTTCCAACGTTTATAGATGAAACAGAATCAGAAGTTATAACAGCTTTAGATGATTTAAATATCGAATATAATCTTTTATATGAATATAATTTTGCGAAAGCTGATTACGATTTTTCTAGATACTTAGATTTTGAAGCAGGTGATCTTCTTCCAACTGGAGAAACTGTTAATGTTTATATTACATGGAATGGATCTATCCTTCCGGATTTAACTAATCTACTCAAAAGAGAAATTGAAGAAGCTTTAGAATATGACTTTATTCAAAACTATACTTTTGAATATATTGAAAATGATGAATACCAACAAGACTTGTTCGCTGGATATAAAGATTTAGAAATAGGTCATCCAGCTCCTGAGACAGGAACAATCACGGTTTACCTTTATAAAAATTCGTTCACTGATGACTCAGAAACTCTCTTCATTTCTAAATATCTTTCAGGTGAAGGTGTAAATAGAGCGATAGAAATCTATAACCCAACAGATTCAACGATTGATTTGGCGGATTATCATATAGCTTTATTTATGAATGGATCCTATGAAGTCAATCATAGAATCCAATTAACTGGTATGCTTGAATCAGGCGAAACACATTTACTCATTTATCGTGGTTCTACACAATCCTTAAAAGATATTGCTGATCAAGATAGTAACGTCTTGTTATTTGATGGTAATGACGTTGTTCAATTAAGATATAAAAATGATACATTTATCGATACTATTTATGATTTAGGGAATATGTTATTCGTAATGTGGAATGAAATGTACATCAGAAGTAGTGCTGTTACAGCTGGTTCAAGAACATTTAATTTAACACAATGGGATGCATACATTCCAAGTTACATCGAGCCTTTCGGAGCACACCCATATGAAAAATCAGAAATTTTTGATATCAATTTAAGTTATTTAAACAATACTTGGGGAAACACAACCGTTTCAGGAATGGTTCAAGTAACAGTATCTAATATCAATGATGGAGATACAGCAAGTTTTTCTCCAGGATTTGAAGGAGATTCCCGCATGAGATTCTTAGGTGTCGATACACCTGAAACATATCCTGTTGCTGATCCCTGGGGTCCTGAAGCGAAAGCATTTACAACCAGTTATTTAAATAAATCAGGAGCTACTATTTATGTTCAATCTGATCCATACCTAGGTTCTACTGAAACCTATGGAAGATCTCTAGGTTATGTGTGGGTAGATGGAGAGATGTTAAACTATTTACTAATTAAGAACGGATTTTCATGGAATTACTTATCATCTGATACAAAACTTGTTTATAACAATAGATATTTATATCGTTGGTTCCAAGATGCACAAAAATATGCTCAAGATAATCAATTAGGAATTCATAGCTAATGAAAATATTCGGGCGTATCATCTATGCACTTTTAGCAGTCTTTACTTTTTGGTTTGTCCTAGATTATGCAAGAGGCTCAATGACGATTCAATATTTTGAAAATGAAGGAGCTAAAGCTGTAGAGCTGTCTGATGATATCTTTTTCTATGGAAGTGCTCGAGATTATAATCAAAGAACATTTCTATATGAAACCAATAACCAAGGCTATGAGATTTCTATATATGAGATAGCTGATGTATCCATTATCAATGAAGGACTATTGGTGGATACCTATATTTACATAATGTTAAAAAGTGATGATATCATGAGTACTACTTATTATCTAAGATTCTCTGACGGTACCAATACGATCGATTTAGAGTTTATGAAATTTAGAACTCTCAATATCATGATGGCCTTAAATCAGGACATGACCGAATTTGGAGTTTCAAAAGAAGTCATTTTAGAAAATGAGTATACTGAGATTCTTTTATTAGATCAATACAAGAACACAATATTTTCAGACACCTTTGAATTGGTAGAATCAGATTTTATTATAGAAGACAAATTAACGTCATATTATGATCAAAATGAAATATTACCTTTAACAGAATTAACCGATTTTGATATCTACCCTGCTTTTACACATGAGATGGATGACTATCTATCTACCCTATGGATTTCACTCATTGTTTATCTTGTTATTTTAATTCTTTCTACTTATATTGTATTCTTCGCTAAAAAGAAATACTTAGGAAAAAAGAAGCCTTCAGATATCTTAATTAAAGAGCAATCTAACTATAAAAAGAGCGATACCTAATCGCTTTTTTCATCGTTTTATGTTATACTATTCTAATACTTAAAGAAAGGAATATTAACCCTATATGAACATAAAAAAACAAATTTTTGAACTGATTCAATCCTACGATCAAATCATAATTCATAGACATATAAGACCTGACATGGATGCGATAGGTTCCCAATATGGTTTATACTTAACCATTAAGGAGAATTATCCAGAAAAAAAGGTTTATGTTGTAGGTGATATGAATGAAATGGTTTATCAAGCAAAGATGCATGATATACCAGACGCTTATTATATCAATGCATTAGCAATTATCACAGATGTTTCAGTTTCAAGATTAATATCAGATGATAGATATTTACAAGCAAGTGATATAGTCATTATTGATCATCATCAAAATGATACCGATGTTGCAAAAGTTACTGCATTTTATAAAGACGCAACCTTCGCATCTGCATCTGAAATGATTGTTGATTTTATTAAAGAATTTGGATTACGCGTATCTCCTGAAGCAGCGACTTATCTATATGGAGGTATGGTTACTGATACTGGAAGATTTCTATATTTAAACAATGCAAGTAAAACATTCGAATTAGCATCTTATATTACTAGATTTAATCCATCCTTTCAGGAATTTTATGATTATATTTATACAGAGACATTACTTAAAAGACAAACGAAGAATTTATTCTCAAATTTTGAGATGACAAAACATAATGTTGCATATCGTAAAAATGATATAGACATTATCCAAAAAAGTGGATTAGAATTTCAAGCAATTTCTAGAGGTATGGTTAATCAAATGGCAGGAATTAAAGAAGTTCCTATTTGGGCTAACTTTACTGAAGATGTTGAAAATAATTTAATTGTTGGCGAATTTAGAGCAAGAGGTATCACAATCGTGGATATCGCTAAGAAGTATGGTGGTGGTGGACACAACTTGGCTTGTGGAGCAAGCCTTAAGGATTGGGATGAGGTTGATTTGGTTTTAAAAGACTTAGATGAGAGGGCAAAAGAACATGCAAAGAATACTAAATAAGATTAAAGAATATGATGTAATAATTATCCACGGTCATAAAAGACCAGATGGGGATTGTTACGGATCACAGTTTGGATTGAAAAATATTATCGAAAATTCATTTCCAAATAAAAAAGTTTACGTTGTTGGCGAGAAATCCGACTTTGTTGACTTTGTCGGACAAATGAATAATATTACTGATGATGCATATGATAATGCCTTATCGATAGTGGTCGATACAGCAGTACAAGATAGAATTAGTGATTCGAGATATACCTTAGGAAAAGAAGTTATCAAGATTGATCATCACATACCTGTTGATGATTATGGTGATCTTAGATGGGTAGATACTAGCTTTCCATCTTGTGCACAGATGATTGCTTATTTTTACTATAAATTCAAAAACGAATTAAAACTTACTTTAGATGGAGCGATTGCATTATACACAGGAATCGTAACTGATACAGGAAGATTCAGATTTAGAGGAGTTTCTAAGTTAACCCATCAATTGGCTGGTATGCTAATCGAAAAAGGTGTCGATGTCGAGTATATCGATGGAAAACTCTCTCAAGAATCATTAGAAATGGTAGCTTTAAAAGGCTATGTCTATTCAAACTTTGTAACAGAAAATGGTTTTATCTATTTAAAGATGACAAGAGATGTCATTGATAAATATATGGTTAGTGATGAACAAGCAGCATCTATGGTTGGTTTAATTGGTGGTATTCAAGGATATCCTGTTTGGGCACTCATGATTGAGTATCCAAATGAAATTAGAATTAGATTAAGATCTAACGGACCAACAATTGATAAACTTGCTAACCTTTATGGTGGCGGTGGACATGCTAAAGCGAGTGGTGCTAAACTAGAAAGCTGGGAGCAATTGCCACAATTTATTAAAGATGTTGAAGAGGTTGTTAGAAAGTTTAAGGAAGAGTCATAAATCATGTCATCTTGTGAATTTATTACGGTAACGACTCCTAAACTACCACTCGATGAGATTGAAAAAAGTTTAATAAAAACATATAAGAAAGATATCTTTAGACCATTTGTACAAGCAATTAATGAGTATGAACTTATTTCTCCTGGTGATAAAATAGCTGTTGGTATTTCAGGTGGAAAAGATTCTTTGATTCTAGCAAAGCTATTTCAAGAGTTAAAGAGACATAACAAAATCCCCTTTGAACTCGTTTTTCTATCAATGGACCCTGGGTTTCGAGAAAGTAATCGAGAACTCTTAGAATCGAATGCCAATTACTTAAACATCCCATTAACGATAAGAAACTCAGAAGTTTTTAGTGTTGTTGGTAAGATTGCTAAAGAAAACCCGTGTTATATGTGCGCAAGAATGAGAAGAGGGTTTCTATATAACGCAGCAAAAGAATTAGGATGTAACAAATTAGCTTTAGGACATCATTTCGATGATGTCATAGAAACAACGATGATGAGCATCTTCTATAACGGTTCATTTCAAACGATGGTTCCTAAAATTCAGGCAGAGAATTTTGAAGGAATTGAATTGATTCGTCCAATGATGTTCGTTAAAGAAAAAGATATTATTAGATGGTTGAAGCATAGTGGCATACAGTCTATGAATTGTGGATGCACAGTAGTTGCAGAAAAGACTTCATCCAAAAGAAGAGAAATCAAACAAATGATTGAGATGATGAAAAAAGACAATCCAAATGTTGATGATCATATTTTTAATGCAGCAACCAATGTCAATTTAGAAATGATTTTAGGATATACTAAAGATTCAGAAAAAACACATTTTAATCAAATGTATAAAGAAAGAAATAAAAAAGTATAAGGTTTCATAGCTTCGTGAAACAGAAGGGAGAATTATATGATTTTAGATTTCAATTTATCAGTAACGGAAATATTGTTAAAAGTACTATTACCATTGGTAATTACCTTTTTGGTAGCAGCTTTCGTAGGACTAGAAAGACAAAACGTTGGTAAAGCAGCGGGACTTTCTTCACATATCCTAGTTGCTATGGGTAGTGCAGGGATCGCTATCATGCAACGCCTTATGTTTGAGCATCAGATATTTCTACAATCAACAGGAGTGCTCATTGATCCAGAAGGACAACGTATTATTGCACAAGTTATTACTGGTATCGGTTTTGTTGGTGCTGGTGTAATCATCAAGGATCAAACGCATGTGGTTAAAGGAATTACAACAGCAGCAACCATTTGGTTTACTGCAATGATTGGTTTAATTCTAGGTAGCGGTTATATTATGATTGGTGCTTTCCTAGGGGTATTCGTTATTGTGTTTATTTTATTAAGAGATATTTCTAGAGGATTCAATCCTTTAAAACCAAAAATAAAGAGTAAAAAACCTAACTCAGTCGAGGAATAAAATATGAACTTTGATACGATTGCTGCAATCTCAACAGCCTTTGGAACTGCAGGAATTTCGGTCATCAGAATTACAGGTGAAACCTCTATTTCTGAATTTAATAAAATCTTTAGAGGCAAAAATTTGAATAAAGCGAAAAGCCACACTTTGCATTACGGTCACATTTTAAATGCTGATGGTAGTGTATTAGATGAAGTGATGGTTGCTATACTTAAAGCACCTAAAACATTCACCAAAGAAGACACTGTAGAAGTATCCTTACATGGTGGTATTTTAATCACGCAAAAGGTTTTAGAAAGAATTTTATCATTAGATATTAGACTTGCTGAACCAGGTGAATTCTCACAAAGAGCTTACTTAAATGGACGAATTGACTTAGTAGAAGCTGAGTCTATTATGGATCTCATTCACGCTAAAAGTGAACAAGCTTTAAAGATAGCTAACCTCGGTGTTCAAAAAGAAACCTCAAGATTGATTAGAAATTTAAGATCTAAACTTTTAACGATTATTGCTCAAATTGAAGTGAATATTGACTACCCAGAATATGATGATGCAATTGTAATGAGTAAAGAAATTATAGGTCCAAGAACAATTGACTTAATATCTGATATCGATGCACTCTTAATTGAGTCGCATAAAAATCAATTAATCAGAGAAGGTGTCAAAACTGTTATTATAGGTAAGCCAAATGTTGGTAAATCTAGCTTGTTAAATGCTTTATTAAATGAAGAAAAAGCGATAGTTACAGAGATTGAAGGGACTACAAGAGATACAATTGAAGCCTATATTAATATCAGTGGAGTGACACTTAAATTAATCGATACGGCAGGTATCAGAGAGACTGTAGATATTGTTGAAAGAATTGGTGTAGATCGCTCGATGAAGGCACTTCATGAAGCGGAACTTGTCTTGCTTGTTTTAGATCAAAGTAAAGCATTAACGAAAGAAGATAAAGAATTATTAGAACTCACGAAGAATAAAAAAAGAATTATTATCGCGAATAAATCAGACCTTCCTAAAGCATTATCAATGGAAGAGGTTATCATGATTTCAACGATTACAAAATATGGATTAAAAGATTTGGAAAAAGCTATTTTAAAATTACTATCATTAGAAGATATCGGACAAAGAGATTTTAATTATTTATCGAATATTAGACATATCATGAAAGTTAAGGAAGCGAAAGAATCGTTAGAGAATGTATTGAAATCAATTAATCTTGATATGCCTGTTGATGTCTACGCAATTGACTTAACTGCTGCTTGGCGGGCTCTAGGTGAAATACTTGGAGAAAACTATGCAGATGATTTACTTACCGAACTATTCTCAAAATTTTGTTTAGGAAAATAATCGGCTAAATTCATATTTTAAATCATATTATTGAATATAATATGTGTTATAATTAGAAAAGAAAGAAAGCGAGGGTTAACTGATGGCATATGTAGCATTATATCGTGCTTATCGTCCAAGAGCATTTAGCGAAGTCTCAGGACAAAAAGTAATCATAAAGACACTTCAAAATGCATTGTTGCATGATAAGATTGCCCATGCTTATTTATTCAGTGGACCACGTGGTACAGGGAAGACTTCTATCGCTAAAATATTCGCGAAAGCAGTAAACTGTACACATCAACCTTCTATTGAACCATGTAACGAATGTGATGTTTGTAAGGGTATCGATAATGGAAACATTCCAGATGTTATTGAAATCGATGCTGCATCCAATAATGGTGTAGATGAAATCAGAGATTTAAGAGATAAAGTGAAGTATATGCCTTCTGTTGGTAGATATAAAGTTTATATCATCGATGAAGTCCACATGTTAACACCAGGAGCGTTTAACGCACTTTTAAAGACTCTTGAAGAACCACCAAAACATGTCATCTTTATTTTAGCAACTACTGAAGTTCATAAAATTCCACCAACGATTTTATCAAGATGCCAACGTTTCGATTTTAAGAACATCGAGACTAATGATATCATTGAGAAACTACAACAGATTGCAGATAAAGAAAAAATAAAAATATCTGAAGAAGCAATTTATGCAGTTGCAGAAAACGCTGAAGGTGGATTAAGAGATGCGATTAGTTTATTAGACCAAGCAATATCTTATTCAGGTGATACCATTACTGAAGATGATGTTCACCAAGTTTCTGGTAGTGTATCAAAGAAATCTATCACTCAATTATTAACATCTATCTCCAATAAAGAGATTAGTAACGCAATGGTTATTTTAAAAGATTTACTTGCTGAAGGTAAAGAGATTAGTAGAATTGCAAACGATTTGATCTTAGCACTTCGTGATATTTTAATCGAAAAAACAGTTAAAGTAGAGCACCACAAATACCAGGAGATCTTAAGTATCTTCTCGCTAGATAAAATATATTTTTATTTAGAGATTCTCAATCAACTTCAGATCGATATGAAAACTACACATCAAAAACGTGCTTACATGGAATTGGCTTTAATTAAGATGATGGAGCACCAAACTGCGAAGTTTATTGATTTTGAAGCAACCATTCAAGATTTAAAAAATGCAGTCTCTGAGTTGAAACAACAAATGAAGGTTCAACCGAAACAAGTGGTTCAATCAGGTGATCGAAAACCACTAGTTACGATTAAACAAGTTGAAACTGTTTTAAATAATAGTGATAAAGATAAAAAGAACCTCTTACTATCTGGTTGGGAACACTTAAAATCGTATCCTAAACCACATTTAAAGATGGTAGCCTATCTTCTATCTCAAGGAGAGTTAGAAGCAGTATCAGATACAATGCTTATTGTCTATGATGACATTAACCTTTGCAAACGGTTATTAGATCCTGAAACAAAGAAAATGGCATTAGAAGTTTTTAACGGTAAAACACATTTAGTTGATGATATCATCGCTATATTGAAAACGGATTGGCTAGTCATTAAAGAAGTTTACTTAGATTTATGGAAGAAGGGTAGTAAAAAACCTAAACTTCCACCATATGATTTGAAACTATACATGGAATTACAAAATGATGAAAAAAAAGAACCTGAAATCATATCCTTAGCTAAGGAATACTTCGGGGATAAAGCAATCGTAAAGGAGTAATAAAAAATGAATCCAAATATGATGAATAAGTTAAAAAAGATTCAAAAACAAATGATGGAAGCTCAAGAAGCCTTAGAAAGAAAAGAATTCTTTGGTAAATCTTCTGGAGTTACTGTTGTTATGCAAGGTACAAGACAAGTGATTGATGTCCAAATCAATCCAGAAATTTTAGAAGAAGTTGAACTACTTCAAGATTCTATACTTTTAGCTGTCAATGACGCACTTAAGCAAATCGAAAAAGAACAAGAAGAAACCATGGGTCAATTTTCAGGTGGTTTAGGTGGGTTTGGATTTTAATGTATCCATCCATCCTAAAGAAAATCATTGAAGATTTTCAAAAGCTTCCAGGTATTGGTGAGAAAACTGCAGAAAGATTAGCACTTCACTTAATTACACAAAGCGAACAAGAAGATATTCTTAGTTTCTCTGATCATTTAAAAAGATTAAAAGATGAAATTAAATTTTGTCCAAAGTGTCACATGATTACTGATCAAGATTTATGTTCTATTTGTAGTAATCCATCTAGAGATCATGAAACACTAATGGTTGTAGCAGATGCTAAAGATGTATTTGTGATGGAAAAGATGAATACTTATGATGGTGTATATCACGTTTTAGGTGGTCTAGTTGACTTTTCAAGAGGTATTACGGATAAGGACTTAACGATTGACTCTTTATCAAGTAGAGTGAAATCGATTAAAGAAATGATTATTGCAACCAGTGGAACAGTTGAAGGAGAAATGACTGCTAAATATTTAAAATCACTTTTTAGCGATCAAGATATCTCTATAACAAGACTGGCATACGGTCTTCCTGTTGGAACAGATTTAAAGTATGCAGATGAATTGACTTTAAGTAAGGCTGTTGAAAACAGACTGAAGTACTAGGAGGTATTAACTATGTGGGAAACAATCAAAGGATTTTTAGAATCACTTTATGGACGCTTTAACGGATTTCTACAAGATTCACTCGATATCGAT
Source organism: uncultured Acholeplasmataceae bacterium (assembly GCA_927439925.1). Lineage (GTDB taxonomy): Bacteria > Bacillota_I > Bacilli_A > Acholeplasmatales > Acholeplasmataceae > Peloplasma. The sequence continues at coordinate 8,839 of CAKMKF010000182.1, read as the reverse complement.
GGAAAGCTCATAGGACTGTATGAACAGTTTATTGTGCCACTTCCAGAATTGATTAAAATTGTAGGGATTGTGTTTGTTGGATTCATTTTAGTTTTTGGGACGATTGCCTTCGTTAAAAAGATGTTGAAATTATTTGTTGTAATTGCAGTCATCCTAGCGATTGTTCTACTAATTACTCAATTAAATAATTAATGACTTGCAAAAACAAAATGATTAGTATACAATATATACGCATTTAGGAGGACGAAATGAGCGATAAAATGAAATCATTAGCAATGCTAGACGTTGCTGAGATACTTTTGAAAGAAAGTACGAAGCCACTAACAATTCAAGAAATTATCAAGAGCGTTGCTGAAATCAAAGAAATCTCACTTGACGACATCGATAGAATGACTCAGCTCTATATGGATATCACACAAAGTGCAAAGTTTGTATACTGTGGGGACGACCAATGGGATTTGAAGGAAAGAAATTTAGAGTTATGGGATAAAGACGGTTTCGCCTTTGTTCATGCTGAAGAAATTGAAGAAGATGTAGAAGAAGATTTAGACTTTACTGAATTCGTACTTGAAGATGAGGAAGAAGAAGTTGTTAAAGACGATGAAGAAGACGAAGAAGAAGTCGATGAAGAAATTAAGGAAGAAAAAGCTTATATCGAGATTGATCTACCAATTAAGTCTACGGACGATGACGTTGAAGATGAACCTGAAATCGAGTTTGATGATGACTACGATGAAGATGATTATAACGAAATCATGGATGATTATGAAGATATGTATGATGAGTAATCAAAGCGTTTAAAAATGATAATATAGGGTATACCTAAAATCGTATACCCTTTTTTCATCGGTAATTTTAAAGTATAGGTATAATATAGTTGTAAAGAGAGGGTGTTAAAAATGCCAGGATTATTAGAATGGTTAGGATATGTCGCCTCACTCATCGTATTGATTTCACTATTGATGAGTTCTGTGAAGAGACTAAGATGGATTAATCTAGGGGGTTCTTTATTATTTGCAGTTTATGGTTTTTTAATTGGAGCACTTCCTGTAGGTGTTATGAATGCTGGTATTGTGATGATTAACATCTATTACTTATTCCAAATGTATGCTAAAAAGGATTACTTTAAACTTTTACCGATTAAGGACAATGTTTATTACAATCACTTTATGAATTCACATATCTCAGATATGCGTTCATTTATGAATATTGAAAATCATCTTGAGGATGATAAATATGAAAAAATATTTATTCTTAGAAACACGGTACCCGCAGGTGTAGTTGTCGGAATTGCAAAAGATAAAAAGATCTTTGAGATTCTAATTGACTATGTAACCCCACAATATCGCGATTTCAAAATCGGAAAATTTTTATATGAGGAACAAAAAGATTATTTTATATCCCAAGGATACAGCACTTTAATCACTAAACCAGGCAATCTTAAACATCAAAAATATCTAAAGAGAATGGGATTTGTGAGTAAAGATAGTGAATACTTCGTTAAGGAAATTGCATAATCAAATTTTTTAAAAAGTTATTTTATGGGTTGTGTTTTAACATTCTTTTGATATAATAGATAAGGGCACACCAAAGAGTCTCCTAGTGGATAGGGGATTCTTTTTATTTAAAAAATCAGGAGGGTAAAAATGGCGAAATATATCTTTGTAACAGGTGGGGTAGTATCAAGTTTAGGAAAGGGAATCACGGCTTCTGCGATTGGTCAACTTCTAAAAAGTAGGGGACTCAAGGTATTTATGCAAAAGTTTGATCCATACATTAATGTCGATCCAGGAACGATGAGTCCATATCAGCATGGTGAGGTTTTTGTTACCCAAGATGGTGCAGAAACAGATTTGGATTTAGGACACTATGAAAGATTTATCGATGAAAATCTAAATAGACATTCATCGATTACCACAGGAAAGATTTATCAAACCGTTTTAAAAAGAGAAAGACGTGGCGATTATTTAGGAGCCACTGTTCAAGTCATCCCACATATTACAGACCAAATTAAAAAGAAGTTAGTCGATGTCGCTAGACATACAGACCCAGATGTTGTCATCACTGAAATTGGTGGTACCGTTGGAGATATCGAGTCACTACCTTTCTTAGAAGCTATCCGTCAAGCCAGACGCGATTTTGGTTTCAACAACACCCTCTATATTCATAATACACTTGTCCCTTATTTAAAAGCAGCAAACGAAATCAAAACCAAACCAACTCAACATAGCGTTAAAGAATTAATGAGTCTAGGAATCCATCCTGATATCATTATGCTTAGAAGTGAGGTTCCAATCTCACAAGAGCATAAAGAGAAGATTGCGTTATTTTGCGACGTAGAGCGAAATGCAGTCTTTGAGTCACTAGATGTTGATGTCTTATATGAAGTCATTGTTAACCTACATAAACAACATATTGATGATTGGATATTGAAACATTTTGGTTATGTTAATAAAGTAGAAGCTGATATCAAACCATGGGAAGATTTAATCTATAGAATCAAGCACTTGGAAGGAACGATAAAGATAGGTTTAGTTGGTAAGTATGTTCAGCTTCATGATGCTTATCTATCTGTTTCTGAATCCTTAAAGCATGCTGGATATTTTCATTCACAAAAAGTTCAAATAAAATGGATCAATGCAGAAGAGGTCGACGCATCTAATATCGAAGATCATTTAAAGGATTGTGACGGAGTCTTAGTTCCAGGTGGATTTGGTAAGCGAGCAACTGATGGTAAGTTAGCTGCGATTACTTACGCTAGAACACACAACGTCCCTTACTTTGGATTATGCTATGGTATGCAATTGGCTGTAATCGAGTATGCTCAAAATGTTTTAAATATCGAAGGAGCAAGCTCAACAGAAATTGATCCCAACACACCAAATCCTGTGATCTCTCTTCAAAGAGGAAGACTTTCTGATGAGGATCTTGGAGGGACCTTGAGACTTGGTTTATATGATTGTGAAATCAAAAAAGGAACGAAGGCTTATGAAGCATATCAAACTCATATTATTAAAGAAAGACATAGACATCGCTATGAATTCAACAATCAGTATATGGAACAATTCGAGGAAAGCAATATGGTTTTATCTGGATTTAATAGCGAGTACCAACTTGTTGAAATGGTAGAATTATCAGATCATCCTTGGTTTGTTGCTGTTCAGTTTCATCCAGAGTTTCTATCAAGACCACTAAGACCTCACCCATTATTTAGAGACTTTATTAAAGCGGCAGTAAAACATAGAGATAATTAAAGATTTGTGAACGGTTACAGTAATAGATTTATTGCTAAAATCTAGTGTTTGTAATATAATAGATGTGGTAAAAATTTCAAGGAGGAAATTAAATTATGGCAGTCGTATCAGCTAAAGAGATGTTATTAAAGGCACGCAAAGAAGGTTATGGCGTTGCACAAATCAATATTAACAATCTAGAATGGATTAAAGCAGTTTTAACAACTGTAGAAGAACTTAAATCACCAGTTATCCTAGGTGTATCTGAAGGTGCAGCTAAATATATGGGCGGATATAAGACAGTTATGGCAATGGTTAGAGCATTAGATGAATTTTATAATGTTACAGTTCCTGTAGCAGTTCATTTAGACCACGGTACATATGAAGGTGCATATAAAGCATTAAATGCTGGTTTTACTTCAATTATGTTTGATGGTTCACATTATCCATTTGAAGAAAATCTTGCAAAGACAAAAGAAATTGTTGCAGCTTGCCACGCTAAAGGTGTTTCAGTAGAAGCTGAAGTAGGTTCTATTGGTGGTGAAGAAGATGGTGTTGTCGGTATGGGTGAAGTTGCTGATCCAAATGAATGTAAACTAATCGCTGAAACAGGCGTAGACATGTTTGCAGCAGGTATTGGTAACATTCATGGTAAATATCCAGCAAATTGGCCAGGACTCAGATTTGACGTACTTCAAACTGTATCAGATGTAACAGGTGGAGTTCCACTAGTATTACATGGCGGTACTGGTATTCCAGCTGAAATGGTTAAAAAAGCTATTTCAATGGGTGTATCTAAGATTAACGTGAATACTGAACTTCAATTAGAATTTGCAGCAGCTACAAGAAAGTATATTGAAGCTGGTAAGGATTTAGAAGGTAAAGGATTCGACCCAAGAAAACTTCTTGCTCCAGGATATGAAGCGATGAAGAAAGTTATTAAGGAAAAAATAGAAGTATTCGGTTCAGCAAATAAAGCATAAGCAGGTGAAATCTATGCGTGATGAAAGAGTTTATCACGAGTATGCCAATTGGAAAATTGAAAATCATGATTTACTAAAATATTTGGTTGAGAGTAATTCCGATTTGATTATTCGTTTTAAGCATGTCATCGATGTCATTGATCATTTATATGACAGGTTAATAGACGATCAAACTTATACAGACGAAGAAGATCAAATCTTTGAAACAGGATTTTATTATATCGTAGATCAAATAGAAGAAATCGTGAAACTACTAAAAAAATCATACTCAAACAATGTTAAAGATCTAGAGACTAAGGCGAAGGATGTCAATCTATTGTTATCAACAATTGATTTCCAAAATGAGCTTTTAGGAGTTGAAAATTTCGAACAAAAGGATATGGACAAGCTCGTTGAGTTTGAACAAGACGTTTTGAAGAAATTGGAGAATAAAGAAGATATACCGTTAGATATGTTTTCTAAGCTAGATGAAATGACTTATGAGATGTTTCAAAAATTAGAGGTTGAGTATTTCCCGATTAATGATATTTTTCTAGAGATTGCAGATGAATTAGGTATACTATAAATGAGAAGAGCGACCGCGGTCGCTCTTTATTTTTTGTAATAGCTAGATAGCCAAGTTATCGTGTCTTCAATCGTCTTTTCAAATGGTGTTAATGTGGGTAATAAGTATTTTTTCATTTTCTCATTACTGTAATGATAATTATCTTGAATTGCTGAAATCATCATTTGTGAGTACCTTGGTGTAAATAAGACAGCCAGTCTTGCTATAAAGGATGGTATAGGAATAATGAATTTTTTAGTATTTGTAGCTTTTTCAATGGAAAGGTATAGTTGATGAATAGTTCTATCGGTATTGGATAAGATGATATGATCATTAATAGAAGAGTTAGATGCGATAACTATTGCTTTAGCAACATCTCTAACATCAATAAAGTTATATCCTCCACGTAAGGAATATACGATACGATGATTCATCACAGACAATATTTCTCTTCCTGCTGCTGAGGGTTTATAATCATGGATCCCTATGACTGCTGAAGGGTATAAAATAACTGCGTTCAATCCAGTTCTCATTAAATCCATAATATAGTCAGTAGCTAATGCTTTAGATTTCGCGTAATAGGTTTTTAATTGTTTAGGATTAAGTTCAAGAGGTTCGGAGACGAGACCTCTTTTACTTTTAGGGATTGCATCGACAGATGATACATAGACCAAGCGATTATTCTTTCTTAAACAAAGATCGGTAATTCTTTTTGTACCAAGATAATTGGTTCGAAAGCTTTGGTATTTTTCTATGTTCATTAAATCAATGAATCCAGCACAGTGGATTACGATATCCCCTGGATTGATAGCCTCATCTAAAAAAGTTCGATTAAAAACATCCCCAATCTTTATATCAATTGGTAGATCTTTTAAAGAATCATCATATTTTCTAACAAGTACGCTAACCTCTTGATTTAAGCTAACAAGATATCTAACGACATTGTTTCCGATATGCCCGGTAGCACCTGTGACGATATACATATGGCCTCTTTCATGTAACATAAGTTGATTATATCAAAAAAAGTGCTATTATTAATACTGACGGAGGTTTTATTCATGAACTATCAAATGGTATTAGATAAACAACATGCATTTTATCATGCGCAAAAAACGAAAAGTTACGAATTCAGATATGAAGCTTTAAGTAGTTTAAAAGATGCAGTTTTAACCTATGATCAAGAGATTAAAGATGCGTTAAAGAAAGATTTAAATAAAAGCGAGTTTGAATCCTTTTTAACAGAGATTGGAATTGTAATTGCTGAAATAAACGATGTCATGAAACATCTAAAAAAATGGATGAAACCTAAGAAGGTTAAAACTCCTATGACTTTGTTTCATGCGAAAAGTTATATTTACCAAGAACCATTCGGAACTGTTTTTATTATGTCTCCTTGGAACTATCCATTTCAACTTGCTATATCACCACTCATTGGAGCGATAGCTGCAGGAAATACTGCAATCATTAAAACAAGTCAAGATGCACCTGAAACATCTCAAGTGATTCAAAAGATGATTAGTGATATTTTTCCAGATGAATTTGTTTCAGTATTTACTGGAGATTTAGAAGAAAGTAAAGCATTGCTCAAATTGAAGTATGACTATATCTTTTTTACAGGAAGTACAAGTGTTGGAAAGATTGTAATGGGTGAAGCAAGTAAAAACTTAATTCCAGTAACATTAGAACTTGGTGGAAAGAGCCCAGCAATTATTGATGAAACAGTAGATCTTGATTTGACAGCGAAAAGAATTGCTTATGGTAAATTTATCAATGCTGGTCAAACATGTATCGCACCAGATTATGTCATAATCAAAGAAGAACTTAAAGAAGAGTTTACAAAAAAAATGAAGCAACATATCGAATCCTGGTTTGGAGAAAATCCTTTAGATCATGAAGATTATCCAAAAATCATCAATGAGAAAAATCATGTAAGATTATTAAAATTAATTGAAAATGAAGAAGTCATTCTTGGTGGAAGATTCTCTAGCGATAAGCTTGAACCAACCATACTCAATCACATCACTAAAAATTCTAAAGTCATGCAAGAAGAAATATTTGGTCCAATACTACCTTTATTAACATTTAAGGACATAGACGACCTAATTGAAGAAATCAAATGGTTTGATAAACCACTAGCTTTATATCTTTTTACTAAGAATAAAAAATTGGAAAAGAAAGTTATTGAAGAACTCTCCTTTGGAGGTGCGACGATTAACGATACATTGATGCACTTTGGAAATAAAAACATTCCATTTGGTGGTGTCGGTGCGAGCGGTATGGGTAGTTATCATGGGTATAGTAGCTTTGATACATTTAGTCATAGTAAAGGCGTTGTAAGGCGTTCTACCATCATTGACTTAAGTTTTAGATATCCCCCATATACAAAAAAGAAATCAAAATTATTAAGCAAATTTATTAAATGAAAATAGAGACATCAAGCGATGTCTCTATTCATTTCTTAAGCATAGGATTGGATCTTTATTTGAAGCGATGTGAGCTGGGATGATCCCACTTAGACTGGTTAAAAGGATATTGATTAAAACGAGAAGTAAGGCGTAAGGGAAGAATAAATATGCGAGATTATCAATCAAAGTCATCGACTTCAGCATGATGTTTAATAGTGGAATCAAGAGGTAAGATAAAACAATTCCTAAAGTCCCTGAAAATATACCTATCATTAATGTTTCTGAATAGAAGATATTTCCGATATCTTTTTTTCTCGCACCGATACTTCTAAGTATTCCTATTTCTTTCGTTCGTTCAATTACGGATGTATAGGTCATTATACCAATCATTAGGTTTGATATGAGTAATGCAATTCCAGAAAAAACAATTAAGATGACAGTCACTGAATCGATTGCGCTTCTCATCGTTGCTAGTCCGATACCAGCAAGATCTAAAGGTTCAATAGCTTGATTAATAGATACTGTATCATTATAAGCTTTAAGATAATCCATAATTAAATCTTTATCAGAAAATGTTTTTGAGTAAAATACATAAGCCAGTGGGTAAGTACCATAACCCAAGTTTCTAAGTGCTGTATCTTTTGTTGTTTGAGTAAGCACAGTATTATCAATGACGTTGGTATTTGAAGAAAGTTGTGAAACGACAATATCTGAATTCTTGGAATCACTTAAGATATGACTAGCCAGATGTGTGCTATAGAAGACCCCTGTGCGTAGATAGTCAATATTGAATTTTTCTTGAATACGAACAATACCTACAATTTCAATCTCTATAGCTTCATTTGAATCATAAACATCTTCGATTAAATTTTTAGAATAAGTAGCACCATTGAATGTATACATAACATCATTAGGTATCCATTTCAGTTTTAGACCCAAAAGTTCATCAAAGCTAATGGGATCATCACCGTTAAACCCAAGTGACTGAGCAATATCCTTAGAAAGTCTATTATATCTATCTAGTGTTATAACTGCTTCAAAGGAATCTAAATCAATCATTTTCCCTTTGATGATTTCAAAGTTTTCTGATATATAAGCTTCGCTCACGTCTAGTTCCTTAATGATAGTTACTGGGTCAACAATGACACCATCATTATCAATAACAAAGTTACTTTGAATTTTATAATTATAGTGAACATGTTCATAAATTTCTGGATTCATGTTCTTTACATATTCAAAATATGCAGGAGTCAATGTATTAATCGTTTGAAATTCATATTGGATATTTCTAGGATATGCGATTTCATCATCAGGAAAAGCATTTAAGTTTGGACGATATGATTCATCAAACAGTGGAACGACTAGAGAAATTCGATCAACTTGAATAGGAAAAGCATTTAACGTTTCAGTTTTTCTACTTTCAACGAACCTGTTATAACCAAAAGCTACAGCAAGCACTAAAGTGATTCCAATCACACCAATGCTTGCAGCGAGTGATGTAAGTATTGTTCTAAATCTTCTTTTCACTAAGTTTAAAAAACTGAGTTTAAAAGAAGTCATGAAAGACATCTTTGATGACTTCTCGTCAGTGTTATCTTTTAACTTGCTCGTAGATATTGGAAGATTTAGTTTCTTATCAACAAGAATGCCCGAATCTAAAGTTATTATTTGATT
>CAKMKF010000181.1 GCA_927439925.1 uncultured Acholeplasmataceae bacterium | reverse complement strand
TGACCTGTTAATCCCTTTAAATAGCGGAGAAATAACCTTTACAAAACAAAAACGAACCTAGGTTCGTTTTTTCATTTATCAAATTAATCTCCGTTACGTTTATAAGAAGGAATAACCTTACCAACAAACACTTTAACATCTTCATTCGAATAACTTTCAAGAGTTTCAATAATCTTTTCAAGCTCTAATTCGCTTTCAAGAACTTCTCTTTGTTTTTCAATGTAGATCTTGTTATTTGGAGTTCTATGTTGATCTTCATGATTATGATCAACAAGTAACTCTTCAAATAGTTTTTCACCAGGTCTAAGTCCTGTAATCTCAATCTTAATATCTTCATTTGGTCTAAGACCAGCTAAACTTATCATCTTTTCAGCTAAATCAACAATTCTAACAGGATCACCCATATCAAGAATAAAGACTTCGCCACCTTGTGCATAAACACCACACTGTAAAATCAATCCTACAGCTTCAGGTATTGTCATAAAGTATCTTGTAATGTCTTGATGTGTAACAGTTAATGGTCCACCATCTGCGATTTGTTTCTTGAAAAGTGGAATCACACTACCATTACTACCTAAGACGTTACCAAATCGAACTGATGAGAATTTAGTATCTTTAGCGTGAGATTGTTGTTCCTGGATGATGAGTTCTGCATACCGTTTGGTTGCGCCCATCACATTGGTTGATCTCACTGCTTTATCTGAACTGACTAATACAAATTTTTTAACATTATATTGATTTGCAAGACTTGAAGCGTTAAACGTACCAATAACATTGGTTCTTACCGCTTCTACTGCACTATCTTCCATCAATGGTACATGTTTATATGCTGCAGCGTGGAAAACAACGGTTGGTTTAAATGTCTTGTAGACATGTTCTAATCTTTGACGATTGTAAACACTACCTATTAAAACCTTTAAATCCAGCGGTTTATTAGCTTTGTGGAACTTTCTAAGTAATTCTTGTTGAACGTCATAAGCATTATTTTCATAAATATCAAAGATAATGAGTTGTTTTGGATTGAGTTCTGCAATTTGTCTGCACAACTCACTACCAATTGAACCACCACCACCTGTGACAAGTACTACTTCATCTTTAATGAAATCTTTAATGCAATCATCATCTAAGATAATTTCATCACGGTTTAAGAGATCTTCAATCTTCACATCAATGATTTGAGGTTTTTGATTTGCATCCACATTCGTCATAGAGAGTAACTTTTTAATTTTAACATTTTTATCTGCTACCATTTGAACTAACTTTTGCATTTCCTTATTTGGATAATAGTTGATTGCGATAATAACTTCTTCAATCTTGTAAACATCAATATATTCTTTAATTCTATTAATTGGTCCAATGATTTGAATTCCTAATAGTCTATTTCCAATTTTATCTTTATTATCATCAACAAATGCTAATGGAATGTTATTTAATTCTTTATTACGATAAATTTCTTTAACAACCAACTCACCAGCATCTCCAGCACCAACGATTAATGTTCTTTTACCAAGAGCTCTATTCCAATCGTAGTTTGTCTTGATATAGATAATAATACGATTTGCAATTCTAGGTAATGTTACTAGTCCTATTTCAGCAATGGTAATAAAGAAATAAGCTGACTTGTACATGAAATTAATGTTTGTAGTTGCTATAAAAATAACAATAATGATATTGGAAAAAATAGCAACAAAAGAAATCTTAATAACATCTTCAAATCCAACATGATTCTCAAGCATCTTATACATACCAGTTAAATAGTAGACGATTAACTTAAATGCGATGACTGAAGGTAAAGCAATGAATAATGCAGTTTCATCTAGTGGAAGTTCTAAAACCATGAACATAAAAATAGCGATTAAGTAAGAAATAGCTATCATGATAGCGTCAAAAAATACGTATTTTGATAGTTTTAAATATCTCTTCAAATCACCTTTTTTCATCTGTATCCCCATTCATCATTAAGATTTCATTAAGTATAGTATACAATAATTTTCAATTATTAAATTAATTTTGCACAAAATCGAACAAAAAAATTCTAAAAATTCTACCTATAGTTCTTGTTGTATGAAAATATTACTTTGAATAACTTAGAATCATCTGGTCAATGACAGATTCTCTCTTTTTTGATTTCCAATTGACAGAAGTCATTTGGTTGACTTTAACGTTTTTATTTTCTAGAATTTGCTTCATTTGTTTTAATGTTCTATTACCACCCATCCATGCAAATGGAAAGAAATGAGTAATGAAAATATCTGCTGTTTTCCCATTTAAATCAGGCAATTGATTTAAGTAAGTTTGCATAACTTTAGATAAACTAAATCCATGAACTGGTGAAGCAAAGATTAAATGTTTATATGAACTTACGTCTGGTACATATGTCAAAACTGGATTCATCACATTTGGATCATCACTTGCTGCCTTGACTTCTAAAACTTCAATATTCATCTTTTCTGCTAATCGATTTGCAACTCCAAGTGTGTTGCCTGTCTTTGAATAAATAACAATTGCTTTTTCCATTATTCTGTGTTCCCCTTATATATCTTTGATATACCTTGATAAAATTATCATACCATATCATGAAAAGTGCGTAAAGGTGAAAAAGGTTTTTTTATAATTAATTGTCTATTATACCAGTGAAAATTTACTTTTCAGCGTATCGGTAATAATAGTAATTCGAATAATTGGTATCTCTTTTTCGAATTCTAGTCAGTACACTACCAATAATATTAGCACCATTACTTTGTAACTCTTTAATAACTCTTTCACAGGCGTCTATATTGGTCTCACGAGACGCGATGACCAATATGGTCGCATCCACAAAACTGGATATAATCGCTGCATCTGCTACTGCAGTCATCGGAGGTGTGTCAATAATAATGACATCATATCTATCTCTTAATAAAGCAATCAAATCTTTTAACTGCTGACTCATCAGAAACTCTGCAGGAAACGGTAGTTTGTTACCAGCTGTGATCACATCTAAATGTGGTGCAACCTGGTGTATTGCTATACTTAAATCAAGATTTTCAGTAATGATGTTGGATAAGCCCTCTTTATGACTTAAATGAAATCCTCTATGAATTTTAGGCTTTCTTAAATCCATATCGATTAGCAAAGTCTTTTTTCCTGTTTGTGAAAAGACTGTTGCTAAATTGATTGATGTAACTGTTTTTCCTTCCATCATCATAGTTGATGTAAGAGAAATAACTTTGATACCTTTATCAAAATGAGATAATTCAATATTAGTTCTTAATTTTCTGTATTGTTCAGAAATGACAGAATTCGGTTCTTTGCTTGATATAGCAATATAGGAGTCTAAACGCTTGTTTAGCTTATTGAGTCTATTCATAGTGTTTCAATCTCCTCTTCCATATGATAATTAGGAATTGTTCCTAAAACGCGTAACCCCAATCTTTTTTCAATATCACTAGGGTATTTCACTGTTCTATCACAAATTTCAACGATAAAGATTACACCAACTCCAACAATACCACCAAGGATAACTCCAATTACTACATATAGTAAGCGATTTGGACCACTTGGCCCTTCTGGCAAGTGTGCAGTGTCAAGAATTTCAATATTGTCAAAACCTTCATAATCTAAGCTAACTGCTTGCATGACTTCAATCATTTTATTAGCGATTAACATCGCTTCTTCATCGTTATAGGATACCACTTCTAATTTAATGATAATTGTTTCTGGTACACCAGTAATAGTTATCATATTTCTAAACTCGTTATGAGAATAATTCAGGTTTAACTCATTCATCACTCTGACGATTACGGTATCACTTTTCGCAAGTTCTGTATAGGTTTTAGCCAAGCTTTGACCAAAACGATAACTTTGGTCTTGATTTAAATCTTCGCTGCTCACCAAAACAATCATCGAGGCATTCGCTGTATATTCATCTTCTAGAAGTTCTGTCGCGTAAATAAATGCAATAAAGAAGAATAGGACGGTTGATCCTACAATCCAATACCATTTATTCATTAACATCTTAAATAAACTTAGTAAATCAATTTCATTTGTTCCTTGTTCTTGCATGATATTCTCCCTTAGATGACTAAATGCCTATGATTTTTGCTGGGTTTTCTAAAAATAACTTTTCAGCAACTTTGATTCCCTTTTTCTTCTTAACATAATTGAATGCATTTTTCATACTTGAAACATCACTTGCTGAATGTGCGTCGCTTGCGACCACATCAATCAAGTTCTCTTTCAATAGAAGTCTTGCTCTTTTACAGACTGTACGATAAATTTTTCCGGTTAGATTAGGTGATGACACTTGCAAAAGTGCTCCTTCACGTTTCAAATGTTTTAATAACTCAATATTGAAGTATCTTGTACGTTCAGGATGCGCAATAATGACTTTGTAACCATATAGTCTAAGCTCATATAAAATCTCAGAGATATCGATATCTCGTCTTGAGAAATCAATTAAGACATATTTGGTATCATTTAATGTGTTTCCAGCTTGCAAAGTACTTAAAATGGCATCATGCTCATCAACTTCAGCACCTAAAAAAAGCGATATATTAATATTCTTTGTTTTAATCTCCTCTTGAAGCAATTTAAAAGTTTGAATGATCTCTTCTTTGTTACTTAAACCTTTGCGGTATGGTGATACGTGTGGAGTTAAACATATGGAATGTATACCAGATTTCGCTGCAGATTCTAGCATTTTTATTGATTCTTCTATAGTTGGTGCACCATCATCTACACCAAACAAAATGTGAGCGTGTAAATCTATCATTATAGTACCTCTCGTTTAAAAACATCATTTCAAAACAATATCTATTATAGAAATCAATTCTTTCATTTGTTTTTCAGATTGTAAATTAAATAAATAAGAAAGAATAATTTTTTCGCTTTATAAAATTAAAGTGACTAAGCACTCTAGTCACTATAATGTTTTTCTAATCGTTTAATTGTGTTTCTTCATCACAAAGCTTGTGGTTGAGTCTGTAGCCAAGCCCCCATACAGTTTCAATAATTTGAGATTGACTGCATCTTACTTTTTTTCTAAGTCTCGTGATATGAATTCCTAGTGCATTATCTGTAGCACTTGAATCTTCATCCCATACATAGTGAATGATTTTATCCTTTGAAACAACAATATTTTTATGTTCAGCAAGTATTTTTAATATTTTAAATTCAACTTTTGTTAATTGGATTTGAGCACCATCATAAATGATTTCTCGATTATCCATACTGATCACGAGTTTACCGATTTTGATGATATTTTGTTTCACATGTTTAAGTTTATTTATGAATCTTAGGACAGATTTAATTCTAGCTGCCATAATTTTTGAGCTAAAAGGGATTGTAACATGTCCTTCAGCACCATACTCTAAATATCTTGATTTGTCTTCGTCATCAAGCTCTTTTGAGAACAAATAAAGAGGACATATAGTATTATCTTTTATTGTCTGAATCATTGAAAAATTGTCAGATTCGTTTTCGCTAAGTGAGAGTAAAATAAAGTCAAATCCATTTAGGTCATCAACATTGTTTTTAAGGTAACTGAGTGGTTTAACAAAGACGCTAAAAAAATCTTTCTTAAAGTGATCGATTATTTCACTAAAGGGTGTTTTATCCTCTGCAAGAATTAAAAGGTTATGCATATTGATACCTCCATAAGCGTGTCTTGTAATCACATTATATGTATAATTCGTTTCACAAATATTTCAATTTAGATATATTAATCTGTTTTTATCTAGAAAATGTCATTTTGTGTGGTTTTTATGCTAATTTACTATATTTTAGCACATTCCAGCCTTTATTTATTACATATATGTGTTTATTTGTATTTTCCTGAAATTTACTATATCTCCAGAAAATCGATTTCCATTCGCTTAAGGAAATTGTAAGAAATGGTTTTTTTGAAGTATATGTGAATTACCATGACTCATTATTCACAATATTTAGTAGAGAACGTTCTTTTTGAACTCTATATACCTACTTTTATTTAATTTTAACGATATATCTCTATAATATAAACATTATAATATAGAAAATAGATCAACTGATTTCGTCATATTTTTTATTCATATAGCCTTTTAAAATATTTAAGAATTTGTATGACTTCTTTCACGATTTTCTGCAAATAATTTCGGCCATCATTTTGTAATTATTATAGATGTAATTTATGAATATCAGCAGCTTCTTTTCATTTTTTAATTAGGATCAAAATTCATAAATGTCCCATTTTGTATATCTTCTAAATCGGACATTTTTAAATTACTTTTCTTTCTTATATTATTTTGAGATTATAAAGTAAAAAAAAGTTTACGAGATCTATAATGAGATTTCGTAAACATTAAGTGTTTCTATTCCTAATACATAGTATATATGATCATGAGGTATAACCTTTTCTGTTTCTATCAATTCACCACCACTTTTTAATACTGTATGGATGGATTGCTCATTTCTTGAATCTGTCGTTATCACTAGTTTTCTAAATCCGTGTTCTCTCGCTAGTTCTTTAATCATTTCAAGTGCATAAAACGAATAATTATGTCCTCTGAAGCGTGATGCGATGCCATATCCGATATGTCCATGGATAAAAGTATACTCATTAAATCCCAGTCTTAACGTAATTTTTCCGATGGGTTCATTTGCTAGCATAATATGAAAACAATAGTAAGGAATATCTTCAGTCAAATCTCTTTCATAGAAATTTAATAGCTTTAAATCTACCACTGGCCCTTTAATGATATCTTTTTTTAAGAGTTGATGGTGAATCATACAATCATATTTCGTTTTCATCCGATCACCTATAGTACAAAAGTTCACTCAAATTTAATATTAATCATATTCTATAGGAAAAAGAGTGAATATGCAATCAAAATTTGTGCGCTATAGTAAGTTGTTAAGTTTAAAAAGACCATTATTTTCGAGTTCATGTCTTTATAATAGATTGGTGCGAGTATTAAATCACTGATTCCAAATAGAATTGCACCTATCATTAACATCAATACACCAGGGTTAGATGGTAGTTCGATATAGTATGATATTGACTGTCCAATCATTAAAAAGATTAGGGCTGAATATATATAACTAGGAATTCTTGTTATACCCATTTTAAACTTCATCAGATAACTTGCTATAATTACGATTGTAGTCATCAAGATACTGAGTATAATCGATAATCCACTTAATCTAGTTAAATGTAGTAAAAATATTAAATAGAAGATATGTCCTAGTGAAAAGGAAAGAATACCACCTAAAATGATTGTTTTATCCTCTTCTTTTGGACGAAGTGGTCTAAGTGCCAATACCAAATCACCAATCATACCAAATAAAAGACCAATAAGTATATATTTAAACAGATCATTAATATTATAAAACACACCAAAAAGTGCTAAAACAACAAAACCAAAGCTTGCAAATGCTTTCGCATAGAAAGCAAAAAGAGGTTTACTAAATAGCTCAACCCCAATGTAGATAAGTGTTAAAAGAATTGCAATCGTTAATATAATGATCATCATATCCCTCTGGATTCAATTTTTATTCTATATATTATTCTTTTGTATTCTTAAAGTAAATTTCAGAATTTAAATATCTTTTAAAAAGCTTCATTCGAATTCTTGATTCATGTGAATCAAAGAAAAAGACATTGAATGCTTCCCAAGATAAAATCCAACCACCAATAAATAGACCTTCTACCAATATGTTTAGTAAAAACTCTATTTCAGCGAGATTTCTTAATGCATATGCACCAATTAAAAACAAAATAGATAAAGTTATATAAGTAACCAGTTGTCGATAATTTCTTTTTAACGTTTTATCGATTAACATCATCACAACCTTAAAGTTATTCTTTACTGCTGTAATACTCTTTTGTTCTCTATCAATATCTTGAAGTTCTTTAGGTAAATAAAAACAAACCTCAACCTTTTCATGTAAAGGGATTTCAGTTGCTGCTTGCTCTAAATAATCTAGCAGCTCAGGTTCCATATCTTTTCTTCTCAGTGGAGATGCATCCCAACCATTAAATATTTCTGAATAATCTTCTAATGATATTTCTACCATATAAGCTGATGTATCTGGATTGATTGAATAAATACTTTGTGATTCAGTTTTTTTTAATGGTTGGTTGTATTGCTGCTGTCGAAAAAGTGAATCCAACCAACCATTAAATATTTCTGAATAATCTTCTAATGATATTTCTACCATATAAGCTGATGTATCTGGATTGATTGAATAAATACTTTGTGATTCAGTTTT
>CAKMKF010000180.1 GCA_927439925.1 uncultured Acholeplasmataceae bacterium | reverse complement strand
ATTTGTTTTTGACGAGGTATTTAGAGGTATTTTAATGTTTATAAGATGGCAATCAAGAAAGTGGGAAAGAAAGAGTTCTTACCTGGATAATACAGTATAACAGTGTGCATTTTTAACCGTTTCTCCAACGGGCCAACGTGCAAGCGCATATATAATTATACCAATTTATCGAGAATTGTCAAGACAAAAAACCAGGTTTTTTCATCTTTTTTTCCCATGTCAGTAAACGGTTAAAAATGCACACTGTTATACTGTATTATCCAGGTAAGAACTCTTTCTTTCCCACTTTCTTGATTGCCATCTTATAAACATTAAAATACCTCTAAATACCTCGTCAAAAACAAATGCCATATAGATTCCAAATAATCCTAGACCTAAGTGTATTCCGAAAAAATAAGCTGAGGTTACTGCGACACCAAACATACTAAGCACAGCCATAACAAGCGGAAAAGTGGTATCTCCTGCTGATCTAAGTGCTTGAATTAAAATTAAGTTTAGACTTCTACCAAACTCAAGTAAAATTGCTAACCATAGAATGCTTCTTACAGTTTTGATAATCACTTGATTTTCTGTAAAAATGTTTAAGATTACTCCTGATGAAAGATTAACTATTAACGTCATTGAAAGTACAACCACAAAGCTTCTAAATACGGTTTTAAGCGTTTCTTTATGTGCTTTGTCATAATTCCTTTCACCAATATAATAACCCGTCATAACGGCATTTGCTGAGGCGAATGCTAAACTAAAAATGTAGATATAGGTAAGTATTGTATTAATGTACGTTCTTGAAGTCGTGAAATCAGGACCCAGACTGTTGATCATACTTAGGATAATACCTTGCATTAAAGTGTATGTCCAAGATTCTGCAGCACTTGGTAATCCTATTTTAAATATTTGCTTGCTCGTATTAATGTCTAGTCGAATGTCCCTTAATGATACCTTAAGAACTTTAAAAAGTAAGATGAAATAGACGAGCATCATCAGTCCTCTAACACCAAATGTCGATAATGCTGCTCCATATACTCCTAATCTTGGAAATCCCCAATACCCGTTAATTAAGACATAATTACCAAGGACGTTTAGAATGTTCGCACCCATTACAACAAATGTGATATATTTCGCAAATCCATAACTTCGTAAAGATGCTGTAATGACATTTGAAATAGCTACAAAAAAGAGACTCATTGCGATGACTTGAAGGTATGTTTTAGAATCTACGAATAGTTCTGCCTTAGTATTCACAGCGTTTAATAAAAAATCAGCAGCGAAAACTAATGTGGATGCAATGATAAATCCAACGAATAGATTAATAATTAAACCAGATCCAATAACTCGATGTGCAACATCACTTTTCTTTGCTCCAATGTATTGAGAAACTAAAACAGCAACCCCACTTGATACTACGAGCAGCAGGACTGCAAACATCATTATTAATGTATTTGAATTACCAACAGAACCAACTGCGTAATCACTATAATTGGATAACATTAGTGTATCTACTGTACCCATCAGCATAAAAAACAACAGTTCGATAAAGGTTGGCCAGAATAGTGCTTTAAAACTTCTCTTCGATTTCATGATGTACCTAAAAACTATGCAAGACTAATAGAGTATACTACTTAGTAAAGCTTTTGCTTTTTCTTCTCCTAACAAATAACTTGTTATTTCATATGCAAACTCATAAACCGCTCCAGCACCACGTGCAGTGATGATGTTTTTATCTCTTACTGCCTTTAGTGTTGGTAGATAAATACCTTTTGGCATATCGATTTCAGAACCTGTGAAGGCGGTAAATGATCGTCCATTTAATAATCCTGCTTGACCTAAAAATCTTGGTCCTGCACATATTGCAGCAACCAATTTTTGATTTTGATCGAAATATTTAACAAGTTCTTTAATATGTACATCGTTATCAACAACTTGAAAAACGTATTTCCCACCTGGAATCACAACAAAATCGTATTCATCCAAGTGAACTTGATGCGTAAAAGCATCAGCTTTGACTTGTAATCCAAATGCTGTTTTTATATCCAAAGTGTTTTCGAAGGTCACTGTTACAACATCAAGTCCAGCACGTCGCAAGAGTGCTCTAGTTGTTAGTGCTTCTCCATCTTCTACGTTATGACTTAATACAAGTAATCCTTTCATCATTTCACCTCTTTATATCAATTTGTAAATTTCTAATAGAGTTTTCGCACCAAACTCTCTTTCAAATTTTTTATATGAATCATAATGATCATCCATACCCATCACATCAGATATTACCTTAATAGAGACAATAGGGATTTTTGATTGATATGCAACATGATAAAGTGCTGCACCTTCCATATCTACAACAAATGAATCCTCGATTTCCTCTGTCATGAAATAATCTCCTGTAAAAAGTCTTCCTGTTTTAATTGATTTCATTTTTAATTTAGTTTCTTCAACAAGTTTTGTTGAAGAGAGAAATATTTCAGGTAGACCAGGAACTTGTCCTTTTTTATAACCAAAAAGAGTTAAGTCAAAATCATGATACTTTGCTTGCTCAATTAAGACGATGTCTCCAACTTGATATGGTTTACTAGCTCCTGCAAAACCTAAATTATAAATAGCATCGACTTTGTTTGTAGCTAAAAAGGTAGATAGTTGAGATGCTGCATTAACTTTTCCAATTCCTGTTAGTAAAACTTTTTTATTTGCAGTTTGGTTTTCTAAGATCTCTTTTGCTTCTTCTTTCATAGCTAGCACAACCAAAATCATATTTTTTCTCCTAAAATCTGTTTAATTTTTGTAACGATAAGATCGACAGCTATTTCGTGTTTACGATCATTGGGTATGATTACATCAGCATATCTTTTCGTCGGTTTGATATGTTTATGATACATTGGTTTAACTGTCTTTTCATACTGACTAATAATGTTTTCTAGCGTTCTTCCACGCTCTTTCATATCTCTAAGCATTCTTCTAATGAATCTTGTATCATCGTCTAATTCAACAAAAAGATTCATGTTAGATAAATCTCTAATTTTTTCGTTTTCTAATATAAGAATCCCTTCTACAATAATGATTGGTTTAGAGTTAATATGTTCAATTTCATTACTTCTCGTGTGGTTGACAAAATCATAGACAGGTTTATCTATTGATTTTCCTTCCAAAAGCATTTTAAGATGATTATAAAGCAATTGATTATCCAATGAACTTGGGTGGTCATAATTTGTTAAATATCTGACTTCTAATGGTAAATTGGATTGATCCAGGTAATAATCGTCATGTTTAATGATGATGACATCATCGAAACCAGCACGATCTAATATTTCTTGAACTACTGTACTCTTACCGGAAGCAGACCCTCCGGCTACCAATATCAATAAGGGATTCTTCATAAAATTCTCCTAATTGATTAAATTTGACATTCAGGTGCAAGCCTAGCCTGTACCGCTTCGTCAATAATATCATTAAATTCTTTATGCTTTTTAAACCAAACAACTGCATAAGGGCAAGTAGCAACTACTTTATAACCTTTAGCTTTGGCATGTTTATAAACTTCATGCATTAGTAAACTTGCAATACCTTGACCTCGAAGTGTAGGGTCAACGAAAGTATGGTCAACAACGACTACACCTTCTTCAATAAATGGAAATGTTGCATTTACAATAACAGTTCCTAATTCATTTTTTACATAAATTTTATGGTCTTCATAGATATAGTTCATATTTAGTCATCTCCTCCTAATTAGTATATCAAAAATGGATCGAAAAATCATGGAATATCTAACATAAAAAATAATGATTTATGATTTACTTTCTATTTCTTTTTGTTTTATTTTTGTTAAACTTTTAAAAATCAATGAATATGATTGATCGATAAGTTCTTTTAAGAGATCATCTTCAATATCGCCATTCAGATCAATTGAAATCCAATGCTCTTTGTTTAAGTAATAACCTGGTGCAATATCTTTATACTCATTTCTTAGAAATTGTCCATATGTAGGTTCGATTTTAAGACTAATGATATCTCTTTTTTCCTTGTTTTGACCAATCATAGCAACCATTTTCCCCTCAATAAGGTACCTGGTTGCTTGCCATTCCATCTGATAATCCTTGACTAATCCTTTTTTGTTTAAGCAATATTCATCTATCCATAAATATTTCATATAATCACCTATATTTAGTATACCATATCTTAAAAATTATTTCTTTTATAAATAAGGTGTGTATTTATAATAATATGGGCGTTTATTTATAATTAATTTCTAAACAGTGCTATAATATACATGTGGTTAATTGAACTTTAAGGAGGTCGTCATGACTAAGAAATTACTCATCATGGAAACAACGTTTGTTGTTATATCTATTGTATTTATTATTTTAGGATATATATTTAGTGCAACATTACCAAATTCAATTTGGATACCATTACTATTTGGTGCATCCTTTGCTATTGGTGGTTATGCAAAAGCTAAAGAAGGTATCCTTGCAACTATAAAAGAAAAATCATTAAATGTTGAGATATTGATGATCCTTGCTGCACTCGGTGCATTTATCGTAGGTGATTATTCTGAAGGTGCGATTCTAATCTTAATTTTCTCAATTAGTGGTGTTTTAGAATCATATGCAACTTCAAGAAGTGAAAAAGCGTTAACGAGTTTATTGAAACTTGCTCCAGAAACAGCTTTGTTATATGAAAATAATCAAGAAACTGAGGTTTTGGTGTCTGAATTAAAAATCGGACAAAAGGTTATTGTTAAAGTTGGACAACAAGTTCCAGTAGATGGGAAAATTGTTACTGGTGCAACATCACTAAACCAAGCTGCAATTACAGGTGAGTTCGTTCCAGTATATAAAGATACAAGAGACAGTATTTATGCTGGTTCTATCAATATTGAATCAACAATAGTTGTTGAGACTCAAAAAGATCCGAAAGATTCAGTTGTTCAAAAAATTGTTGATTTCGTTAAAGATGCACAAAGTGATAAAACGAAATCTCAATCATTTATCGATAAATTTGAAAAATATTACGTTTACATTGTTATCATTATGGCTGTCATATTTATGTTAGTACCACCATTTTTTAATTGGTGGACTCCAGAATATGCATTCAATAGAGGAGTAATTGTTTTAGTTGTTGGATCTCCTTGTGCGCTTGTTGCCTCTATAACTCCTGCGATGCTATCCTCTTTATCGAATGGTGCAAGACATAGAATACTTATTAAGGGTGGAAAACCACTAGAAACATTGATTGGATTAAAAGCAGTTGTTCTTGATAAAACTGGAACGATTACTTCTGGTGTTCCAAAGGTTGTTACAATAGAAATAATTGATGAGTTAGACCGTGAAGAAATATTAGCAATCCTTTATACATTAGAAAAGCAATCTGGACATCCTCTAGCTAAATCAATTGTTTCTTCTCTTGATGAAAAATATATGAAGAAATCGATTAAGACTAATGAAGTGTCTGGTCGTGGAATGGAAGCTACAATCGATGGTGATTTGTGGCAAATAGGACGATTTGATTCTAAGATTCATAAAGATCTACTAGAAAAACTTGATAAATGCAATTCACTTGGTCATAGTAATGTCGCGATCATAAAAAATTCAGTTACTGTTGGTTTTGTTGCTTTAATGGATACAATTCGTGATAATGCAAAAACTGTGATGGAAGAACTCAAACAAATGGGAATTAAAACCGTATTGCTTACTGGAGATAATAATTTTACAGCAAACGCTATAGCTAAAGAAGCTGGAATTGAGTCATTTGAATCTAACTGCTTTCCAGATGATAAAGTGAATCGCGTCAAAGCGTTACAAAAGTCATTAGGTAAAGTCATGATGGTTGGTGATGGTATTAACGATGCTCCTGCACTAGCTATAGCAGATGTGAGTGTTGCTATGGGAACTGCTACCGATGTTTCCTTGGAAACTTCTGATATCGTTATTATGAATGATAAATTAGAAAATATAACTAGAACCATTAAGTTGTCTAAAAGAATGAGAAAAATAACTCTCCAAAATATTATTTTCTCTACTTCAGTCATTTTATTCCTATTAGTAAGTAACGTTTTTGGAATCATTGAACTTCCTACAGGAGTCATTGCGCATGAAACATCAACAATTTTAGTCATTTTAAATAGTCTTCGTCTTTTATTAAAGTAAATTGTTTGGTACTTTAGTCAGCTGTCTAGAGTACTTTTTTTTATCTAAAAATATAAGCATACTATTTGCATTTTGTAGTAAAATGAAAATAAGGGTATTAATAGGTTTATCGTTCATTTTTTTATATATGTACCCAAACATATTAGATAAGGAGAATCATAAAATGTTATTCAACGAGTTCTCAGTAATGGCCCTTTTTATAGGAATCGCAGTTATTTCTTCATTTATTGCAATTCTCTATGCTTTTGTTTTATATAAAAAGGTAACTAAGATTAAAGTAAATCATCAACGAATTGAAGAAATCGCATCCTATATTCATGAAGGTGCAATGGCATTTATGAAAAGACAATACCGAATCATCATCTATTTTGCACTCGGTGTTGGGGCATTACTTGCAGCAACCGAATTAGTACCTGCACTTCGAGGTTCTGAAGGAGTTGGTTGGAAAGCAGCAATCGCGTTTATATTTGGTGCACTATTCTCTGGTCTAGCAGGATGGGTTGGAATGCACACTGCAACAAAGGCAAACTCTAGAACTACTTCTAAAGCGAATACTGAAGGAATGCCAGGAGCACTTCGAGTAGCGTTTTCTGGAGGTTCTGTCTTAGGGTTAACAGTTGTTGGATTAGGTTTATTTGGATTAACTATATTATTCTTTATCTTTTATTGGGTATTCGGAGGAAACTCTGGAGTACCTAAGGAACAATACTTAGCACTTACTCATGCAGTTAATACTGTAGCAGGTTATGGATTAGGTGCCTCACTCATTGCTTTATTCGGACGTGTTGGTGGTGGTATTTTTACAAAAGCTGCAGATGTTGGTGCTGATTTAGTCGGAAAAGTTGAAGCAGGTATTCCTGAAGATGATCCTAGAAATCCTGCAGTTATTGCTGATAACGTCGGTGATAATGTTGGTGACGTTGCTGGTATGGGTAGTGATTTGACTGAATCCTATGTTGGTTCAATCATTTCAGCTCTTACATTAGGTATTTATGCATTTGTGGCATTTACACCTGCACAAGTTATTGATGGTACTGTTATTTTAAATGCTTCGGTTCTATCTGGTATTGTTGGTGCAGTTATATATCCTTTATTAATCGCAGGATTAGGATCGATTGCTGCTGTTATTGCAGTATTTAGCGTAAGAGCTAAAAATTGGAATAATCCACAGCTCGCACTCAGTATATCTACATACCTTGCTGCTTTTATTATGTTACTTGCAAGTTTAGTATTCAGTCATATTATGTTTGATGGTATAAGAGCATGGGGAGTTTTTGGAGCAGTGGCTACCGGATTAGTAGTTGGTGTTGGTATCGGTTTTATTGCTGAATATTACACTTCATCAGAATATAAACACGTTAAAGAAATAGTTTATCAATCCAAAACAGGTCATGCAACCAATGTTATTTCAGGTTTCAGTGTTGGAATGCAGTCTACATTTTTAACGGTAATGATTCTTGTTGGTGGTATTGTTATATCTTATTTATTTACTAGAGATATGTATGGTATTGCTCTAGCTGCAGTTGGGATGCTATCTACTGCTGGTATTACCATTTCAGTAGATGCTTATGGTCCGATTGCTGATAATGCTGGCGGTATTGCTGAAATGAGTAAGTTGGATAAGAAAGTTAGAGCAATTACAGATAAATTAGATTCAGTTGGAAACACTACAGCTGCTATCGGTAAAGGATTTTGTATTGGTTCAGCAGCATTAACTTCTATTGGTTTATTCTTTGCATTCGAAAAGTCTGCAGGTCTATCTGATGGAGTTGGTATTGATATTTTACAACCTGGTGTTATGGTTGGTGTATTTATCGGTGCGATGTTGCCATTCTTATTTACTGCTTTAGTCATCAAGTCTGTTGGTAAAGCAGCAAATAAAATGATTGAAGAAGTTAGAGAACAATTTAGAAATGATCCAGGCATTATGGAGGGAACATCTCTTCCAAATTATGCAAAATGTGTTGATATTTCAACTAAAGCTGCTCTTAAAGAGATGATTTTGCCCGCTATGATTGCTGTATTTTCACCAATTATCGCAGGTATTTTCCTAGGAGCTCAAGGTTTAGGTGGTCTTCTAGTAGGTGGTTTAGTTTCTGCAATCATGCTTGCAGTCTTTATGGCGAATTCTGGTGGAGCATGGGATAATGCGAAGAAATATATCGAAGAAGGTAATTTAGGTGGTAAAGGTTCTGAAGCGCATAAGGCTGCGGTTACAGGTGATACAGTTGGTGACCCATTTAAAGATACTGCTGGTCCTTCTATGGATATTTTAATTAAACTCATGAGTATCGTATCTTTAATTATCGTACCCATATTAGCGGAAATTGACCCAATATTAAAATTCTTATTCAAATAAAAGATAAAGGCTAACCAAGCGGTTAGCCTTTTTTTTATCATTATATTAAAAAGTTGCAGTTTTTTTATAAACCAGGTGAAGGTCATCATTAATAATTATATGTAATACATTAGCTTTCAAGTAACCAATCATATAATCACTACCTTCAATGGGTTCTAATATTTGAAATAAATGTTGACCTGGATAAATCTTGACAGTAAAATTCGGGAAAGATGCAAACTGTGAGTAAAATGATATATATTCATTAGAAATTTTAGCTCGTACGACTCCATTTGCTTCTATGTAGTCTCCAGATAATGTATTGGTTGACATTTGATCGAGCAACCAATCACCTTGTAAATCATCTTTAATAGATACATAATCAATCTTTTCATATACAAATTTAGCATAGTCAGTTGTAGTCACTCTTTCAATTTGAGTTCCTACGACCTCATATATCATATCGACTTTAAATGGTTCTTGATTTCTATCATATAAGGTGATGATATTATCCTCATATGTATAGGTTCCAACTAAATTTTCTTTAAACATAAGTTTGAGTTCTCTATCGCTGATTCTTGGAAACCAACCTCTCTTATAATCAAAATCTTGATCAGGATGAAAATAAAAGGATTGCATTTTAAATGTGTTATCTTCTTCAAAATGGAGATAATGATGGTAATACGGATTAAACTCTTTAACTTCTTCCCCATTATGCTCAACAACTTGCCACTCGCCTACCAATTCAATTTCAATCTCACTTTCGCTTTGACAAGCCATCAAAATAAAACCACATAAAACAATAAGTAAAAGGGTAAGTGATTTTCTAAACTTCATCATGATCAGTTCTCTTAGCTTTATTTTTTTTGTATAAATGATTTGTTTCCTCTAATCTTGATAAACGACTGTCAATTGATATTAGAACTGCTGCATTTATAAAATAAATTAAGACTGCAAAATCAAAAACGCCTCTGAACAAGTTGATAGCAATGAAAAGCACTCCTAAAAAGACAAGAATAAAACTTAAAATAACCAAAAAACTCATTCCATCGGTTGAATTTGAAAGTTGGATTTTTTTTCCTTCTTCAGCATTTAAAATCGCATTACAGTTATCACAAATAACAGCATCTTCTTTATTGTTCTTTCCACAAACTGTGCATCGCATTTTCATTCCCCCTAGAATGTATTATCTATAGGTATTGTAACAAATTATTATCATTCTCACAATATATAAATAAAAAAACGGCATATGCCGTTCGCGATTTTAAGTGGCGCCCACACCAGGACTCGAACCTGGGACCCCCTGATTAACAGTCAGGTGCTTTTCATTGCTATCAACTTGTTCAGAGGCGTTTTTGATTTTGCAGTCTTAATTTATTTTATAAATGCAGCAGTTCTAATATCAA
>CAKMKF010000179.1 GCA_927439925.1 uncultured Acholeplasmataceae bacterium | reverse complement strand
TTTAAAGTGTTTACAGTAGTTACACTTGTAATACCAGCTGGGTATTCAGCATTAACTCTGAAGTAATAATCATGTGCACCATTTACTCCTGTTAAATCAATACCAGCTAAAACACCTAAATCTGTATTTGTTCCACCAGCTGCATTTTCATAAGCAGTTGTTCCAGTAGTTCACAAAGCACGATCAACAATTCCTGTTACAGATAGTTCAGGAACTTCAAGAACAAATGGTTCTAGTTTCCCAGTAAATGCAGCAGATGCATTTAGAGTATCTGTAACAGGAATTGTTGATCGTGCTTTGTTAACTACTGGAACAACTGCTTATGAAAATGCAGCTGGTGGAACAAATACAGATTTAGGTGGTTTAGCTGGTATTGATTTAACAGGAGTAAATGGTGCACATGATTATTACTTCAGAGTTAATGCTGAATACCCAGCTGGTATTACAAGTGTAACTACTGTAAACACTTTAAATGCTATTACAAGTAGTCTTGTTCTTGACATGGATGTCAACCAAGAACTAATAGCTGATGCAGTGAATTATGGTGTGGTTTTAGTTAGAGTTTGGTTTGAAGGTTGGGATGCTGAAGCATACAACTCGTTATTAAGTCAAATAGTAACAGTTTCATTGAGATTCGAAGCTTAATATAGTATAATATACTATAGATAGTAAAATATCATTCTAGTCACTGGTAAGTGCACTTCGTTCAAGTGCACTTACCATCCTACCTGGATTTTGACTAGGATTCTAATAAACAAGCGGGGATTATATGAAACCAGAAACAAAATTGACAGTGATCAAGGTTGGTAAAATCATTTTAAACGTTTTATTTTATTCAGTAATTGTATTACTTATCTCATTTTCAATAGCAAATATGCAGCTGAAGGAAAAAGATGATATTGCCAATATCTTTGGGAATGGTTTTACGACCGTTTTGACAGACTCAATGGATGGTGAAGAAGAAGATTCTTTCACTGTTGAGGATATTGTATTTGTAAAGCTTTTGGATGATGAATCTAGAGCTGAATTAGAAGTTGGAGACATTATTACATATTTTAGTATGGATATCCCTGGGCTTGGTGTTCAAGGGTTAATTACGCATAGAATCACAGAAATTATTACGATTGAGAATGAAGTTTTCTTTATTACCAAAGGTGATAAAGATGGTGCTCCAGATGATGATCCTATTCATATATCTGAAGCCTTAGCTCAATATCAATCCAAATGGGTTGGTGCTGGTGGTGCATTAAAGTATTTACAAACACCATCAGGATTTGCATTATTTGTAATTTTACCAGTTATTTTTCTTCTAGTATTTGAAGGTATTTTACTGGTTAGAAATGTTATTCGACTTAATAATGAAAAGCTTGAAAAGAAATTTGCTGTCAACAAAGAACAAACTGTTTTTGATGTTGAAGCAGAAAAAGAAAAGATTAGACAACAGGTTCTAGAAGAACTTAAAAAAGAGAATCAAGATAAGTAAATATTAGTTATCTGGTGATTCACAAGGAGTACTATGGTAGAGTTTGCTCGTTACTATATTGACTTCATTAGATTATTCTTTAGTAATATCGGTGCATTCTTCAAATCTCTTTTTGATGCGTTCGCCGCTTTATTATTTAGTGGGGTTGCAATATTTATAGATAACTTCATCGAGAGCAGTTCAAAATTCACATTACTTGATTGGGTAATGGCTTTTCTCGTTCTAGTTATTAACCTCGCCTTTGTTGTCTTTGTATCATTAAAGCTTTATCAAGTAATTAGAAGATATTTGAAGTTTGCGAGAATAGAAATAGAAAAAGATGAACTTCTTGAAGAAATATCTTTTCTAAATCAAAAAACGGTAGAACTCATTGATGAAAAGAATAAAATACTTGCTCTTAAAGTTTCTAACTTAGGTGTTACTCCAGAAGATGAAAATATGAATTATGGTCAATCTGGACCAACTGATCTAGATGATGAATATACTGGACCATCAAGATTTGTTAAATTACTTCAAGTTGACAAAGAATACGAAAACATGGTGACTCAAATCCACATGAAAGATGAGGATATGATAAGCTTAAGTGAACTTGTTAAGAGATTTATTAACTTCTCAGCTTCAAGATTGGGATTATTCTACGATAAAAAAATTATTT
The DNA here is from genome assembly GCA_927439925.1 of uncultured Acholeplasmataceae bacterium. Taxonomy (GTDB): domain Bacteria; phylum Bacillota_I; class Bacilli_A; order Acholeplasmatales; family Acholeplasmataceae; genus Peloplasma. The sequence continues at coordinate 135 of CAKMKF010000179.1, read as the reverse complement.
CTGCATTTTTTGCAGGTATGGCAGCTTCTAAAACAATGATTCTAGAAGGTATATCTGGTACCGGGAAAACCTCGCTACCTTACGCAATGGGAAAATTTTTTTATCGTAGAATAATCCAAGTCTTGAAGCTGAGAA
>CAKMKF010000178.1 GCA_927439925.1 uncultured Acholeplasmataceae bacterium | reverse complement strand
ATGGTACAGTTGAAATCACTCAAATTGGATTAACCATTTATAATGCATTTGCAGTTGATACAAATGGTAATCTTTATGTATGGGGTGCAACAAGCTTTGGTTTACATGGACCATTCATTCCAGAAGCAGCTAAGACAAATGTTAAACAACTTGGGGTTGGATATGATCACGTTGTTGTATTGACGAATGACAACCAATTGTTTGCTTGGGGAAACAATGATTTAAATCAAACTGAAGTTCCAAAAAATATTGGAAATGTAAGAGAAATATTTGTTGATTCACATCAAAACTTCATTATCGATGAAGATGGTAGTGTTACAACGTTTGGATTAAAAGGATTTATGTTAGGAACTGATGAACAAGGAAGAGACTTTATCATTCAATTGATCCATGGTGGTAAAATTACCTTGACAGTTGGTGCTGTTGCAGTATTAATTTCATTAGTGATTGGTGTTACCGTTGGTTTAACTGCCGGATATTTTGGTGGTAAAATTGATAACCTACTTATGAGATTCGCTGAAATTGTATCTTCATTCCCATTCCTACCTTTCGCAATTACATTATCCGCATTACTTATTGGTGGTGCGACAACTGAAGTACAACGTATGTTAATGATCATGGTTATTCTAGGGGTTCTCTCCTGGACTGGTCTAGCAAGATTAATCCGTGGTCAAATCCTTTCCGAAAGAGAAAGAGATTATGTATTAGCAGCGAAGGCTTTAGGTATTAAGCAAAAACATATTATTTGGAGACATATTTTTCCAGCAGTTATCAGTATCGTTATCGTTAACTTAACACTTGGTTATGCAGGCTCGCTTCTAACTGAAGCAGGATTATCATTCCTAGGATTCGGTGTTCAAAAGCCTAATCCATCATGGGGTAATATTTTAACTGCAGCTCAAGATGTTAACGTAATTAGAGTTTATTGGTGGCGTTGGATTTTACCAGGCTTAGCGATTATCATTGCTGCGTTAAGTATTAACTTAATTGGTGATGCATTGCGTGATGCAATGGATCCTAAGAATGCAGAACGATAGGAGGTATGAACATGGACAAAGAAAACTTATTAGAAATTAGAAACCTGCATACCTACTTTGCTACTAAAAGAGGTTTAATTAAAGCCGTTAATGGAGTATCACTTAGTGTGAAGAATGGTAAAACACTCGGTATCGTAGGTGAATCAGGAAGTGGAAAGAGCGTTACAGCAATGAGTATTTTAAAGCTCTTTGAACACAACCAAAAGATTCATGAAGGTGAAATTTGGTTTGATGGTGAAAAAATATCAGAACTAGATGAAGCGGACATGAGAAAAATTCGTGGAAATGAAATTTCAGTCATTTTCCAGGAACCAATGACTAGCTTAAACCCAGTACTAACCGTTACAAGACAAATTAGTGAAGTATTAATGTTGCATCAACATTTAGATAAAGCACAAGCACATGAAAGAACCGTACAGCTTCTTAAATCAGTTGGTATTTCCAATCCAGATAAAATCGCGAATGCATATTCGTTCCAATTATCGGGTGGAATGAGCCAACGTGTTATGATTGCAATGGCTCTTGCTTGCCGTCCTAAATTATTAATCGCAGATGAACCTACAACAGCTCTTGATGTGACTATCCAAGCTCAGATTTTAAAACTAATGAATGATTTAAAGAGCGAACTTGGGACTTCCATTATTTTCGTTACCCATGACCTTGGTGTTATCAATGAAATGGCTGACGATGTTGCAGTAATGTATTCTGGGCAAGTTGTTGAAAATGCCTCAGCAAAAATGATATTTTCAGGTAAAGCAAAGTACTCACATCCATATACAGAAGGTTTAATGAATTCTATACCAAGACTTACTGATGATAGAGGAAAGAAACTAGAGGTTATTCCTGGTTCTGTTCCACACCCATTAGATCTACCTGTTGGTTGTAAGTTTGCACCACGTTGTAAATATGCAACTGAAAAGTGCAAGGTTGAAGAACCAGCATTATTAGAAGTGGAAACAAACCATTCTATCCGTTGTTTCTATCCAGAAAGTGGGGTGCGCAGCAATGGCAAAGAATAGTTATAGTAAAAAAGAAAAGCTATTAGAGATTAGAAAACTGAAAAAGTTCTTTCCTCTAAAGCGTAATACATTTTTAAATAAGAGACAAATTTATGTACGTGCTGTTGAAGACGTATCACTTGAAATCTATAAAGGCGAAACATTTGGTCTTGTTGGAGAATCAGGTTGTGGAAAATCAACATTAGGACGTATCATTCTTCAGTTATATCCACCTACAAGTGGTAGTGCCGTATATTTTGGTTCTAGATTAGAAGACATGGATTTACATTATATTGTTGACGAAATTAAGAAATTACCAAAATATCAACAACGTGCAATTGATTGTTACAAGAGAAGTGAAAAATATGATCTTGAAGCTGCTCAACTCAAAGAGGAACTTTCTCAAATTGAAAAGAGCAAGGAAATGGTTGACAAGTCTTATGACCAAAAGGTTGCTAAGCTTGAAAAACTTCAACACCATTCAAGAGAACAGAAAAAAGAAGCATCACGTCAACTTAGAGAAGCATCTAGAACTGTGGGCTCATTAATTTTAGAAGAAAATATTGAAGAAATCAGTGAATTATTAATTAAAGCTACTGATTTACACGGACATAACAGTGTAATATTTGCTGGATTAGAAGGCAATGAAGATGCGAAAATGCCCGCTGAAGTTAAGAAATTATTTAGTGTTATTCGCGATTTTAAAGGTAAAAAAACACTACCTATTACTGAGCGCACATTAGATTCTAAGTATCAAGAAAAACTTGAGAAGAACCGTGAATATGGAATTAACTTATCACGTTTAGATCAAGAAGAAATGAGAGCTCTTAGAAGAAAACTTCAAATCATTTTCCAGGATCCATATTCATCACTTGATTCAAGAATGACTGTTGGTCAGATTATTGGTGAAGCAGTTGTTGAACATGGGATGTATCCAAAAGGATCTAAAGAACTTGAAACTTATGTATTGGAGACTATGGCTAAATGCGGACTCGATGCATACATGCTACACCGCTTCCCACACCAGTTTTCTGGTGGACAAAGACAACGTATCGGTATTGCTAGAGCGTTAGCTCTAAAACCAGAATTCGTTGTTTGTGATGAAGCTGTATCTGCACTCGATGTATCGATTCAATCACAGATTATTAACTTGCTTGTTGAATTAAAGGATCAAGAAGATTTGACGTATTTATTCATCTCTCATGACCTTTCAGTTATTAAGCATATTAGTGATAGAATTGGGGTTATGTATTTAGGTAATATGGTTGAACTTGGACCATCTGATGAAATATATGCTAATCCATTACATCCTTATACGAAGGCATTGCTATCAGCAATTCCAACAACTGATGAAATTAAGCAAGAACGTATTCTGCTCCAAGGAGATATTCCATCAAATATTTTCCCACCATCAGGATGTAAATTTAGAACACGTTGCCCACTCGCAGTTGAAAAGTGTGCGAAGGTTGTTCCAGAATATCGCGAGATTTCTAAGGGACACTTTGTCGCTTGTCACTTCTACGAAAAAACAAAAGATATGAAGTAGTATGAGAAGATACGAGACAGAACAAGAAAAAGAAGCTAAACGCGCTCAGGCTCGTAAAAATATTCAAGAAAATCCACCTGAAAAAGGAGATTTTCTTGCTATGGTCATTGCAGCATTTATTGTTTTATTACCAGTTATCTTAATTGTGATAGCAGTATTTGTAGCTGTGATGTTAATATTTTTCACATAGTAGTAAAAATAGGCTCTTTAAAAAATTAGAGGGTAAATCACAGAACGACCTTTAAAATATTGGAGGGTCAACATGTCCAGCGAACCCCGGGGCCGGCTGCGGGTCAGTTGCCCGGTGGGCCTGGCCCACGAAGTTTTACCGACCGTCGTAGCGCAA
>CAKMKF010000177.1 GCA_927439925.1 uncultured Acholeplasmataceae bacterium | reverse complement strand
CCATAGAGTCAATAATAAACTGCTGAACTTCTTTTTTTGCTGGATTTAAAATGATTTGTCCATTCGTATCTAAAATAATCAATTCAGGATGAATTTTTGCGAAGTTTAAGTCATCACATTCCATCAAGTACTCTTCAGGAGTTACTTGAATCTTCATAGAGACGCGGTACGGGTTACACCAAGCATGGAACTCAATCTTTCTCTTTTTCGCTTCTTCAATAATCCACTTTAAAACATCAAATGGAGGTTTAACCCCTTCCTTACCTGTTAAGAATCTTGAATAAGGATTTAATTTAGATTCATAAAATGCGTCATTTGTAGTACGCACTTGAAAGAAAATCGCGTTGATATTATATGAAATACAAGTTTCAAGCATTTCTATTACTTTTGCTTGATATGTATCTATATCTTCAGTTGTAGGTAAATCAATATTTAATACATTAGAAACCCACATCGCTCTAAACTCTTTTTCGTTATAATGTTCTGGAATTTCTATTTGTGTATTGGTTTGGTAGTAACAAATCTTTTCTGACTGATTCTTATATTTAAATAATTTCATTTTATTTTCCCTCGTAGTAAGTCAAATACTTTTTATGTGCAACAACTAGCTCATCAAACACTTTTTCTGAGATAGCAATCGAAGTTGTTGATGGATGTATTTGAAGTGCTAATAAAGCTTTCTTTAGATTCTTCTCATAAATCGCGTCAACTAACAATTCTTCAAATGCCTTTAAGGATTGAATTAATCCTCTGATTTGAACTGGTAGTCTTCCAATATGCACAGGTACTGGACCATCTTTCGTAATTCTACATGTAATCTCAATCGCACAACCATCTGGTAAATCGGTGATATGTCCGTTATTAATCGTGTTAACCACTTGATAATCTCTTTTATCATTATATAGAGATGAGATAATCGAGCATGCTACATCACTATAGTGTGCACCACCACGATTTTCTAATTCTTTTGGTTTCACATCTAAATGAATATCTTTATACTTTTCAAATAAAGATTCTTCTAATTTTTTTACAACTTCAGCTCTAGTCATAGAAAGTTGATAATCACTCATAAACTGGTTAAAAGTCTCATGGTTATGATAATAATATTTAAGATAAGATGATGGAAATACACCTAACTCTTTAATAAATTCGTAATTCCATGGAAATTCTTGAGTCGTTTTAGGATCATTCATTTTCTCAATTATAAGAGGCAGTTTATCCTTATGTTTATAAAACACACTCAGTACATAAGACATATGGTTCAATCCAGCAAAATATGGAATTAAATCTTTAGCGGGAACATTCAAAGTTTTAGAAAAACAAGTTGTCATATGAAGAGGAACGTTACATAAACCAATGTAGCGATCAAATTCAGCATATCTATATACAGCTTCACTTACAACTCCTACAGGATTTGTAAAGTTAATTAACCATGCATTTTCACATAACTCTTTCATATCGTTAATAATGTCAAAGATTACAGGAACTGTACGAAGTGCTTTAAATACTCCTCCAGCACCAATTGTCTCTTGACCAAGCATACCATGCTTGGCTGGTATTCTTTCATCTAAGACTCTAGCATCTAATTGACCTACACGAAATTGAGTCGTTACGAAGTCTGCGTCAACTAAAGCTTCTCTTCTATTTAAAGTTAAATGAATATCCATAGGAAGATTAGCCTTTTTAACCATACGACGTGCTAAAGCACCAATGATTTCAAGTTTTTCTTTTCCCTCTTCGATATCCACTAACCATAATTCACGAATAGGTAGTTCTTTATATCTTTTGATAAATCCTTCAATGAGTTCTGGTGTATAGGATGACCCGCCACCAATCGTTACGATTTTAATTCCTAGTTTCATATCTATACACAGCTTTCATCAAGATTTTTCATCGTTTAAAACATCACTATATATTTTAGTTTCCCTTAAAGTAATAATTGACTTGTCCAAGAATAACGTTCTTTTTAGCTCCAGTCGCCTGTTTCAGATTCGATGGATTCATATGAAGTGTCTCATTTCCTAAAATAATAAATGCTAATGCTTCTTTAAAACTGCTATTCATTCCAAGATCTTCTAAAACTTTAATTTCGATATTGTATAACTCTTTTTGAATGGATTCTAGTAAATACTTATTGTATGATCCTCCACCACAAAAGATAATTTCATCGATATTCACTTTTGGTAATATAAAGTTCTTATAGGAATCAACAATCGTTCGTACTGTAAATTGAGTCAATGTATGAACAATATCTTCTTTTTCCTGATTATTATATTTTAGAATTAAAGATTCTGTGAGTTGGTCTCCAAATGTTTCCCTACCTGTTGACTTAGGAGGTAATTCACTTAAATATGGATGACTCATGAGTTCATCCATAAGGTCTTGGATTATTTTTCCACTTCTAGCTACATTTCCATCTTCATCATATGGTTTATTAAAAAGCTTTTTCATCGCGTAATCAATCATCATATTACCAGGACCTGAATCAAAAGCGAAAACGTCGT
>CAKMKF010000176.1 GCA_927439925.1 uncultured Acholeplasmataceae bacterium | reverse complement strand
AAATATCGCATCGATGTTTTCTTCTCTCGAAAAAAACAATATCCCAATTGAATTCAACCAGATATTTATTGATAAAGACTTAAATCCTTTTATTCCAGATTTTGTTTTCCTGGGATCCGAAGATGATAAAACTAAAGCGATGGCATTCCAAAGAGAAGATTATCTTCCTCAAGAATACCATTATGAACAAAACTATAAGAAATACTTAAAGACACTTGAAGAAGCTAAGGAAAAAGAACGTGAAATCGAAAGAAAACGTTTAGAAGAACTTAGAAAGAAAGATTTAGAATTAATTCGCTCTCCTTTAGAAGCTAAAGCTAAGCCAAAGGTTGAAAAGGAAGAGAAAGTGATTGACCTTAAATCTTCAACCCCTGTTGAAGACTTTGAATTTGAGAAATCCCATCAAGCAATTGAAAAAGAAGTCAAACAAAAAGAGACAGTTCCTGAAACTCCAATGGAATATACGTTTGAGCCAAAGAGTAAACAAACGATTCGTTACTATCTCGCAGTCATTATCCATATGATCTTGCAAGACGCACATCCTTTCAAGGGTACTCATAAGCTCGCTAGCAAACCATTATCCTTCTTTGTTGATCATAATTACTATCTCCATAAAGAAACAGTTCCTGGAGTAGAAATCGATGAGAAAACTAAGTTGATTGAACTTTTTCCAAACTACTATCAAAGAGCAATGAAAAAAGCTTTGATTGTATCAAATCCAGTAAAGATTGTAAGAACTTCACCAAATGTATGGCATAGCGTGCTTTCTAAGTTATCCTTTGAGAGTAAGAAATGTTTAACATCTGAATATCATTACTATCATCAAAGTATAACCAATTGTCCTATTTGTGGAACAGGTGACACCAAAGATCATTCAAAAATGAGACAGTTTATTTTAGAAAACAAAAAAGGTGCAGTGCATGTTCTTCTATTCACAAACAAGATTCTAAATCATTTAATACTATCTAGTTTAATTATCATGATGATTTATGTGTTAAATACAGTTGGTATCAATCAGCTTGAAGCATTACTTACTCAAATTAATTTCACTGAGAAACTAGAAATGGTGAAAGAGTTTATTAGATTGGAAGCCATTATTAGATTCTTTGAGAATGCTTATGACTTTTTGGTTAGAATGTATCAACTCATATTTGGAGGTGCGGCATGATGATTGCTTATCTATGCTTAGGACTAGCCATATTTTGGGCACTTTTAAATATTTTATGGCTTATATTATTGATCGTTAAGAAGTATACAAAGATTAAAATACCTAAAGAAGTGATATTCACAATTAAAAAGACAATGAAACTGAATTTGTATTATCTCATTATCTTTGGAATACTCGGGTTCTTACTCATATGAAAAATTTAGGAACCATAGCAATCCTTGGAATGATTGCCCTCTATTTTCTAGGAAGCCCCGTTTTTGATAACATTATGGGGATGACAGTTCGTATAATACACTTCTTATTAATCTTTTATGTAATATGGATTATGCTCTTTGATTTCTTTAGAAGTATGAGAAAGAAATTAGGAGAAAAATTTGGATTGCAGATTAAGAGATTAAAGCGAAAGATTTTTAAGTTAAAAAGATTATAAAAATAAGGCAAGACTCATTTGAGTTTTGCCTTATTTTTTTCTATCTTATCAAATTCGATTGCTGCAAATATTAATGCTGCAAGTCCAAAGGACCAGTTTCTGGCTTTAGGTATAAACTTATATCCTAGATAAGGAAATAGTGGTAGTGGAATAGTTGGACCACTAATCTCTGGCATAAAGATTCCACCATCTTCATAAATTAATGCATCTACGACTGCCTTATATGCTTTAAGTCCAGCATCCAAAAATTTATCGTCAAGTAGTCCCATACGATATCCTTGTAGGAATCCTCTAGCAACTAAGGCTGTAAAAGATAACTCACGATAAGTCTTTCCGACTTTATTAAATACGGTTTCAAATGCTCCATCACTTCTTTGATAAGGAAGTAATGCTTCAGATGTTTCTTTAAATATTTTAGTGATATTTTCTTTTTCTACGTGATCGCCTATATTTTCTAAAATCATTGGAAGGGATGCTACTACCCAACCATTACCTCGACCCCAAAATATCTTTCTTCTTGGATAATGTGTTTTAGCTCTTGTCCAATAACAGTGATACCATAATTTGTTATTTGGGTCTTGCATATATTTAGACATCACTCTTGGTTGACGACTTGCTATATCCATCATCTCTTGATCGTTATTATCCTTAGCGTAATGCGAAGGAAATACTGAAAACATCATTAAACTATCAACCCAAATAGACTTAGGATAAAATTTACCTTCCAAACTATTTCCTAAATGATTGACTGAATCCTCAATTAATCTAGGTTCATTTTTAATATAGTATAAAACTCTGTCTGTTAATTTTTTATAACCAACATTTCCTGTTTTTTTATACATCTGATAAGTAATCAAAGCAGGTGCTGATGTATCACTTTGATCGACTCTTGGAGAGTTAGCGACATAGTAGTCACAATAGTCAGTTAGAAACTTTGTATATCTATCACTTTTTAAATGCTCATCAAGAAGTGATAGAGAATATCCAAATAAAGCTTCTCCCCACATCCACTTCATTTTAGGATCCCATGTCTTAGTGATGTAATCTGCAAGATCAACAACTTTCGTAAAATAACTTCTTTCTAACATTACGTTTCCTCCCTAATCATTTGATTGAAGTTTAAATATAACTTCTTATTTTGATATGAAATGAGTAGCTCTTCAGGCTTTCTTTTCGCATGTACATAAGGTGTTTCATATCTAGAGTATTCGGTATTCACTTTATTACCATCTATTTTGAAATCACCCAACATAGATAGCTCATATAAATGGTCTAATTTCATGGTGATTTTACGACTAGAAAAAGTAGTTTTGATTGACAAAATATAATCACTAAATTTCTCAAATGAAATGTCATCTTTCTCACATCCCAAAATGACGATGAATTGACTCTTCTTTCCTGTATAAATAATTTCAGAGTCATTT
>CAKMKF010000175.1 GCA_927439925.1 uncultured Acholeplasmataceae bacterium | reverse complement strand
CGTTATTGATTTCAAAACGATCATCAAATATTGGATATCTTGTCGATTTGATTTCTTCAATAACGAACATTTAGCACAACTCAAAATGTATGCTTATATGTATATGAGAAACGATCATTTAGATGATATTTCAGGCAGAGTGACCTACATTCAATTAAGTGATTATAAAACAAGACACTTTGAATACTATTTTGATGTCGATTTATTAAAAGACTTCTTTGAGTCATCACTTCTTCGTTATGCCGAGTGGTTAATCAAACTTTATGAACATAATGAGAGAAAAAGAGAGTCATTGGAAAAACTATATTTTCCCTTTGACAAGTTTAGACGCGGACAAAGAGAAATGATGGCTGCAGTTTATCAAACGATGAAAGATGATGACATATTATACGCTATCGCACCTACTGGCATTGGTAAAACAATGGCTAGTCTTTTCGCCACTTTAAAATCCCTCACTGAAGATAACCAAAAAATATTTTATTTATCCGCGAAGACTCAAGGAAAGAAAGTAGCTTTAGATACGATGGATATGCTTCATGAATCTGGATTAGAAACGAAAACATTAGAAATTACCTCTAAAGATACCATTTGTTTTCTAGATAAAAGAGAATGTGATCCAGAAAAATGTCCATTCGCGAAAGGTTTTTTCGATCGTCTACAAGAAGCGATGGTAGATATTTTCGATCACGAAACATTAATGACAAGAGAGGTTGTTGAACGATACGCAAGAAAACACACTGTATGTCCATTCGAGTTTTCCTTATATGTTTCATACTTTGTAGATGTCATTATCTGCGACTACAACTACGTATTTGACCCTAGAAGCCATTTAATCCGTTACTTTGATGAAGATAACTACAAGCCTTTAATTCTTGTTGATGAGGCACATAACATGATTTCTAGATCAAGAGATATGTATTCAGCAACGCTTGTTAGATCGGATTTCATCAAGCTTAGAAGACTGGCAAACAAGATCAAACCTACAATTAGAAATGCAGTTAAAAAAGTATTGGATCAATTCGATGCCTTTGAGGAACAACTTACCCTTTCTCCTTTCTTATCGTTTAAGACCTTAAATGAATCCTTTTTAGACTCTATTTTTAATCTAATGAAGAAAATTGAAAATGGTATAAAAGAGAACCCTAAATACCCTAAAAAGATTGATGTTATTGAAGGTTATTTAGCATTACTAGGGTTTACTAGAATATTTGAATACTATAATGATGCTTATTTAACCAATGTCGAAAAATTAAGTGATGATGATATATCAATCACCATTCAATGCTTAGATGCTTCAGAGTTCATTTTAGATACCATTAAAAATAAAACATATGGTTCAGTCTTGTTTAGTGCCACTCTTTATCCAATTGATTATTATAAAGAATTGATCACTAACGGTTATGGTGAAACGTTAAAAATTAGAAGTCCATTTGATTCAAATAGATTAAAGTTAGTTGTTATGAATCAGATATCAACAAGATACCAACATAGAACTGGTTCCATCCAACAAGTGATTGACACGATAGAATCTGTATTATCCTCTAAAAAAGGAAACTATATCGCATTTTTCCCAAGCTATCAATATATGAATCAAGTTATAGAAAACTTACCTCTTGATATCGATGCAGATTTAATCGTACAAGAGAGAGAAATGGATCAAAGATTAAGAGATATCATTGTAGAAAGATTTAAAAACTATAATGATAAATCTCAATTGGCATTCTTCGTGATGGGTGGAATGTTCGCGGAAGGTATTGATTATGTTGGTGACATGTTAAATGGAGTTATGATTGTTGGTGTAGGATTACCCATGTTAAGTGATACAAACAATCAATTAAAGGATTACTATCAAGAAAAGTTTTCAAAAGGATTCGAATACGCCTATACCTATCAAGGAATGAATAAAGTTATTCAAGCAGTAGGAAGAGTCATTCGAACAGATTCAGATTATGGAATCGCGATTTTAATCGATGATCGATTCAATACACCACTATATAAAAAGTTATTTCCGATGGAATGGAAAAAATATGAAATTATCGATAACCCCAAAAATTTAAAGAAAAGCCTTGATCTATTCTGGGATAAGTTCAAGTAGTATAATGTAAGTTGAGGTGAGGTTTATGTGCGGAAGATTCACAATAACCATTGATTTAGAAGATTTAAGAGAGTATTTAGTTGATCATTATGATATTACTGAATTAAAAACTGAATTCCAACTTCCAAGATATAACATAGCTCCTACACAGGATGTAATTACGATTATTAATGATGGAAGTAAAAATCGTGTAGGACTTCTGAAGTGGGGGTTCGTTCCTCATTTCGCGAAAGATGAAAAAATAGGAGCTTCGATGATCAATGCGAAATCAGAAACCTTAATGGAAAAGCCTTCATTTAAATCATCATTTCAATTGAAGCGTTGTGTGATATTAGCAGATAGCTTTTATGAATGGAAAAGGGAAGAAAATAAAAAAACACCTATGCGTATAGGTCTAAACAATCAAAGAGTATTTCCTATGGCTGGTTTGTGGTCAACATTTACTAGACCTGATGGATCAAAACTTCACACAACAACCATTATCACGACACACGCTAATGAATTGATGAGTGATATTCATGATCGTATGCCAGTAATTTTAGATGACAAGTCAGTTCAAGACTGGTTGAATCCAAGAAATCAAGATTTAAATCAATTATCTAATCTGTTAAAACCTTACCCATCCAATCATATGTATTTATATGAGGTATCACCTATGGTAAATAATGCTAGAAATGAATTAAAAGAATGCATTCTTAAAGTATAAGACAAAGCCTCAATTCAAAATCGAATTGAGGCTTTTACTATGCATTATCATTTTTGACAAATCAAAAAGAATCTGAGTGGTTACCAATGATGATTACAATTCTCCTTTTTTAAAAGGATCAGGTTTATATATTCTGTAAAAAATGTCTTTCGTTTTTAACTCACCATTATCTACTAGGTCTTGTAAATTAAAATCATCTTCACCTTTTTTCACATCATAGCCAATATCATCAAGAGTATCTCCACAAGCTGATGAAAAGTAACCAAAATTATAGTTATCAATCGTGATATTTCCGATTACTGCTTCACATGTAATTGACTCTCTATAAAACTCGTATCCATCAAGAGTTCCAACAAGCTCTCCTGCCTTACCTTCAAGATTGTCATTGACTAGAGAAGTCTGACAACTAGATATTGCAAGAGCTAACAAGAAAATCAAAACTAAATGGATTATTTTGTTACTCATTTCTACAACTCGCATCAATTCCAAAATCAATTAAATCGTTTCCGGTATATAAATTTAGTTTCGCTCCTGATAAAAGATCGTAATAGGCTTCTTTATAATAAACCAAATAATTCTCTAAATGATACAATCCGATGGTACAATAAGTTCCTTTATCACTTTCGATATGAAACCCCATTAACTGATAATATTTTTCTTCATCAATTTCAGTACGTATGTAGATCTCAAAGTTACTTCCTGTATAAAAATTCGTAAACAATTCATTTTCAGGATTTTCTAGTGGTGTAACTTTTTCACTGCATCCAAAAAGACTTATACTCATTACAAGCATGAACACACTTAAAACTATTTTTCGCATTTAAATACCCTCCCAAAGATTTAAATAAAATTCTTTTTTAGACTTTTTTAAGTTGTTTTTTATTTGTTCTTATTCTTATTTTGCTTCTTCCATGCAATATACCCGTAAATTCCGCCTATTAACCCACCCGCAATAGTGATATAAATCACTTCCATAGTAAACCCCCTTATCTTTTTCTAGCTTATATATAAATTATATAATTTTTATCCAAAAATGTCTTTTTTTTATTTTTTTACTGTCGCCTTAATTGAATACGATAGCGGTAATTGATTATTGAAATGTTTGTATTTAAATAGGTATGGTTTCACTTCATCCATATTTCCATTTTGCCAAAACAATGTATCAAACTCGTGAAAATAATGAATTTCTAATCCCGCTTCGATTAAAGCATTAATAATATCGCTTACGGAATGATTCCACCAATAATTGATGCCATGCTTCACATCACTCGCATAACCACCAATATCATTAGATTCATCTGGTTTAGCATTAAAATAATCATACTTTAAATCAGTCTTTCCTATAGATAAACCTTCTTCATCAAAAATATGAAAAAATGGATGAGAATCGTAAACATAGAAAAACCCATCATCTTTCATCATACTTCTAACGACCTTTGCCCATTTCTTTAAATCAGGTAACCAGCCAAGAACACCTTCTGATGTAAAAACAATATCATATTTTTCATGATGAATCTTATTCAATTCTAAAACATCAGATTCAATAAATGAAACCTGACTCATACGAAACTCTTCGGCTAGCTTATTCGCGTAATATACATTGGACTCTGACAAATCCACTCCAACCGCTTTTGATAATCCCAATCTTGCAAGGTAAATCGTGTCAGATCCGATATTGCATTGCAAATGTATAAGTGATTTACCTTGAATATCACCTAACTCATTCATCACATTTTCATTGATGTGTGTTTTATAATCGGATAATCTTTTTTTGTAAAGTTCATAATGATCTTTCGATAACAAACTCCAAGCATTTTTGTTGTCATTAATTTCCTTCATGTTCTTATCTCCTTGTTTTTTCTAACTCAATTATATCAAATTCGAAACAAAAAAAGATACCACACAAGGTGATATCTTCATACTTAACTTACTTTAACAATTGTAAAACATGAGTGAAAACCAGTTCACATAAATCATTTTCACTTATATCGATTTCTTTATTCACGTATTGATAGAGTAACCCTGAAACAATAGCCTGAATTACATTTCTAATGTATGGTTTAGGTTCTTTTGGTTCAAGTACACCTTCAACAACACCTAAATAAATAATACCTGTAAATCTTTCATTCATTTTTTCCTGAATTTGTTTCATATGAATTGGAATACTATCATCAAATCTCATAAATGCATCGTGATGATTATTCATAATCGCATCCATTAACGTTTTAGCATCCTTCATAACGAACAATATCTTTTGAATCTGCTCGATAAATGCTCCTTTAAAATCCATAGAGTTAATATCACTTGTAAGAATGTTTTCGTATTGGTTTAAAAGATATTGTTCGTTATGAAGGATGCTAAAACGTTAATGGATGCGATTATGAATAATCATCACGATGCATTTAT
>CAKMKF010000174.1 GCA_927439925.1 uncultured Acholeplasmataceae bacterium | reverse complement strand
TTCTGTTACTTTCATGTAACGTAGTTTTCCTCTCGCTGTAGCAATCACTTCTTCATGTGTTTCTTGATCAATTAATGTGTACTGATTGGATATCATTTTTTTTGATAAAGCCTTTTTTCAAATTTACCTCCTACAGGTGTTCACTTCTTAGCTGTCCGCAGGCAGCGTTAATGTCGTGACCTTGTTCTTTTCTTAATGTAACTTGAATTTTATTTTTCATTAGTATATCGTAGAATGCTACCATAGTTTCTGTTTTAGAACGCTTATATGGCGCTTCTAAGACCTCATTGTATGGAATTAAGTTCACATACACATTTAAGCCTCTAAGCACTTTACAAAGCTCATTAGCGACCTCTGGTGTATCATTTAATCCATCGATTAGGATGTATTCAATCGTCACTCTACGGTTAGCGACACTTAAGTAGTATTTAATCGCACCAATAACCTCTTCAATCGGGTAAGCTTGATTGATTTTCATCAATTTCGTTCTAATTTCATTGTTTGGAGCATGCAAGCTAATCGCTAGATTGACTTGCAAACCCATGTGTGCATATTCTTTAATTTTAGGTACTATTCCAGATGTTGAAACTGTTATATGTCTCGCACCTATAGCAAGCCCTTTAGGACTATTGATTGTTGATAAGAATTTAAGTAAGTTTTGATAATTATCGAAAGGTTCACCGATTCCCATAACTACAACATAAGAAATACGTTCTTTTAAGATTTTTTCTGTTTCAATGATTTGAGCGATGATTTCACCAGCGGTCAAATCTCTTTTCTTCTTTAGAAGTCCTGATGCACAAAATGAGCATCCAATGTTACATTAAGAAAAGAACAAGGTCACGACATTAACGCTGCCTGCGGACAGCTAAGAAGTCAACACCTGTAGGAGGTAAATTTGAAAAAAGGCTTTATCAAAAAAATGATATCCAATCAGTACACATTAATTGATCAAGAAACACATGAAGAAGTGATTGCTACAGCGAGAGGAAAACTACGTTACATGAAAGTAACAGAAGACTCCAGTTTCTCTAAGCAATTGACGAAAAAGACAAAAATCGAACAAAAAATAACAACCATCAGTCCGAAGGTTGGAGATTATGTCTTATATGACGATTCAGAAGATCAAATCATCATCCAAGAAATACTACCAAGAAAAAATGATTTGACACGTCCTGATGTCTGTAATGTTGATCAAGTACTCCTTGTTTTTTCAGCTGTAAATCCTGAATTCAGTTTTCATTTATTAGATAAATTTTTAATCATTATGAATCAGGAGCACTTAACTCCAGTTATTATTATTTCTAAAATCGATTTAATCAAAATAAATGCTTTAAATCAATTGAAAGAAGATTTAAAATATTACGAAAAAATGGGTTATGAAGTGTTCTATGTTAACTCTAAACAACGCATTGGAATTGATGTGCTTGCCAATATATTTAGAAGTAAACTCACTGTATTGGCGGGACAAACTGGAGTCGGTAAATCGACTTTATTAAACGCGTTAATGCCGGAACTACATCTAAAGACTCAAGAAATATCTAAAGCTTTAGGTAGAGGAAAACACACAACAAGACATACAGAACTTTATAGCTATAACAGAGGATATATTGTTGATACTCCAGGTTTCTCCAAAATAGAGTTTGTAATCTTTCATGTCGATGAATTAAAAGCGTTTTATCCAGACTTTGAATCACTTTCTCCATCATGCAGATTTACGTCAAGTTGTCTTCATTTAAATGAACCATCTTGTGCTGTAAAAGAAGGTGTTGAGAAGAATGAAATACTTGCATCTAGATATGAAAATTACGTTACGTTTTGTGACGAAATTAAAAATCAAAAAGAAAGATATTAGGAGGGTTTCATCATGAAAATTGCACCTTCAGTATTAACTGCAGATTTTGCAAATTTAAAAAGTGAACTTGAATCCATTTCAAACGCAGATTTAATCCATTTAGATATTATGGACGGACATTTTGTTCCAAATATTTCATTTGGTCCTGCAATTGCTAAGGAGATAGAAAAAAATACTCATCTTCCACTAGATATTCACTTAATGGTAACCGATCCACTTCAATGGATTCCTAAGTTTTCATTTCCAAAAACAAAATATATAACTATTCATACAGAATCAAACCATGTATCTGAAACTATATTAGCTATTCAGAAACAAAACATAGGTGTTGGATTATCTGTTAAACCAAAAACACCTGTTAGAGCCCTTATTCCTTATTTAAACGAAGTTAAATTGATATTGATCATGACAGTAGAACCAGGTTTTGGTGGTCAGTCTTTTATGGTTGAAATGCTCGAAAAAGTTAAAGAGTTAGTTAAGATTAGAAAAGAAAACGGACTTACATTTGCAATTGAAGTTGATGGCGGAGTTAATAATCAAACCATTATGCTCTGCAAAGAAGCAGGTGTTGATATATCTGTTGTAGGAAGCCATTTATTCAATATGGAAGACCGAAAGAAAGGAATTGATTCTCTAAGATGAGAGTATTAGTTGTTACACATCCAACCCCTAAAAACATAAAAGAAATTATGCCGTTAAAAGACTCTGATTACATAATCGCAGTCGATCAGGCAGTTTTTTCTCTATATAAACAAAGAATCCCCATTCACCTCGCGGTAGGAGATTTTGATAGCTTAACCAATCATGGTATGTTAGTCAATTTGAACGTTATTCGCTTAAATCCAGTGAAGGATGTTACAGACACTCATCAAGCATTGGTTGAAGCGACTAAGATAGACCCAGATGAGCTTTATTTAATCGGTGGAATTGGTGGAGACAGAATAGAGCATTTTATGGTACATACAATGTTTTTTAACGAGTTTCCAGAACTCGTTATTAAAGATGAAAACTCTACGATTTATGTCCTTGATAAAGGTATCCATGAGTTTGAGGTTAAAGATCATTTTGTATCACTTTTTGCATATCCTAAAGCAGTCTTAACGTTAGTTGGATTTAAGTATGATTTAACGGAATATATACTTAACACCTATGATCCATTATGTATTAGTAATGAGTTAATAGAAGAAAAAGGATTTATTGATGTTAAAGAGGGTAAAGTCATAGTTGTTATTTCAAAGAAATAAGAAAAAAATGTAAAAAAATAAAAGGCCTGGGCCTTTTTATTTTTAAACGCGTTCTAAATTGTTCTTTTTTAAAGCACGAGCAGAAACTTTTACTTTTAGTACATTTCCGTTTTCGTCCTTAATACGTACTGTTTGAAGATTGCTCTTCCATGTACGGCGAGTCGCGTTTAACGCGTGACTGCGTTTATTACCAAAAATCGTCTTTTTACCTGTTACGTAGCATTCAGCCATATTCTCACTCCTAACTGCACAACCTAATTTAACATAAAAAAATTAAAAAAGCAACCAGAAAAGCAATAATATATCAAATATTATGTAAATCAACTCGCTACAGTTCATATAGATTGATTTTGACACTTTTTAACACTATTATGATATAATATGAATGTATATGAAGACGTATAAAAATCGTTGCATTTTGATATGGAAAATGCTATACTAAATCAGTATAAAATTGAATTAAATTAAATGATAATATTAATCTATATTTGTATACAAAACATTTTTCCCAAATATGAGGAGGATCATTAAATGGCGAATCAAACAGTCAGTGGAACTCTATTTAAGAAAATGGTAACTAACGGAGCAGTAAACTTAAAAAACAATCACAAAGAAATTGATCATTTGAATGTATTCCCAGTACCCGATGGAGACACCGGTACGAATATGCAAATGACAATGATGGCAGGTATTAAAGAAGTAAATAGTTTGGATTCACAATCAATAGTTGATATTTCAAAAATTCTATCACGTGGACTACTAATGGGAGCAAGAGGTAACTCTGGAGTTATACTTTCCCAATTTTTCCGTGGAGTTTATTCAGAAATCGCTAAAATTGATAATGGATCAGCAACAGTCCAAGAATTCATCCAAGCATTAGTTGGTGGATATCAAATGGCATATCGTGCTGTAATGGATCCTGTTGAAGGAACTATCCTTACTGTTGTAAGAGAATCTGCTGAAAAAGTACTCCGTGAATCATCCAAGTTAAATAGTGTTGAAGAAGTATTAAAACTATATTTAGAACAAGCAAACGAAACCTTAATTAGAACACCGGAGTTACTACCTGTATTAAAAGAAGCAGGAGTAGTCGATAGTGGTGGTGCAGGTTTCATTAAAATCATAGAAGGTTGGGTCATGGCACTTGAAGGTCAAATGCTTAATGAATCTGAAGCATCATTCCAACCAACAAAGAAAGAACATTATCACGGAGCTGAAAATTTAGGAGCTGTTGATATTAAATTTGGATTCTGTACAGAATTCATTGTCAAACTTCATAAACCTGAAAAATTTAACGAAAACTTTATGAAAGACCCACTTTCACAAATGGGAGACTCATTAGTTGTTGTTACAGATGACGATCTACTTAAAGTTCATGTCCATACCAATCAGCCAGGTGTTGCATTAACACTTGCTCAAAAATATGGAGATCTACAAACAATTAAGATTGAAAACATGAGAATTCAGCATTCTAATATTATGGAAAATGCAGATACACCATTACATCAAGAAGAAAACCAATTGAAGATGCCTAAAAAGCCAAAAGCTAAATTCGGTATTATTGCAGTAGCATCAGGAACTGGTATTCAAGATGCATTTAAAGAATTAGGTGTTGACTTAATTATTGATGGTGGTCAAACGATGAATCCATCAACAGAATCATTCGTAAAAGCAATTGAATCATTAAATTGCGATCATATCATTATCTTACCAAATAATAAAAATATCATTTTATCAGCTGAACAAACATTAGACCTATGTCCTGATCGCTCTATTAGAGTCCTAAAGACAAAGAGTATTGCTCAAGGATATTCATCACTCATGGCATTTGATCCTACTCAAGAATTAGATGAAAACTTTGAATCGATGACAGAAATTGTATCTAACATGCGTTCAGGTGAAGTTACTTATGCAGTAAGAGATACTGAATTGAATGGTGTTAGTATCAAAAACGGAGATTTCATTGGTATCACTAAAGGTGAAATCAAATTATCAACTCCATCAAGATTAAATACAGCTTTAGGATTACTTGATGATATGGTTGATATGGATCGTGAAATCATTACTATTTTCTATGGTAATGATGCAGATGAAGATGAACTTGATAACATTGTCGCACATGCGAAAAAGTTGAACCCTGATATTGAAGTAGAAACTATCGAAGGTAAACAAGACATTTACACCTATATCTTCGCTGTAGAATAAGAAATTAACTCTTAAAAAGGTGCTTGCACCTTTTTTAATGGCGGACGTGGTGGAATGGTAGACACGCATGTTTGAGGGGCATGTGGCCGCGTTAGGCCGTGTGAGTTCAAATCTCATCGTCCGCACCATATAACAAGTATAGGTTTGATACAATCGTATCAGACCTTTTTTCATGCTATAAAGGCGTTTTCTCTCTAGCTGCAAATCTCCATGTGTCTTTTTGTAATCGGAAATGAAAATTCTATTAAGATTTTTTAATTTTTAAGTTTCAACCTTTTAACGATTACTTTTTTGCTACAATCCTTTTTTAAATTTGATGTTATCATTCCAATATCTTGATGAAGCCTTTGTCTATTGTAATAATCAATATTATTTGATAATTGTTTATATGTTTTTATTGTCGAAAACGGGTATTTAGGATATACAGCTTCCTTTTTGAAGTGTGAAAAAAATGATTCCATAACTACATTGTCATTTGGGTAGCATTACTTTGAAAAAGATTGAGTAGTATTGTTTTCTATAACAAAAGCTTTAAGTGCTTTAACTTAATATTGTAAACCTTGTTTTTTATTTATGAAAATTTAATTTTCGGAAAACTATTGCATATAACAAAAAAAGTGGTATATTATAGGTAGTACCTGTTAACACACAGTACCGTGTGATAAGTTGTACCATGTATGAGACTTTTGATATTATAGATGAATTAAACGAAATGGGGAATTGATATGAAATATTCAATTTTTAAAAACATGAATTATGTTTATAGCGAATCCTTTAAGAAGTATCCTAAAGTGAAGTTGTATTTGCTAGTTAACTTTTTTACTGAGCTCTTAGTTCCATTCTTAACAATTGTTATTACAACCATTTTGGTCTACACATTGACGAATGATATTGATATAAGTCAATATTTATTGATTTTTATTGGAATAATTTTAATTACCTATCTTATAGAAACATTGAGATTTTGGTCAAATAATCGATATACATTTGAAAACACATTTACTAGATTATCGACGTTTAACATAAGATTAGCAGAGCATCAATTAAAAACTGATTATATCAATGTGGAATCTAAGGACAGAAGAAACGTTATCTCAAAAGCCTATGAGGCTATTACGAGTAATTATTACGGTATCGAGATGATGTTACGGCAAACACCTTTACTAATGATTAATTTTGTTGGAATAATTATATATGGGGTTCTAATCGCTCTATATGTTCCTGTAGTCCTTTTAGTATTACTATTTATGACTTATGTGAATTATTTATTAACACGCCGCGCAAATAAGTATTTGAGTGAAATGAGCAAACAGTTAAACGATGAATATCGAGAAAAATACTATTTGTCAAAAGATTCTACCAATCCGAATTATGGAAAAGACATTAGAATATATAATATTGGGAAATGGTTTGATCAACTATTTGTTCAACTAACAAAAAGTAGAAGAGTGATTACTCAGGGTATTGAGAAAAAGTTTTTATTAGCAAATACATCCAATACAATATTCTTATTTGTAAGAGATTTTGCTGCATACACTCTGTTACTTGGATTGGTAGTAAATAAAACGATTGATCTTACTACATTTACTTTCTTTATCGGAATAGTAACCGGATTTACAATGTGGCTAAATGGATTTACTGGAGCTCTAAATGAAATAAGAACAAGCAATATTAAGGTCAATGACTATAGAGCATGCATCGATGTTGAAAATGCATATAATAAAAAAGGTGAAGTAAAACTAAGTGATGTTGAATTTCCGTTATCGATTGAATTTGAAAATGTTACCTATTCTTATCCAGGTTCAAGTCTTCCTACGATAGAAAATTTATCATTTAAGATAAATAGCAAAGAAAAAGTAGCATTAGTAGGTAATAATGGTGCAGGCAAAACAACTATTATTAAATTACTATGTGGTTTATATAAACCAGATAGTGGTGTAATTAAAGTTGGAGGATATGATATAAAAGATTTCAATATTGCTGAATACATGTCATTATTATCCGTTGTTTTTCAGGATTCTGAGCCCTTTTCTTTTACGATAGAGAAAAATATTACTTGTAAGAATGAAGAAGAAGTCGATAACAAGAGAATGTGGGAAGCAATCGAACAAGCTGGTTTAAAAGAAAAAACGCTATCTCTTGAACATAAAGAAAAAACATATATTACACAAATATTTGATCCATCAGGAATTAGATTAAGTGGTGGTGAAACTCAGAAAATGATGTTGGCAAGGTCCATATATAAGAATGCACCAATACTAATTCTCGATGAACCTACAGCTGCTTTAGATCCAATTGCTGAAGAAGAAATGTATCTTAAATACAAGGAGCTTGTAAAAGATAGCACCTCAATCTTTATTTCTCATCGCTTATCATCTACAAAGTTTTGTGATCGAATTTTATTACTAGAGCATGGAAAAATCATTGAAGAGGGTACACATGAAGAGTTAATTCGTCTTAAGGGTGAATATAAGAATATTTTTGAAATCCAAGCACAGTATTATAGAGAAGGTGATCAATGTGAAGCAAACTAGTTTAAGAAGCACATTAAAAAAGATGAAAAATGTCTTAAAAGTAATCAAGGACTCATCCAAAGGATACTTTTATGTATTTATTCTGCAAGCAGTTTTCACATCAATATTTCCATATGTTTCCATCTACTTTACATATATGATCATTGATGGCATTGTTGATTCAATACCATTGCAAACCTTACTGATTTATGTTTATTGGATGATTGGACTCAATCTACTTATAGGAATTATCACGAATATTCTTAACTATTACAATAAAGTGTATTCAGTAGAAATGACATACAACCTTGATAGTAAAATAGCAAGTAAGAGTTTCGAAATTGATTATTCTTTAATAGAAGATAATGAGACGATGAAGTTAATACAAATGGCAGAAGAAGGTTGTAATGGCAATGGGGGACCTAAATACTATTGTGAAGAGATTTTAAGCAAAATTCTATCTTCTGTACTAAGCATTATTTATGGAAGTATTTTATTATTAGGATTACTATCAGTAAAAGAGACATTAGATCCATCATGGGTTGTCCGTATTTTAAATAGTCCATGGAGTATTATACTCATTCTTTTAACAATACTTATTCCAGTCAAGATATCAAAATATGTAATGAAAAAAAACAATGAAAAATCCTATGAAATTATGATGTATAACATAGATGGGAATCGTATCTCAAGTTATTTTATGCAAATATCTTCAAATTACAAGTATGGCAAGGACATTAGACTTTACGAATTGCAAGACTTATTTCTTAATGAAATGAAACAAGTAAGAGAAAGTGCAGATGATAGATGGAGAAAATTTTCGGTTTTTCAAACGAAAATGACTGCAATATCAATTTTTGGAAATAAAACACTATCGTTAGTAGCGTATATATACGTCGGCTTGAAAGCTATGTATGGATTAATTAGTGTAGGTAATGTAGTAGCTTATGTTGCAGCAATCACTCTTATATCACAGGCAATAACTACGATTGTTGAGCGTTATTCGAAATTGCATTTATTCAATAGTTACTTAGAAAATTATTTTACCTACTTAAATCTTGAATCAACAAAAGAGTATGGCAAGATAGATTTAATTGACAATGAAGTCCTATCTATTCAGTTTATAGATGTGTCATTTAAGTATCCAAATACAAATAATTATGTTCTAAAAAACATAAATCTTACAATAGATTCAGGAACCAAACTTGCAATAGTCGGGCTAAATGGTGCTGGGAAAACAACACTAGTGAAATTACTATGTCGATTGTATGATCCAACTGAAGGACAAATACTTATTAATGATATACCAATTACATCGTACACTAAAGAAGCTTGTTGTCAATTATTTTCAGTTGTATTTCAGGACTTCAAATTATTTTCTTACAGTATTAAGGATAATGTTGCATCTGGACTAAACGGAGATGTTGGAAAAGTAATGGAATCACTTGAAAAAACCGGTATGATGAACAGAGTTAGTCATATGGGAAAACAGATTGATACAGAGATTTATCAAAGGTCAAAAGAGAATGGGGTTGAAATTTCTGGTGGTGAAGCTCAAAAAATCGCAATTTCAAGAGCTTTATATAAAGATTCCCCAATCGTTATTTTGGATGAACCAACTGCAGCATTAGACCCAAAATCAGAGGCAGAAGTCTATGAAAAGTTCAGTGAACTAGTCAAAAATAAGACATCGTTGTTTATCTCTCATCGAATGAGTAGTTGTAAATTTTGTGACGAAGTAATCGTGGTCGATCAAGGAGAAATAATTGAACAGGGACATCATCATATATTGATGCAAAATAATGGTTTATATTCTAAAATGTGGAAAGCTCAATCTAAATATTACACTTAGTAATAATTCGTATAGTTTTATTGGATGGTCTGTATAAGGTATTTATTAACAATAGTTTACAAAAGTTTTAGGATACCTAGATAAATCGTCTTAGTTTAGCCAATATTTATGGGTGCTAAAATTTTTGATGAGGTGCTAATTTGTATTAGAATAGGTAACATCACAAAATATTGAATGTAAAGGTTGATAGTTTAGTATCAACCTTTTTAGATTGAAAAGACATGTTTGCATCAATAAAAACCATGATTCCTATCATTATGTAGTATATTTAGACACATAAAGTCCTCCATTTTAAAAAAAATTCATTTATACTATGAGTAATCAAGGAGAAAATATCTATGAAGAAGCAAACTATCCAGGATGTGATTGATTATATTGAAAATCATATGAGTGATGATGTCACGATAGAGATTATCGCTGATACGATGGGGTATTCACGCTATTATCTTCATCGTCTATTTGACATTTGTACAGGGATGTCTATGTCGGATTACTTAATCAAACGAAGAATGCAGGTTGCGCGCACCGAACTTTCTTCAGGAATAAGAATTCTCGATTTAGCCATTAAGTATGGGTATCAATCAGAGCGAAGTTTTCGTCGAGCTTTCCAAATGATTTTCCACACATCACCGTCAAAGTTGAGACAAGAAGTCTATCATCTCCCTGATAAAATCCATTTAAATGAAAGGAAAGGAATAACAATGATTGACTATTTAACAGACATTAAGACCGTCACCATTGTAGATTTTTACGCTATTGGAAAAACCATGGTCAGTAAAGAACCTGAAATACATAGCATTGATTATATGGTCACTTATAAACATAAACATGCTATTGAATCAAGAAGTGAAATTGGAATTGATATTCATGTAACCGAGGTGGAAAGAGAAAAAGGACTCCGTGGTTATCAATATTTTCTTGTTGTTGATAAAAATGTTTATGATGAAACAAAAGATCAAAATTTAATTAAGATTCAAATCCCAGAATCGAAGTACCTAATGCTTACCATCGATGAACCATTCAAAGATCCTTTTATTCGCATTCCTATGGGATGGAAGAAGTTGATGCAGACTTTTGATGAAACTTATCGTTATCGTGATGACTTAGAGCTTGGATGTTTTGAAGAAAAAGTTGAGACAATGACGGGCACAGTTATGAATCTCTACATAGCGATATAAGATTCAGGCATGTCAAATTGACATGCCTGTTTTTTATGTAACCAAACAAGATGAATGCAGAAGATATATGAATAATTTAGAAAAACTCATAATCACTCACTTTTTGGATTGGAATAAAAATTATATCGTCAGTTCACAACAAGTACACGAAACTAAACAACATATTATTCTCCTTAATGTTATAATTGAACCGAGAAAAACATATTATTGGCAATCTGAAAGGATATGAGTTCGATGGGAAACACTAATCTTACGATTAAAGGAAAAGATTTTTATATTAATGGTAAACCCGTATATGAAGAAATTGAGTGCGATTCTCGTTCAAAGGGGTTACTAATGAATGCACGTTTCATTCAAGGAATTTTTGATGATCAATTTGATAGAAACCGATTTAACAGATTTAATAAGATATTCAATGCAGATTCCAATACTGATGAATTAATAGCTGCATTACCTGAGTGGTATGCATATGGTTTAAGAGCTATAACGATTGGCATGCAAGGTGGCATGCCAGTGTTTACGATCGATATTAGAACGATTGATAACAATCCTTTTGGTCCTGATGGTATGACATTTGATGACGAATATGCTAGAAGATTAGACAAAATTATCCAAGCAGCAGATAAATTAGGTATGGTTGTCATCGTCAACATACTGTATTGGGCTCAAGCATTAAGGTTTAAGAATGATGAAGCGATTGTTTCTGCGTTAAAGTCTGCTGCTGCATTTTTAAAGAACGGTAAATATACCAATATTATTATTGATGTTGCTAATGAGTATAATATTGATATGTGGAATGATTTAAGCATCATTAAAAATTCTAAAAGTATGAAAATATTGATTGACCTCGTTAGAGAGGAATCAGGAGGAATGCTTGTCGGTTGTAGCGGTGGTGGTGGTCTAGCTGATCAGGAAGTCGTGCAAGCAAGTGATGTCGTTCTAATTCATGCGAATGGTCTCACAAAAGGAGAATATTACGATTTTATATTACAAGTGCAAAAGATGGCACCCAATAAGCCAATACTGTGTAATGAAGATTCGCCTTGTATATCTAGATTAGACATAGCACATCTAACCCACACTTCATGGGGACATTATGATAACTTCACGAAACAAGAACCACCATGTGATTGGGGCATTACAAAAGGACAAGATTTCTTTTTTGCCCGTAGAATGGCAAGGGTTTTAGGAATACATTTAGAAGATATATCTTTAGACAATCAGTTTTATCTACAAGGTCTTGAATCCAACACGACATGGCAGGGAAAACGTTGGATACGTCTTTCAACTGAATATCCTGAAAGGATTAATTATGTGAATTTCTATAGAAATGGAGAATTCATTTATAGAAGTTATGATGAACCATTTTTTATGTATCGCGAAACGACTTGGATACAAAAACCTTGGATCATAAAAGAAGATGATAAGACGTGGACTGCTGAGGTAGTTTTGAATGATGGTACATTTATTATAAAATCTATAAATGATTAATCTCTGAAAAGAGCTTTCTATATGTTTAACATATGTGATCATCGATATATCAAAAAAGTTATTTGACTATTCAACTCATTGGAAGAAAGTCTATGATTTTCGTTTTATTATCTAATGTTAACCCAGATTAAAAAAATTCATCTATAACACAAAAAATGTTATACTCTTAATAACAGTTATACTACACCATATGGTTAGTAAAAAGGAGGATTTTATGTTATTAGAAATCATGAATCACTGTGGAAATGCACCTAAAATGGAAAGAGTTATTGAATTAACAATTGCACTTGCCAAAAAAGATATAAACTTAATATATCCACATGTGTCAAAGGATTTTATTTGGAGAATTGTAGGAAGTGATAAAGAAACTAAATTATATGAACTGGTCCAAGAATTTACAAATATAACTACGATAACCAAACTAACTATAGAAAATGCATTAAGCCACGGTAACGGAGCTATGTGTGAGGGGACAGTTACTTTTGAAGGTGGGAATGTATTCTATTTTTGTAATGTTGTTAAGTATACAAGTACTACTAAAAACGCTTCTGTCCAAGAATTACATACTTATTACATAGAGAATAAAGTGTACTAAACTAAAGACATTAATCTACGAGAAGTATTCGTAGATTATAGCTAAGTCACTCATATTATAGGACACTGATTTTCTCATAAAAAAAATGCTAAAACAATCTTACAGATGCTAAAAATTTTGATAGAAAGACAATTTTTATCTGATTAGGTATCATCACAAACATTGAAAACAAAGGTTTGATACAAAAGCGATTCACTTATCGTCTCATGTGTCAAATTTTTTTTATGCGATACTATCATTTGTTTTTATTATGACTAATAAATAAAAATCCTGAGAAGAATGAAAAATAAAAAAGTTATGATTGTAAAGGTGTGTTATAATTTTTTTAAAGGAGTGGTCAAATTGAAGAAACAATTACCAAAGCGTCAAGAACTTGACGTAAAACACACATGGGATATTACAAATCTCTTTAAGAGTGAAGAATTATACCTAAAAACTTTTGAATTAATAGAAAATGATGTAGATCTCTTTTGTGAAAAGTTTGAGAATAAACTGAAATCAAACGAACAAATTAATGATGCACTAACATCTTTTCAAGATATTCAAGCTAGCTTATCTAAAATTGTAGCCTATAGTTCTTTACAAATGAGTACTGACTCAATATCTGAAGACAATCAAATGAGACATGGGAAAGCAATGATTCGCATCCAAACTATTTCAAAGAAAATGGCTTTCTTCATAAATGAGCTGAAGGAAACATCTGATGAAATTTTATTAGAAGCATCTAAACTTAACAAAAACAATCAATATTATTTAAAAGATATTATTGAGAAAAAGAAATATGCACTTACTAAAGAGGTTGAGAAAGCTCTCGTTGACTTAACTCCAGTTTTAAATGCCTTTTATATGAACTACAGTCGTTTCAAATTAGCAGATATGAAATTTACTGATTTTTTAGTTCATGATACAACAGACCCCAATTCATTCACACTTTTTGAAAACGAATATGAATATGAAGAAAATACATTGGTTAGAAGAAGTGCTTATGAGGCTTTCTATCAGAAACTTTCAGAATACCAGCATGGATTTGCGAATAACTATCAAGCGCATGTAATGAATGAAAAGATAACATCAGAGCTTAGAGGTTATCAAAGTGTATTTGACTATTTATTGCAAGATCAAAAAGTATCCAAAGATTTTATGGATCGTCAAATAGATATCATTATGGATAAACTCGCTCCAGCAATGAGAAGATATGCCACTTTATTAAAAGATATTCATGGTCTTGATAAAATGACATATGCAGATTTAAAAATTGCAGTAGATCCTAAATTTGAACCTCGCGTCACCATTGATGAATCAAAAGCTATGCTGATAGAAGGTTTATCAGTGCTAGGTAGTGAGTATAATCAAATTGTGAGACGAGCATTTGAAGAAAGATGGATAGATTTTCCACAAAATCAAGGTAAATCTACAGGTGGTTTCTGTTCATCACCATATGGATCATCTTCCTTTATTTTAATTAATTGGAATGGTCAAATGGATGAAGTCATGGTATTAGCTCATGAAATAGGACATGCAGGACATTTCCAATATGCAAACAGCAATCAAAGCGTCTTAAACACAAGACCATCGATGTATTTTATTGAAGCACCATCAACAACCAATGAACTATTAATGGCTAATCATTTAGTAAAAAATGCTAAGACAAATAGAGAAATAACTTGGTTAAAGTCAGTCATGATATCAAGAACTTATTATCATAATTTTGTTACACATTTATTAGAAGCAGCTTTCCAAAGAGAGGTCTATCAAAAAATTGATAATAAACAACCTCTTTCAGCTCATGTTTTAAAAAACATCAAACTTGGTGTGTTAAGAAAATTCTGGGGAGATGCAGTGGAAATTCCTGATTGGGCAGGATTGACATGGATGAGACAACCTCATTATTTTATGGGATTGTACCCATACACTTATTCAGCAGGATTAACAATTGGGACTAAAGTGTCTAAAATGATTGAAAATAAAACTATTGAACCACAAGATTGGATTAATGTTTTAAAAGCTGGTGGAACAAAAGCTCCACTAGAACTTGCTCATATTTGATAGTTCAAATGCTAATAGTTTTGAAAAATGATTTGGAACCCAAGATACAAATTGCTTT
>CAKMKF010000173.1 GCA_927439925.1 uncultured Acholeplasmataceae bacterium | reverse complement strand
CGAAAGAGGAAACGAATTACAAAAACTCATTAGAAATGATAAAGGACAAGGTAATGGTATTGCGAAATATGCACTTGAAAATAAATTATCTCAATTTATTACGATATCACCCTTGTGTCCTGATGGCATTTATTGCTGAAGATGCAGATCATCAAAATGTTCCAAAGCTTCTTGGATATGGTAAAACAGATATTATTACTATCTTTAAGAAATTACTTCGTGATAGATATTCAGGGTTTCTAATGATTGACAACAAATTCCATACTTCCATATTCAATGAAGAACCTAAAAAAGTAGGTTTATTCAAGAAGATTTTCACAAATGAGAAGAAGAAAAAGGAAAATGAAATGTCAGACTTATCGAAGAAGATTTTCCCGAATGAAGAAACAAAAAATGTCACCATTGATGACATTTTAGAAAACCAGATCAAAGTACTTAGAATTATTTTTAAATAGCTTCTTCCTCAATAATATACTCAAATGCGGGTTTCGCATTTGGTATTTCAGGAAATAGTTTAGTCGTATACATAATTCCATTTAAATGATCGAATTCATGTTGAAAAACAATGCCAACATAGCCTTCTAAATAAAGCTCAATTGGGATTAACTCTCCACTTGGAATATCATAGGATAATGCTTCAAAAGTAACAGAAGAATATCTAGGTGTCAAGCCTTCAGTAATGCGGTCAACACTTAAGCAGCCTTCACCACCGGGAACGTAGATAATACCATTTCCTTTCGCTTTTAAAACAGGATTCACTAAAGCATAGGAATATTGGGTTCCATCGAAATCAGAAACATGGACTGCAAACATTCTTTTGGAAACATTAACTTGAGGAGCAGCAATACCAACAGCAGGTCTCAAATCATATTTCTCAACCATTTCATCATTTTGTGAGTTCTTCACATATTCAAGCATTTCTTTTAATAATTTTTTATCCGCTTGTGTTAAAGGTATTTTAACTTCTTTAGCTACTGTTTCAAGAGTTTTATGACCTTCGCGGATGACATTTTTCATCGTAATCATGATTCATACACCTCACTATAATTATATCATAAGGAGATAAGGGATGCGCATAGATAAATTCTTAAGTAACTTAAAATATGGTACCAGAAAAGAAATCAAGTCTTTATTAAAAACGCATGAGGTCTTCATCAATCAAAATCGTGTCATTGATTCATCAATTTCAATAGATCCTCTTACTGATATTGTTTATATCGATGGTGTACAAGTCTATTATAAAGAGCATATCCATTTAATGGTTTATAAACCAATAGGATATTTATCCGCAAATCATGATACAATGCATTCAGTCGTTACATCACTTGTTAAATCGCCTTTTGACAGGTTTGATTTCTCCATAGCTGGTAGATTAGACTTAGATGCTGAAGGGCTCTTAATACTGACTACAGACGGCAGTTTCGCGCATCAAATCATGCATCCGAAGAAACATATCGAAAAAACATATGAAGTGATGCTGGATAAACCATTTTTTCATCAAAATACATTATTGAAGGGTATTATAGTTAAAGATGCTTATAATGATGAATACTTTGCAAAAGCACTAGATATCAAAAAAAATAAAGAATATGTTACCATCATCATAGATGAAGGTAAGTTCCACCAGGTCAAACGCATGTTTCAAGCAGTTGGTTATGAAGTGTTAAGATTGAAGAGAACTCGTATTGGAAATCTAGAATTAAAAGATTTAAAACCAGGTGAGTATATTGAATTTGAAAGGAACGATCTAGAATGACAGAATTAATTATGCAAGCATATCAAGTCCTTGATGAAATCAAAGAGGATATTAAATATAAGGAAGTTAAACATCTTGACCAAAAAATGTTAGAGCTGTATAAAGATGAAATAAAATCATTTCAAGATGCTAAAACTAAATATGATACTGTAATGTCTGAAGGTGGATCATATCACCCAGATTTTAAAGAAGCAGTTAAAAAGTTTAGTGAATCAAAAACGATACTTTATAGTAAGCCAGAAGTAAAAAGATATTTTGAAGTAGAAAAAGAATTTCAAGATGAGTTAAACACATTTTTATCTGAGATGACACAAGCTGTTTCATCTCACATCCAAACTCCCGACAAAATGGGGATTATAAAAAAAGGAGGTAGTTGTCATGTACGCTAATCGTATGTCTTATGTCGTATTTTACCAAGGAAAACATGTTATTGAAAAACTTAAATCGCTACCTGTTGATATCTCATATGTATCTGAAAAACAAGGATACGCAGTTGTTTATGGCGATAAAGATATTGAGGCAAATCTAAAAAAACAGTTAAAAGATGTTAAAGGATTTAAACATATTGGACCTTCACAACTCTTTGATCCAAATGTAAATTTTTAACTGTTAAGTAAAAAGACTTGACAGGAGAAATATTTTGTATATAATAGTAGTGGATATAAAAAAAGAAAGCGAGTGAATATTATGGCAGTTAAAATACGTCTACAACGTTTTGGTTCTAATAAAAAACCATTTTACAGAGTTGTAGCAAGTGATTCAACAAGATCAAGAGACGGTAAATTCTTGGAAATCCTAGGAACTTATGATCCTTTAATCGGAAAAGTTGCAGTTGATGCTACTAAAGCACAACAATGGTTAGACAATGGTGCACAACCTACGGATACTGTAAAAAGTTTATTCAAGAAGTATAGCGTACTAAACAAATAAAAGGGGGTACTTATCATGGCTGTAGATTTTGAAAAATTAATCAAAAATATGATAATGCCATTAGTTGTTAACCCTGACGATGTATTAGTAAAGATCTTATCAAGTGACGATGACACGATTACCATCCAGCTTTTAGTTAATGAGGCTGATTTAGGACGTGTGATTGGAAAAGGTGGCAAGATTGCCAGTGCAATGCGTACGATTTGTTATGCTGGTGCTTCTAAAGAAGGCAAACGTGTTCAAATCGATATTGACTCGTTTTAAGGATGAGCAAGATGTATCAAATTGGTAAAATTACAAATACACACGGCATTAAGGGAGAGGTTAAAATCTACAATTTAAGTGATTTTAACCGCTTTTTCGTTAATGCTGAAATTTATGTTCTAATTCAAGGTAAAAAGAAGGTTTTTACTATTGAAAGGGTTAGAAGTCAAGCAAATCTTTTAATCGTGAAATTTAAGGGTTATGATAATATTAATGACATTTTAGCTTACAAAGGTTTAGAGGTTTATTCAGATCATGAAGTCACTAAAGAGCTTGAAAAAGATGATTATCACTACCAATCTTTACTCGATAAAGATGTTTATACAGACCAAGATGTCTATGTGGGTAAGGTTATTCACATGATTCCTGTTCCTCAAGGACATCTTTTAGAAATCGAAAAAGAAAATGGAAAGAAAGTAATGATTCCATTTATCAAAGTCTTCGTTTCTGAAGTTTT
>CAKMKF010000172.1 GCA_927439925.1 uncultured Acholeplasmataceae bacterium | reverse complement strand
TGTAAACATAACACCTTCGATTCCCTTTTCTTTAGCTGACTGGATATAGAGTTCCATCGTTGCCTTTGGATCCGCATCTGGTGAGTAATTGGTGTGCATATGGTGGGTTTGAAAATAGAACTTATCAATTTAAAGATTATGCCAACATTCTTGATCAGATCCTAAGAACGATCATTAGTAAAGGTAAAGGAATTGAGATTAACACATCTGGTTTTAGATATGGGTTAGGTGTTTTACATCCAGGAATTGATTTACTAAAAAGATATAAAGAACTAGGTGGAACAATCATAACCTTTGGATCCGATACACATAAGATTAGGGATTACTATGATGGATTTGAAGAAGCCAAAAAAATGCTTCTTGAAGCAGGATTTGAATTCATCACTGTTTTCAAGAATAGAAAACCAGAATTTGTTAAAATATAATGAAAAGATACCAGGATGAAAATCCTGGTTTTTCTTTTTAGATATTTAGTGTACAATAGTTTTAGATGATACGAAAAAGAGGATTTATAAATGAAATTTAAAGATATCTTGTGGGGAGTTATACTGATTAGCATTACATTATTTGTAGCAATCCCTCAAACTAGGGTATATTTTAATGAAGCCACATCGAATTACCCTTACATCATGGGATTTATAAAAACAGCCATTTTAGCTTCTATGGGTGAATTACTCATCAATCGAATCAGAAAAGGAAGTTATTTTTTTGGAACAGGTCATCTTTATAAGTTTATGGTTTGGGGATTCTTAGGAATGATTTTCGTTTTAATATTTAAACTATTCGCATCCGGGGTGGTTGCTGCACAAGAAGTGAATTTATTACCGTCTATTTTAAACCCAGGATTTCTTTCAAACTTACTTACTGCATTTATGATCAGTCTACTAATGAATATATTCTTCGCACCATCATTCATGATACTCCATAGAATTACAGATGGGTATATAGAATTAGGGAATGGGAGATTAGTAGAAATCAGGAGAGTTAAGTTAAACCAAATCATAGACAATATTAATTGGAACTATTTCTTTAGTTTCGTAGTCCTAAAGACAATACCTTCATTTTGGATACCTGCACATACAATAACGTTCTTATTACCTGAAAATTATCGGGTGTTGATGGCTGCTTATCTATCTATAGCACTCGGAATGATTTTAACATTTGCAAAAAAGAGTCATTCAAAGAAATAAAAAAGAGGAATGTTTTCCTCTTTTTTACCCTCTAAAGCCTTTAGCAATTAATAGGTCTCTAACAACACCTACAAAATTTTCTTCAGCACCCCATGTGAATTTAAAGATAAAGCCTTGTCCTCCACCTGCACCAATCGCATCCACGATGACTGTGTCATAGCTTTCTGTGACTAAAACAGTAAGACTTGCTCTACTTCCTGTGCGGTAGTACCATTTTTCAAATACTAAAAGATAGGTTTTTTCATTACCAGATTCCCTAGTGATAGAATGTACCAACTCATTTGAGAATCCCGAATCTTGAACCCCTTTAATTAAATAATCAACAATTTCTTTAATGTCACCTGTACCTTTGAAAGTAGATAATGCCATATTGACCCCTCCTT
The DNA here is from genome assembly GCA_927439925.1 of uncultured Acholeplasmataceae bacterium. Taxonomy (GTDB): domain Bacteria; phylum Bacillota_I; class Bacilli_A; order Acholeplasmatales; family Acholeplasmataceae; genus Peloplasma. Next base: position 4,343 of record CAKMKF010000172.1, on the reverse strand, counting down.
ATGGTGATTTTGATTAAATTATAACATAACAATTTGATTTGAGGGGTGTATAATTATCATTAAAGACGAAAAGAATGGAAGAAGATATATGAATCTAGATCGAAACGAAAATTATATTCAAGCAACCAAATTTCTAATTTTTTCGATTTCTGCTGGTGTTATACAAGCATTATCATTTACTTTTTTGTTTGAGATTATAAAGTTTGAATACTGGCCAGCTTATTTAATCGCTCTAACCTTATCTGTTTTATGGAACTTCACGTTAAATCGCAGATTCACTTTCAAGTCAGCAGCTAATATACCGCTCGCCATGACAAAAGTCGCAATTTTCTATGTAATATTTACTCCGTTATCTACAATGTGGGGTGATGCACTCACAAAAAGTGGTTGGAATGCATATCTTGTCTTAGGCTTAACAATGGTTACAAACCTAGTTACAGAATTCATATATACCAAATATTACGTATACAAAAATAATATCAATACAGCAATAAACAAAAGCATAGAAACATGACCTCTTTCAATCATTTTGAAAAGAGGTTTTTTCTTTACATAATCTTTACATTTTTAATTGTGTAATACAATGTGTTATGATTGACTACAAATTATCGATTTGATATAATCATCATGCCGACCGACCGTTCGGTCGGCTCTTATATACTTGAGGAGGATTTTTATGGGTTCATATAGCGTCAAAAAACCAATTACAGTTTTAATGGGAATTTTAATCATTATCGTACTAGGGGTGTTTTCAGTAACAAGACTCCCTTTAACGTTATTTCCAGATATTAATTTACCATTTGTAGTAACGATTACACCTTATGAAGGTAGAACACCTGAAGAGGTGGAGGCTGAAGTCGCATTAAAGATTGAAGCTAGTGTAGCTACAATCGGCAATTTCACAGAGGTATCATCAATGTCTAATGAACATTTTGGGATATCGATCATCACGTTTGCTGATGGAGCAAACATGGATAGCGTTGTCATTGAGTTAAGAGAGTTACTTAATAACATCAATTTTGCTGATGGTGTTGGAAATACGAGAATTTTGCGTATTAGTCCTGATATGCTACCAGTAATGACAGTAACTTTATTTAGAGATTATGACGAGAATTTATCAGACGAAGAAGCTTTAATTAGAAACACAGAATGGATTAATCGTGATATCTTACTTGATTTAACGAGTATTCCTGGAGTTGCTGATGTCAATATATCAGGTGCTGCTGACATTGTTTTACAAGTTAAGTTAGATCAAGCAATTATTGATTCTTATGGAATCACTCATCAAGAAGTACTAGAAATTATTGAGTCTCAAAATGTTGGAGGACTTATTGGGGTAGCTTTAGACTCTGGTGAGATTAGAATGCTTTATTTAGGTGATAAACCAAGTAATTTAGCAGATATCTCGACACTTCCTATTTTATTTGATGGTGGAGCAGTCATTACTTTATCTGATTTAATTATTGAAGATGGCATATCTTATATCAATGCGAATACTGAAGTTTACTCTAAGATTAATGGGACACAGGGGATTCAAGTATCTTTTACGAAACAATCAGATTATGGAATTACTGAAGTTACAGAAAGTATTTCTGCGAGATTAGATGAAGTTATGTTACGTGAAGGTGAAACTGCTCATTACTCTATATTACTTGACCAAGGTGAGTATATTAATGCTTCAGTTGGTTCAGTACTTCAAAACATTATTGTTGGTGGAGTTTTAGCGATTATTATTTTGTTTGTTTTCTTGAGAAATATTAAACCTACTATAATTGTCGGGTTAGCGATACCAATATCTGTAATTGCTGCATTTATGTTGATGTATTTTACAGATGTTACACTCAACTTAGTTTCAATGGGTGGACTAGCCTTAGGTATTGGTATGCTAGTCGATAACTCCATTGTAGTTATTGAAAATATATATCGAATGATTGGTGAAGGTAAGACAAAGAAAGAAGCTGCTATCCAAGGCTCTAAGCAAGTTGCTGGCGCGATTACATCATCTACTTTAACTACAGTTGCAGTTTTCTTACCAATCGTATTTATTGAAGGTATGATTGCAGATATCTTTATCTCAATGGCATTAACCATTGCTTATTCATTAGGTGCTAGTTTAGTCATCGCTTTAACTTTAGTTCCAGCAATGGCTTCAAGATTATTAGATGATACACACGCTCAAAAAGAAGGCAAAGTCATTACATCCTTCAAGAGAGTTTACAAATCATCAGTATTATTTACATTAAAGCATAAAGCAATAACAATATTAACAGTTATCATACTATTGGTTGGTTCAATATGGTTAGTTGCTTCAAAAGGATTTATTATGTTACCAACATCAGATGAAGGTGTTATTGATATCACGATATCAACAACCACTCAAACTTCATTTGAAGATAAAGCTGAATTCGCAGATTTATTATCAAGTGAGTTAATGGAAATTGAAGATATAGAAATCGTTTCAACATCCATTGGTGGATCTGGAATGTTTGGTGGATTTGGTATGATGGGTGGAGGAGGAACCTCTGATGGCTCAATATCACTTACCATCAATTTATCTGAAGATCGTAGCGAGACAACAGAGTATTATGAATCTTATTTACTAGAACTTATTAATTTTTTCGACTTTTCTCAAATCAATATGTCTTCCAATCAAATATTAGAAGCTACTGTATCTGCGCAAAATAGTACAGGTGCTATCGGTGGAGCACAAGGTGTAAATATTAAAGTCAGTGGATATGATTTAGAAACACTCGAAGTCATTGCTAATGAAATCACTTTAATTTTAGAGAATACTGCAGGTGTTGAAAAAGCTGATAGTGGAATCTCATATGGCGCAGAAAATGTAAAAATTACTGTAGATAGAACAAATGCTATGACTTATGGTTTAACCAATCAAGCTGTGATGGATAACGTCAATTATTTATTCGCTAATTTGGGTGCACTAGGTGCATCACAATCATTAACTATAGAAATTGAAGGAATTGAATATGTATTAGATCTTCCAAGTGATGCATTTGCTGGAGGTATCAATTTCCAAGTCTTTGGTGATTATAAAAACTTCCTTGGTGGTATACAGTTATTTGATAGTTCAACTAGAGCCATGATAGAAGCATACACAGAATCTTCAGAACAAAGTATTTATGTATTAAACGCTATGCTTCCTGGTTATGTTGTGGGGACACCTATTCAATTTGTTGTTAATCCTTACTTAAAGGTAATAGGTGGAGAACTCGTCATGAATCCAATGAGTGCAGATCCAACATTGGTATCTCTTGCATTGGCACCACTGTTTGATGAAACAGTTAACAGTGTAACAGTTGTGGACTATAGTCCAGGGTTTGCTACTATTAGAACAGATGGTTCCACACGTTTTGTTACGGTAACAGCACAAATTGAACAAGGTAAGAATGTTACCTTGGTGAGCAGTGATGTTACTGAAAGAGTAAATGCATATTTAGAATCCGATGATTTTATACAACATGGAAATGGTTATAATGTAACCTTCCAAGGTGAAAATGAAGATATTTTACAAGCAGTTTCTGATTTAACAATCGCTGCAATCGTCGCTATATTACTTGTTTACATGGTCATGGCAATCCAATTTCAATCCTTAGTTTATCCATTTATTATCTTGTTTACAATTCCACTCGCATTTACAGGTGGAATGTTGGCACTACTCATCACCAATCAGTTCTTAAGCTTAGTTTCGATTATGGGTCTAATCATCCTAATTGGGGTCGTCGTTAATAACGGTATCGTTTTAATTGACTATATCAATAAGCTAAGAGAAGATGGAAGAACCGTGAAAGATGCGATTATTGAAGCAGGACAAACTAGACTTAGACCAATCTTTATGACTGCGTTAACAACAATCTTAGCACTACTTACCATGGCACTAGGTGTTGGAGAAGGTTCTGAGTTATTACAGCCTATGGCCATTACTGCAATCGGAGGTCTCATTTATGCAACCCTATTGACACTCGTAGTCGTACCGACAATTTATGCGATGCTGAATAGAAAGCGTATGAAGAAGGAGGCGGAAGAACATGCAGTCAACCAAGGATAAAATATTAACAGTTCTAGTTTCCTATATTAAAGAAGGTGTAAACCTAGATAGTATTTCACTATCCAAGATAGCTTCTGAAGCAGAAATTGGAAAAAGTACTGTCTATGAACATTTCGCTAACAAAGAAGAAATGATTTGTGAAACTTATAAATATCTTTTAAACCAATACGAAAACATTCTTACAAGTAGTGCTAAGATTGTTGTTAACGCAGTCATAAAGATTGGTCTAAGTCTAGTTTGTCCTGCTTCAATAATCGCATCTTTCACGGTTCTTCCA
>CAKMKF010000171.1 GCA_927439925.1 uncultured Acholeplasmataceae bacterium | reverse complement strand
TCTTCATTCTACCTTCTATCTTTAATGAAGATACTTTAGAATCGATTAAGTAAGGAATTTGTTCAAGTGCTTCTAAGTCTTTAGAAGACATTGAGAATGAATGATCACTTAAGGATACTTCCAAACTTTGATTTTAAGTATTTCAATTTGATGGGAATAGGTGATATCCCTTTGGATTGAATGACATGATTGACTATAGGAAGAATCTCTTTGATTCTTTGAATCATCTCTAGTTTATAGATTTCATGTTTTATCTTTATGATATCATCAGATTTGGAATCAACATATAAAGTATTTCCAATCATTTCATAACTAAATTTACCATAGCTTTTAACAAGTCTTAAAGGTTTCCCCCATAATGTGATTTCATGATCTGATTCCATTTGTTTAGAGCGTTCAAACTTTTCATAAAACTGATCAAACTTAGAATCCATGAAACTTAAAATTTGATCGATTTTAGTCCTAGGGTTCGTTGTAATAAGTAAATGTCCATTTCGATATCTAAAGTAAGTATTTTTGATTTGTTTTCTTTGGATTAGATATGGGATTGATTTCCCGTCTTTTTCGTATTTTTCCATTATTTTTTCCGAATCATCGCGTACGGTTCTACATGAAATGGAATGATTATTTTTAAGACTTGTTTCGGGTGTCTAGCAATTGGTGTCGGTTCATCTTTGTCATCTGTCATATAAAGAAGTTTAAAATCTTTTACCGATCCATCTGGACTAAATACTTCTAAGTCATCACCTAATTCAAAATAGTTTCGTTGTTCGATGGTTGTAATGCTGGTTTGATCATCTTGTTGATGTACCAATCCTACAAATAACTGATTGGGTTGTTCGCTCGATTTATTATATAATTGCTCTTCAACTCCTGGAAGACCTTCTAGGTATCCATGTGAGGTGAGTCTATTTTCTGCTTTTTGAAGTTCAATGAGATATGGATTAAAATCATCAATTTTTCCTAGATTCAGATAATCATCAATTAGTCTTCTATATGTTGAGACAACTGTCGCGATATAATGTAGACTCTTCATTCTACCTTCTATCTTTAATGAAGATACTTTAGAATCGATTAAGTAAGGAATTTGTTCAAGTGCTTCTAAGTCTTTAGAAGACATTGAGAATGAATGATCACTTAAGGATACTCCATCTGCAGTTAAATCATAATTCCATCTACAAGAATGTGCACAACCTCCACGGTTAGCATCACGATCTGTCATGTTATTTGATAAACTACATCTTCCACTATAAGACATACACATGCCCCCGTGGATGAAGACTTCGATATCTGCATTGGTTCTTTCTTTTAATCTTCTAATTTGTTGTTTATCTAACTCTCTTGCGAGTACGATTCTTTTAATTCCTCTTTCATACCAGAAATTAACGGTTTCTGTATTGGTAGCTGATTGTTGAGTCGATAGATGAACTTCTAATGTAGTGTGTGTTAACGCCATATCGATGATAAAAGGAGATGCTGAAATAATCGCGTCCACATTTCTTTCTTCTAGACCTTTTAAGTACTCTATAAGGCCATCCATGTCCTCATTATGAGGAATGATATTGGTCGTTACATAGACTTTCTTTCCTCTTTCGTGTGCGAAGCTTGTAGCCTCTCCTATATCACTTAAGGTGAAATTAGAAGCTCTTGCACGAAGCGAAAAATTGGTACCACCAATAAATACTGCATCAGCACCATATAATAAGGCAATCTTTAGTTTTTCTAGGTCACCAGCAGGTGCTAAAAGTTCAATCATTTACAGTTCCTTTACTTTTATAGATCGTCTTTTTGAAAAAGAATCCATCATCCCAAGTTTCTTTATATTTTTCTTGTATCCATTTGATTTCATCCTTGTTGACTTGATTCAAATGATACATAGGAAGTATTTTTTTTGAATACGCATCATCCTTAAAGATAGTATCAACAATCAAGTAATCTACAAAATCTTTAATATCATTTAAATGATTTAATGCAGAAAAAACATGACTTCTAAAGACGTGAGTTCCTGCAGTATCCTCTAAAATCGGATACCCATCATTTTTTCTATTTTCTTCAATAATTTTTAAGTCTTGACGTTCATGGTATAAATGATCAGTTTCATTAAATTGCATAAAATTATCAATCAATTGTCTTTTCGAATAAAACATATTTAAATGTCCATGACCAACCATAAACATCTTATATTTTTTATGGCTTGCGATAGATGTGATATCGCTTAATGTAATTTCTTTTGCGATATAAACACCTTGAATATTTTTATCAGCTAAAAAATTAAAATCATAGACATTCGCGAGTAAGGTTTCAGGATTATAGATAACTTTATCATTAAATCCTAAAGAAGATATGACTCTTGTAGCACCTAAATCTGCGACAACTATACCACTAAATTCCACTATAGGAAGTGATTGTAAGAACACTTTAAATTGATCCAATTGATCATCATTAAACATTTGATTACAAACCAAAAAGAGTTCTTTATGATATTTTTTCGTCAAATCTATAGCTTCAAGAATTTCACTCACTTCAAAACTCTTTGTAAGTCTAGTACCAAACAAGTGATTTCCAATTAAAAAACCATCAACATAGGCTGATAGGGTTTCAATGGATTCAAGGTTATAGATTGTTGTTAAAAGTTTCATTTCAATTTCCTTTGGCTGATGCTCATTCCATCACCGACATTAAAAAATGTCGTATTGAAATCAGGATGCATCGTTAAATAGTTTTTAAATGTATCAATTTTTCTTAACAGTTGTCTCGTATGTCTGTTGACTTTATCCGGAGTTAGATTGTGAAAAGATAGATTGTCACAAATCACAATTCCATCTTCTTTTAAATACTTAACATACTTTTCAAAAAATCTTTCATATTGAGCTTTCGCTGCGTCAATAAAGATTAAATCATATGATCTAAGTTCTTTGTTATAGGTTAACGCGTCAAAAGGTATTAATGTAATTAGTTTTTTGTCATCATACATATCGAAATGTTTTAACGCATTACCAATCATTTCTTCATCACGTTCAAATGTGTCCACCATACAACCATAAGAGGCCATAGCGAGTGCGCTATAGCCAACAGCTGTACCAATTTCTAAAACATCTTTAACCTGATAAGTCAAAATTGCCTCTTTTAAAAAGAGTAGCCCAGCATCTGTGATGATGGGTACGTTATGTTTTAACGCATACTCTTTAATTCGAGATAGCATTATGCTTGTTCTTCTTCGTCGTCTTCTTCGTCTTCTTCATCATCATTTTCATCATAATATGATTGAAGAACACCATCAAGCATATCCCATTCTTCATCTGTTTCGATGTCTAAGAAAGATCCTTCATCGTCAGTTGCACCTGGGACATAAATTGCTGCACTTACTTCTTTTGTGTCTACAAATTCGAACACTACATAATTCTTTCCGTTGTGTTCGTGTGTGAATAAAATATCACATACGG
>CAKMKF010000170.1 GCA_927439925.1 uncultured Acholeplasmataceae bacterium | reverse complement strand
ATTCATGAGAGATGAATTCTGTTATGAAGGTACAACCTCATGTACAGATAATTCTTATTTCCGTGTGCAATATGATGATCTTTAGTTTGTAGCACCTATTTATAAGGTAGCAATCTTAAGCTACGATCAAACGAAGTTCTTTAAGAGAATTAAGGATACATTTAAAAAGGCATTTCAAAAGAACGGTTCAATGGTAGTATTTTCTTCCCATCAGTTAGATCACGTCGAATCATTTTGTGAGGAACTCATTGTATTAGAAAAGGGTAAAGCAATCATTGAAGGAAGAATCGAACAAGTCAAGAAAGATTTCAAGAAACAAAACATTAAAATCATCGGTGATGTTAATATCGAAACGCTGAAATCTATTCCTGGAGTTTTCCAAGTGATTGAAAACTCAAATGAAATCATCGTTAAGATTGAAGATGAAAATGTTGCTAAAGACGTGTTTGAATATATTAAGACATGTAATAACATTATGAAATATGATGTTGAGCAGGCTTCCTTGTCAGAAATATTTATAGCAAAAGTTGGAGGTCTAAAAAATGAAAAAGCTTAAGTTTTTAATTAAGTACGGTTTAAAGAAGAGAGTAGGCAGAAAAGCATTCTTAATCGCGAATATCGTAATCGCGATTCTATTAATCGCGATTGTCAATCTTCCTGCAATCATTAGTTTAGTAGGTGGTGGTGACGATCCAATTGAAAATATCAATATCGAGATTATCAATCAAACATCTGAAACTGGTCTAGTAACTGATTTGGATACATTATTTAATGCAGCAGATCCAGAAAATCCTTTTTACATCGTGAATTCATTATCGATAGGAGATTTTGATGCAGAAGAGTTTTGGGCAGATGGAGAAAGAGATATTGTCTTTCATTTCACAGGAAGTATTGATTCACCAGATATCTTGATTTACAGTAAATATCCAGAAATGAATTTTCAGTTTACAAATCAAATCGAATTGCAAATTATTAATTACCAAATTGGAAACTATGAAAGACCATCATTTACTCCAATACTCGCTCCAGATTATGAAGACCCTGAAGCAGGTATGATGGTTGGATCTATTGCTAGTTTACTCATATTACCAATGTTTATTTTAATTACGATGGCAACTCAATTTGTTGGTGTTGATATCATTGAAGAGAAATCAACGAAAGCAATTGAAACCATCATCGCTTCTGTACCAGCAAATATCCACTTTTTATCTAAAATTACCTCAAGTATTTTATTCGTCATTATTCAAGGTGGTTTGGTATTAATCTATAGCTTGATAGCAACCTTGATTGGTGGAGCATTATCTCAAACAAGTGTGATTAATCTACCTACAGGAGAAGAATCATTATTCGCTTATTTAGCTGAAATAATGCCAAATTGGCCAGTTGTCTTAATCATGACATTATTGTTCATGTTAATTGGTACAATGTTCTATCTAGTCGTAGCAGCTTTATTCGCATCGATGGCTGTTACACAAGAAGATTATCAACAATTTCAATCACCATTAATGCTAATGTTGTTAGGTGGATTCTATATTGGAATTTTCGCACCAATGGCTGGTGGAGATACCTTTATGAAGATTATGGCATTCGTTCCAATCTTTACACCAATGGTCGCACCTATCGCATTCGCATCTGGAGTATTATCTCTTGGTGAGGCGATTATCGCATTAGTTGCAGTTATCATATTCTTCCTTGGAGCACTCTATTTTGTAGCACCTATTTATAAGGTAGCAATCTTAAGCTACGATCAAACGAAGTTCTTTAAGAGAATTAAGGATACATTTAAAAAGGCATTTCAAAAGAATGGGAAGAAAGTAAAAAAAGAAGAAATTTAACAATAAAAAAACATGTCCGATTATGAAAAATCAGGCATGTTTTATTTCCAAGTGGATTTAAAAATTTAAGGTTGCAAAAAAAAAAAAAAACATATATAATATAAATAAGGATTGATTCGATGGGGGAACATCATCATTTGACTTGAAAATATCCATAAATTATAATCAGTCAAAAGGGGATACTGATGAAAAGGATTGTTTTGTTTTTGCTGTTATTCACGTTTATAGGCTTATTTTCTCTAATGAATTCAAATGCTTCAGAGCTCAGCAGTGATGAGATGATAGAGTTACGTACTGCGAATTCAAAGACATTTCAAATAGATGATGGTAGTGGGAAAATGGTATTATACAATCATGATGTTCACTTTTTTGAAAATGGGAAGTATAATGATATTGATCTGTCACTTGTTAAGGATAAGAACACATATCAAACGAGAAGCTCAAATTATCAAATCAGTCTTCCAGAAACACTTGCTAAAGGAAATTTGATTGAAGTTCAACATAAAGATTCAAGCATTAAGTTTTATTACCCAGATATTATAGAATCTAATCCTTCGATATCAAATAGTTTAGGTTCTAAAGGTATAGAAAAAGCCCAAAGCCAATTGACATACAGTAACATTAAAATCAATACAGATTTAGTTCTAGATTTGTCACCCGCTCAATTAAAAGAAAGTTTTGTCTTAAGTGAGTATGTCAAAGATTTCAAAATTGACTATTATCTGATATTGAATAATTTGACTATGTTAACACTTGATGGCTCATCTTTCATTTTCGTTAATAGTCAAGGTGAAATTATATTTGAATTTGAACCTTACTTTATGTTTGATAGCAAAGAAGTTTATTCGGATGATGTGATTGTAACCTATGAAGAAGTATTTAAAGGGTTTTACCGCTTTCAAGTTAAGCCAAATCAAGAATGGCTTTCATGTAGTGAAAGAGTCTTTCCTGTAGTTATTGATCCGATTGTTAATTTCAAGATGAATACTACAAATCAATTCATGAGAGATGAATTCTGTTATGAAGGTACAACCTCATGTACAGATAATTCTTATTTCCGTGTGCAATATGATGATCTTTATTTTGTAGAACCTCTAACTGAGACATTAGTTTTCAGTCTAATTGAACTTAATGTAGAAAATATATATGATAATATAATGAGTATTTATAACACTTCCAGTTACACTTCAATAGATGACATCAAGCTGAAATTGCATATTAAAGACAACTTCACTCCTGCGAGTGGTATTTTAGTTCAGGATGTATCCGCACTGGATGATGATTATCCTGGAGATTACGATCTTATGCATGGGTTATCAACATATACATATCAAAATATAAAAGTATTATCTGGATCTGGTTCATTCTATGAATTTAACATGGATAAAGAAATTTATAAGTATAATATATTGAATAAAGACCTAATTTTGAGATTATATCCTACACAACCATTGGTTAGATACTCTACAAGATTTTATGCATCAAATTACTCAAGTAGCACTTATCAACCATCCATTGAAATCAATCTTGGTGATTGGTTTGTATCTGATACTAGAACCACAGTCAACTGTTATGGATTTGCAATTAGAGAAGATTTGATTATTAATCCTGGTCATTTTTCTACTAAACAAGAAAACTTAACTCTAGAGCAGTTGTATTCAAATGTGATTGCAGATTTGAATTTTTTGGGTATTGGATATAGATTTTTGTCCGGTCCGAATGATAATATAGGCAGCAATGAAGTAATTATCGGAATGAGATTAGGTATCAATGCTGATCACCCCTCATTGAAAGATTATCATTTTGTGGTTAAACATTCAAACGGTAGATGGGTACATAAACCATCTATAAATCCATCAGAACTATTCTGCTCATCAGCATATACTCCCGAAGACATTGTATGGAGTGTGATTTTTGACGATAATGGTAAAATAAAGGATCAATATGACAGCGCTACAAAATATATTGCTGTTACATTTTAGAAGAAAGTGGGGAAAAGTATGAAAAGAAACATTTTATTAATAATTCTAGTACTGATTCAAGTATTTTTAGTCTGTTCATGTAAACCTAAATTAGAAATCATAACAACTCCAGGCATTATTTTTGAACTCAATGATTCTGAAGATGCATATATAGTAACTGGATATTCAGGTGATTCAAAAGATGTAGTTATTTCATATTCCTATGATGATTTACCTATAACTTCGATATCTGAAAAAGCATTTATAGGTTTAAATCATGTAGAAAGTATTACTCTTTCTGACAATATTACATCTGTTGGAAAAGATGCATTTATCGGTACTTCGATAGAATACTTTATTGTTCCAGTCAATCTAATATATTTTGGGCAAGCACTGGAAAGATCAAAAGTGCAGGTTGTGCTAAAGGAGAAGCATAATTATCTGAAACAAATGGAAATTTCTGGACACATAACCATTGTAACAAAAGACGAATCGGAACTTCTATATGTCGAGGCAGCAAAGGAAGTTGATTCTATATTTATCTTGCCAGATAGTTTCGAGTATATTGGACCACGAGCGATGTCAAAAACTGATTTTATGGAGATTTTTCTACCTGACAGGCTTATAGAAATAAAATATGCAGCATTTTCCTTTAATCAAAATACAATCATTCATTTACCTGATTACGTAGAAATCATTGGAGTTTCGGCATTTTCTAAATGTGGATTTTCAGGAAATCTAGTTCTACCAGAGGGATTAATAGAGATAGGTGAAATAGCTTTCTATGAGAATGCACTAACATCTGTTGAGTTTCCTTCAACTATTGAAAAAATTGGTGGGTATTTATTCGACAACAGCAATAATCCCTTTCCCAATAAAAATGATATACATACGCTAAAATTTAATAGTTACATATTACAAGGTGATGCTCACCATCAATTCTCAACATATTTTATTTATGCTAATTATAGATATTCACTCATTGATACATTAACGATTTACCTTCCAGAAGATGAAGAGCAAGCCAATAGACTTAGACAAGCAATATTAGATTCAATGGAATTTGCATTAGATCAATTGTCTAAAGAATTTGAAATTGTATTTATTCCATAATATGATATTGCATTGCTATCTATAAAAAACTTAAATGAGTAACATCAAAAAGAAAAACCAGTAAAAATGCTGGTTTTCTTATTTTTTGATATCTTCAACAATGGATAATGCGCATTTCCTACCTGTTGATAAACCAATCGTTACATTATATCCACCAATTGGACCATGTAGATCAACGGTTTCACCGATAAAGTACAAACCTTTGATTTTTCTAGATTCCATGGTGTTTGGGTCTAATTCTTTTGTGAGTACTCCACCAGCATTCACGAAGGCTTTTTCCTTGGTTTCAACAGAATCAATTTTAACGGGAAAAGCAATCAATAATTCTAATATTTTAGCAATATCTTTTTTTGATATTTCATTTAAGTTCTTATTCGTAACATTTGCGAGTTCTAAAACTTTTTTCGCAAGTCTCTTTGTTGTCAAAGATTCTAAAGTTCTTAATATTTGAACCTTTTGGTTATGGATCGCGTTCATTTGACGAATGACTTCGTCATCACTATGATCTGTGATATTAAACGTTAGATAAACATCACCCTTAAGTAATTCTTCATAAACAAATTCTGATATTTGTAAAATAGCTGGACCTGTTAAACCAAAATGAGTAAATAGTAATCCTCCATGGCTTGATATTTTAGTTCCTCTAATTTTAACTGTTGTATGAATAATGGATACTCCTTGTAAATCTGAGAGCGCATCTTTGACATAAGACGCGTATAGATAGGTTTCTGCTGGTGTGAATTCTTTAGTTTCTAATCCCAGCTTAGAAGCAAAAACTAGACCATCACCGCTACTGCCAGTTGTTGGATACGCATTTGAACCAGTTGCTACAATAACCCTCTTCGTTAAAATCTCTTCATCATTTGTTTTTAAGATAAATCCATCTTCGGTTTTAATAATATCTTTAACAGCGTGATGAAACTTGATCTGGTTCAAGTTCAAATTTTTTGTTAACACTTCAAATACACTTGCACTCTTCATGGTTTCAGGAAAGTACTTAAAGTTTTCTTCTAACACAAGATTTAATCCATTCGATTTAAAGAATTCAATGATTTCGGGTGAACCGAAATCTTTGATTGCTGGATATAAAAATCTTTTATGTTTAAAGGTTAAGGATTGGATAAAATCTTCTTTAGAAAGTGCATTGGTGATATTACATCTTTTTCCACCAGTGAGAAGAAGTTTCTTTCCGACCTTATCATTTTTCTCTAGTAAAAGATAATTGATTTGATGTTGTTCAAGAATGTTGGCTGCCATCAAGCCTGATGGACCACCACCGATTACAATTGCTTCATAGATCATAGAAATATTCTCCTTTCCGAGAGATTCGATATCACTTCAAAAAAAATCTCCACGAGGGAGATTAAATCATAAGGTTTTCTTTTAGGTAATCCTCTATTTGTTTTAAATAGATTGGGTTCTCACTTTCAACTCTCATGGTAAATGAAGACCCTTTGGATAATCCTAGGCTCATAATTGCCATAATAGATTTCGCATCAGCAACAAAGTCCTTATGGACTAAATAGACACTTGCTGGAATACTTGACATGAAACGCACAAAATTGGTAGCTGGTCTTGCATGTAGACCGTTTTCTGCAGTTAAGACAAATTTCTTTTCCATAGATTGCTCCTTTAAATGTGAATGGATTTCTTTAACTCTAAGAGAACTTGCTCTTCACTTTCTAATTCTAACACATTTAAAGCGATTTGTTGTAAATCTGAATAATTCATTGTTGAAATGACTCTTCTCATTTTTAGGATTTGAGTTGGCGTCATCGAGAGCTCATTAACTCCTAGACCAATTAAAATCGGTCCAGCATTTAAATCTCCACCCATTTCACCACAAACAGAAGTCCATATATTATGCTTCTTCGCAGCATCTGTTACCATCTTGATAAGCTTTAAGATTGCTGGATGAAATGGTTGATATAAATAACCTACCGATTCATTCATTCTGTCCGCTGCCATCGTATATTGAATTAAATCATTCGTACCAATAGAGAAGAAGTCAACATGCTTAGCAAGACTATCTGCCATTAAGGCAGCAGAAGGGATTTCAATCATAATTCCCAATTCAAAATCATTATATTTTATATGTTTAGTATCTAATTCTTTTTTGATGGATTCGACAATTTCCTTAGCTTCTAAGAACTCACCTAATGTAGCAATCATTGGAAACATAATTTTTAAGTTTCCAAAAGCACTTGCACGAATTAAGGCACGAAGTTGAGTTTTAAACAATTCCTTTTCATCTAAGGATAAACGAATCGCTCTTTTACCTAAAAAAGGATTCATTTCATTTGCCATCTTTAAATATGGAAGATTCTTATCTCCACCAATATCTAGTGTTCTAATGACGACAGGCTTTGGATTCATTTTTTCTAATACGTTTTTATAGTCGTTAAACTGTTCGTCTTCAGTAGGAAATGTCTGGTGATCTAGATATAAAAATTCAGTTCTATATAAACCAATGCCATCAGCATCATGATTTAGAATATGATTCAAATCCTTAGAAGAACCAATGTTTCCAGCCAACGTGATTGGATGACCATCTAAAGTAGTACTCATAACACCTTTCATTTTTTCTAATGCTTTGTTGGCATGATCAAACGCTTTTTCTTTTTTAATGTATAATGCCTTAACTTCATCATCAAAGTCATCGATGATTTCACCTAAGATGCCATCGATGATAATCTCTTGTCCGTTTTCATAAGTATGCATAATATCTTTCGCACCAACCAGTGCAGGAACACCAAGCAATCTCGCGATAATCGCGCTGTGAGAGGTTTTACCACCAGTCTCGGTAGCGAAACCTAACACATAATTAGGATCGATTTGAGCAGTTTCTGATGGTGTTAATTCGTGTGCTAAAAGTATGACTTTATGATTGATCGTTGCAAGATCGACAATTTCTATATCGAGTGCATTTTTTAGAATACGCTTAAAAACATCCATCAAATCGGTAGCTCTTTCTTTTAAGTATTCATCATCAAGTGCTTCGAATAAATCAACAAATCCAGTAACAACTGTCTTTAAAGCATAGGAAAGATTTACAGATTCATTTCTTATTTTTTGATGAACTGCGCTTTTAATCTCTGGGTCTTCTGCAATGAGTAAATGTGCTTCAAAGATTCTAGCAGTTTCAACACCAAATTTCTTTTCAGCAAGCGTGTAAAGACTTGAGAGTTGTTCTTTGGTTTTTTCGATTGCTTCATCAAATTTTTTAATTTCTTGATCGATGTCTTTAATTATTTTCTTTGATGAATCCATTGAAAAATCTTCAAGCTTTAAAACTTTTCCAATCGCATATCCTTCAGATACTGGTATACCTTTAATCATAATGGTTTCCTCACATTCATTGCTTGTACAAAAAGCTCATATTTGTTTTGGTTCTTATAACTGATTGTATATTCAAATATTTTTCCGTTTGCTAAATAACTAATTTGTTCAGTCTTTATTGTGGGTTCATTTTCTTTCATTTCAAGAAGTGTTGCATAATCTTTATGAATGAGTATCGCTTTAATTTCTTCAATAGATGAGATAATTTGATAGTTTAATTTGTTGGTTATATAATGATAGATTGAGTTCTGAACGATTTTTTTAGTTAATGGTATTAATGAAACTGGTAAGTATGTCTCTTGAATCATGAGAGGAATTGAATCTTTTTTTCTAAGACGAATGAGTTTATAAACGAAATCATTTTCATCAATGTTCAGTTTTGTAGATATCCATTCATCAGCTTTTAACTCTTCAAATAGAAGAACTTCATTTTGAACGGTACCACCAGTAGACAATACTTCATCAGTAAATCCTGT
The DNA here is from genome assembly GCA_927439925.1 of uncultured Acholeplasmataceae bacterium. GTDB lineage: Bacteria > Bacillota_I > Bacilli_A > Acholeplasmatales > Acholeplasmataceae > Peloplasma. Next base: position 7,142 of record CAKMKF010000170.1, on the reverse strand, counting down.
TAAAGTATTGAACACTTTGTATAGTTTTTGTTCAGAAATAAAAGTCCCTACATTATTCACTCTGTAGAGCTTTCCTTGATTGACTAAAATATCGATTGCTTTTCTAACTGTCATTCTGGATATATCAAGCGATAAAGAGAGATTTCTCTCTGAGGGGATTAATGTATTAACTTCTTGAGTCTTAATGATTTTTTCGATTTCATCGATAACAATCATGTATTTAGGGATATCAGGAATCAAGAGAGCACCTCTAACTGGTATATACCACTTAATTTAATTATAGTGAATATATTGAATAAGTCAAGTGATATAAAATTTAAAAACATGACTTATTATAATGAAAAAGGATTCCATGTTGGCATCCTAATCCAAGCAATCTCGAATATTTATATAGGATAGATAACGTAGTTAATCGCACAATCATATAAAAAAACACAAGAATTAGACTTAGAAAATAACATTATTTTAAGTAATTTTTTCTTTCCATGCATAAATAGACTATAAATTTGTTTGTATTTTGATTAGTTAATCCTAAACTGGTTACACTCATTACAACGGTTGACCTCTCAAATTATTCACCTTACTGAACTAACTCAAATTCGTCTTCTGTTGATAGTTCTAAGAATAAAATGTTTCCTTCACTTATTGATTTTATGTTATCAATAATTTTCATGTTTTTGAGTATGAAATGACCTAATTTAGGGAGAATAATAAAAGTATTATAATATAACCCATTTAACATATATTGGTGGTAAATCAGATAACCTAAAATATCATTGTCTTCTAAAATAGTTTTAAGATGTCTGAATCTTAAGTGCATGTTTATGCCACCTGTAGTTATTCCTTTTAATAAAAAGCCTGCGAAGAAGAATAGAAAATCAGAATATATGCTTTCAAAATATACTAACACAAGAATAAAAACAATTGAGTAGATGAGGGATAATAAGCTAAATGTACTTAGTTGCATTATATTCAAGTCATATCTTTTTAACACTTTATGCTTATCTGAAAAGACACTATCAAGAAGAGTCTGATCAACTTGGATTTGTGTATATTCACAGTTAAATGTTATGATGATGTCCTCTATATAAACTTTTTGGTCTTTTATAAATATCGTTTTTACTTTATAAATGTTGGTTAATAAATCACCAATATCGAACAAAACATTACCCATAAGCAAAAACTTTCTGAATCGCTTTATGTTTACATTATTTTTAAATAAAACAATTTTTACAATAATGAACAATACAGCTAAGGAAACATACAGAATCAAAAGAGATAATATATTATTGAATCCCTCGGAAAATGCTTTGTTTACAAGAAACTGTAAAATCAGCAAGTTTAAACTTAGCGAGAATAAATAAGTCGTAATTTGTATTTTCTGATATTGTTTTTTGAATTTGTCTATTTTTGCAATTTTCATTTTTATCACCTTAACTATAAATTTCATCAATAATTTTATCATAAAAATAATCAGCAACTATACTAGCCCCAACCACTGCAACTATTACAACACCAATTGGTGCTCCAACACCAGTTGAAGTTAGAATGCCTGCAACCAAAAGAGCAGCTGCTGTTGTAGCAAGTAAATTGCCATTCTCAAGCATAATTGCCGTTCTATACTCATTGTCGTCTAATCCTAAGGATGAATAGTAAGACTCATACATGATAGCTGATGCAATTGATGACACTCCTGTCAATATCGACCCAAAAACTCCGAATAATGCTTTATCAAAACTTGATAATGACTTACCTAAATGACCAAAAGCAATAGACCAGCCACCAACAATCCCACCTAGAATTAATTTATCTTGAAAATAATTACCGAAGTAGTTAGATTTGTAATTACTAAATGCTAAATATCCTCTATTCATTGACATTTCAAATGAACTTAGATTTGTCAAGTCAGTAATTTTATTTGACTTCAATTGCACATAACTAGACAAGTTCATCTTTCCATTTGCTGCCATGCTGGATATGTTAAAAGTATTGTTGATTACTGGAGTGTTTCCCCTATATGCATTTAAAAGCAATCAAATTTACTATTTCTTATAAAAATTAACAATAAAGCATTATTTGTCTAATTTGCTGTAATAATTTTCATATTTTTTTTCAATTTTTTCTTTATTCTCTTTAGACATTAGTTTCTCCATATTTTCACATGCTTTGTTAATTAAGAGTAAGAATAAAGGATATATGAAATACAATACAATGATGCCAAAACCAATGTGATAAGATAGCTCTGATTTTACAAATTCATTTACAATTGTAATAAAACCTAAGGTATATATTACATACAAAGGAAGAACAAACACTAATATCAGTATAGAGATAAAGAATGGTATTATTCTAAAATACGAATATGGGTGTCCTCTATTTTCTTGTCCTAGAAAAAAAATTCTCAAAAATGATTTTTTACTTAAAATAAATTTTATTTTTAATGTTTTACATAGACATGGGTTTTGATCAAATGTCATAGCGAATCCCATACCCAGTGAGAATAAACTTCCTATAAAAAGTGAAAACTCCATAAATACACCTCGTAAGTTAATCGAACAATGAATTACCGAAATAACTAGCAAATGGGGTTACACCAGTAATCATAAATATTTTAATTGCATTATTGGTAAAATTAGATGCGATAATCCCAGGAGTAGCAGTATGTATTGCATTAAATACGTTTTTTCCATATAAATTGAATGTAGCCATAAAACCTCTCTGAGAAATTTGACCACTAGCTAATTTATTTGCTGCAGTAGTGAGTGCTTTAACCCCTTTTCCCCCAATAGAATTAGCGTTTAATTTATTGTTGATCAGTTTTGAATTTCTTGCTCCTGCACCACTTATGGCACCGGCAATTCCTCCTATCATTCCTGATATAAATAAACCTTGCTTAGTTATCTGTTGGTTATGAAAACCGCACGATGCAGCATATTGACCCATACCAAAGGCTGCACCTAATAATGTAGACCCAAGTAAACCTATTCCAGTTGAAGCTATAGCTACAGAAGCAACAGCTAGAATACTATCCAATGCTATTTGTGCGATGCTTATGCTGTCCCATCCATACTGCATCCCTTGACTAATCGCACTTGCTGAAGCTGAGATCACAAACGCAGAAACCAGTGCGACTGTAAGAGAAATAGCGAAATTACCGCTGGGGTCAGAGTACATCACTGGAGTAATGTAGTCAGAGATAACCGTATTTCACCAAAAAGAAACACAGAACAATTACTTATCGTTAAACATTAAATAGAGAATCAGAAGCAATTGACAACTCCCCTTTAAATGCTATCTGTGTTGTAATACCACGAATATCTCTTAGGAATTTCTTGCTCAATAAGATCTATTGGTACAAGCGATTGGGATGATGTTGGTGGTTCATAGGGTTCTACAAAGTCAAAATTTCCTAAATATATAAGTCTTTTTAATACTTTTGACATTGCCTTTTTTTTCTCAATCCACATAAATGATTTGTAGATGACTAATCCCTTTACGTTATAAAGCATGAAATAAGGTAAATCATTAATATCACTAAGTCTCTCTGGTAATTGATCTGATGCTGTAAGTTTAAACCTAACAATTGGCATAATGTGTCCAGGTTTTACGTACTTTTCATCAATTTTAATGATAATTAACCATCGATTCTCAATACCTGCATTTATTACATCTTTACCTTTCATTTGAAGCGCATATGCATCATTGACTTTCCATGGACAAATGTAGAATTCAAGTTTCTTTATTTTTTTAGGCTCAGGTTGCGGTGTCTTTAATCTTTCAGATAGAATTCTAAGGACTTCTTTTCTCTCATTATATAAGTCAACTTCATAGGCATAATGAATCAAATCTTCATCATTTTCAATAATATCAATCGCTTTTTTCTTAATCGATTCATCCAATCGGCCTAACTTCCACTGCGTATCTGCCATAACTAGCCAATAGTCAGTCATGTCTTCATCTTCAGAATTGAAGCACTCTGAATACTGCTCAAGTGTCAATCGTGTCGCTTCATTATTATCATATCCCAGTTGAAGTTGCTCAATATAATAGTTTTTTATTTCTACAGCTAGATCATTAGCATATAATTCCGTGATTTTCATCTATGAGTCTCCCTTTAAGGAATAAGTGGAAAAATATCGTATTTGATTTTGTTCCAAATCAAACTTCTTTGTGAATATCGTTTTTCACCAATACTATATCTGACATTAGTTAAGCCATCATGACCGAGTATGATACCTGTTTCAATGACTCTTGCTTGCGCTAGTGAGATGTTACTGAAGGGAACATCATATCTACCACCATATTGTATAAGAAAATCCGGATTTCTCATGTGCTCACCTATTCTTCTTTCAACGTCATTTGAAATCCCAACATAAAATAGTTCACCCTGTTTATCGTAGCACATATAAACCGAGTAATCATCTTGATGTTTTCTTGTATGGACTGTTTCTGTTGCATTTGCAATCATAATAATTGCTGCTGTCGCTAGTAGAAGTATGGCAATGGCATCACCTACTGGAAGTGGTCCATCGAGTAGTGCACTTCCACCCGCTAGTTTCACTAGAAACATGACTAGTTCAGGTGAATATCCGGTTATGTCTGAATACATCACTGGATTGTTACCACAATAAGCACACTGAATCTATTTATTATTTCGTATACCATCATTTCTTATAATTACTTTTTCAATAATGTCAACAAAATATTCATCCTTTGAATATTTAGCTTTTAATTTTGAAAGCTTCAAATTAGCATTTTCAAATTTGTCGGGAGATTCATCAGAATTTGGATAGATTTTTTTTCTAAAAATGATGTTTCTAGTCTTTTGGGTAAAAAACATCAATATGACAACGATTTCAATAGCAATAAAGCTCTCTAGTGAGGGAATAATCATATAGTCATTTAAGTTAAAATCATCCAAAGCGTCAAATATAGCTATCACGAAAGGCATCAATATTACCAAAAACAAAAATTGAATGTTATTTATAGTTCTGTAGTTCACTATAAAATCTAAATCTGTATATTTTCGTTTTTTTACCACGGTTCCCAACCTTTCCCTTCAGCATAGTCATAACAATATTGTTCATCAAAAAATGACCTTGCTGTTCGATATGTACTATATGCCATTATCGCATATGCTAGAATCGGATGAGTTCCTCTTTTATATTCAGAACTTACATGTTTATTGTAGTTTAAAAATTGAATTTGGCTATTAATCTCAGTAAGTGCTGACATTAAATAGTATCCTCCAATATAACCAGGAACCTTTACTCCAGCTTGTATGAGCACCCTGTCTATAGATAGATGTCCAGTAGCATTAATTACATCATCAAAAATTTCAGATTCACTGTCACCCTCGCTTACACTATAGTTATATTGTGCTCTTGCTATAGTTACATATTCAAGCAAAATGGAGACTCCTGCAATAATAAGTATAATTGCAAGCGCTGCAGGTAATGTAATTATTGAGGTAGTTAAAGCTATTACTCCTACTGCTATAGCAGCTATGGATATTATACACCCTGCAATAAGCTCCAAAAGATTATTGAGTTCAGGGGCATGTCCGCTTAAGTCTGAATACATCACTGGAGTGTTTTATATAGATAGGTATACAACAGTCCATTTATCTTATTTGTCATAATTACAGTAGTTAAAAGCACTAATGTCTAGTAAACTTAACCCCAAGAATAATATAATCACAATTGGATAGATGAAAACAAATAGTTTTTTCAACTTCTACTAGTCTTATTTTGATTTTACTGACTTCGCATAAAATATTAACCATAAGAAAATTGGAATTACAATTGCTAGTATATAGAATGGTTTTAATATTATGGTTTCTTTTGATGCTAAAACGTAAATGGCAGATATCCCTATAATAACACATGGTATAATTAAACACATATTTGCTATCATTTTATATTTCTTTTGCTTTATTATTAATTGTGTATTATCTTTAAGATTTGGATGTTCTTTCATTTGATTATAAACCAAACTAATAAAACCATAAAGAGAAAAATCCTCTTCATACTCATATTCTATAAAAGAGTCTTTTACTTGTTCAAATGAATCGCCTATTGAGTACACAACATATTCAATGCCTTTATTGAAAAAATCAATAATACATGCTAAATTATAGTATTTAAAATTTATTTGGATGCTATTTTCGACTCCTTTGTTACAGTATGCATATATTTCAATATCATAAAATTTTAGACAGGATAATTCTTTTTCTATCTTTTCGTCAATATACATTTTAAAAAGTAAATCTAATTGTGTATATAAACTTTTTTCTTTTGAAGACAAATATTTAGATACCTTATTTTTCATATCAATATCCTTTCAAGAATCGTTCCGTTTTCTAATTGCGATAACCTGTAACTTCCCTAATTAAATAATCGTAACCTATACTTAACAATACGACTCCACCAACTACGACAATCCCTGGTACTGCAATTCCAGTCATTACAACTCCAGCTACAATTAACGACATTGTACCAGCAGCCATATAATATGCACTAACACCAATGGCTGTGTCTATTGCTGTATCAATTATCATACCTGAGTCTACTTGCCAGTTATTTTCATAAAGATTAAATCCAAAATTTACTACTGAAGTTAGAGCTAAAGTTGAACCAACTGATTTAGCAATTGCACCAAATCCTGCTTTGGCATTTCCTGTTAGAATCTGCCTGAATGTTCCTTGTGTTAAATTCCCGAGGTTTACCCATGAAGAACCGGAAATGCCAAATGATCTCCATGTCCCACCAATAATAGGATGCATGTATCGTGTATTAGCTGCATATGCAAATTTGCTATGCATACCTGTAGCGAGTAAATATCTTACTCCTAAAATAATGTCCGGAATAGCTCCGATAGACATTTGAATCCAACGAGGTAAATTGGCATTTCCTGCGATTATTCCATTATCATTTGTTCTAATAACTGAAACTGCTGGAGCAGTAATTGACATACCAAATATGTGTTCTTGTTTATATATTACTGGATTGTTTCCACAATAAGCATAAAGATTCAAACCTTGATTGGACATAGGGTCTAAATAACCTGTGGAGTCTCTACTGATGAATCTTCCAATTTCTGGATCATAATATCTTGATTGTAAATAATAAAGATTAGTCTCT
>CAKMKF010000169.1 GCA_927439925.1 uncultured Acholeplasmataceae bacterium | reverse complement strand
CAAAGCACCAAAAGATAGAAACATCGCTTCAATTTGGTCATGGGTTACATAAATTGTAGTTGTTTCAATCTGGTTATGAAGTTTAATTAATTCACCGCGCATTTGCACACGAAGTTTAGCATCTAAGTTTGATAGTGGTTCATCCATTAAGAATACCTTAGCATTACGAACAATCGCTCTACCTAAGGCAACACGTTGTCTTTGTCCACCTGAAAGAGCTTTTGGTTTACGCTTTAAATAAGGAACTAGACCTAAAATTTCTGCTGCTTCATTAACTTTTTCATTAATGATATCTTTTGGCATTTTTCTTAATTTTAGACCGAAAGCCATGTTATCATAAACAGTCATATGAGGATATAGCGCATAGGATTGGAACACCATCGCGATATTTCTATCTTTTGGTGCTTTGTCATTCACTAATTCTTCATCAATGTATAATTCACCTGATGTGATTTCTTCTAGACCTGCAATCATTCTAAGTGTTGTAGATTTTCCACAACCTGATGGTCCAACGAATACGATAAATTCTTTGTCTCTGATGTCAAGATTGAAATCGAAGACAGCTTGTACACCATTTGGGTACACTTTATTGATATCTCTTAATTTTAAAGTAGCCATTTTTTTCTCCCTTTTTATTACATTATACGACCATTATAGCAAGTCTTACCTATAAAAAAAATGTGCACTGTGCACACATTTTCATTTCATGAGACTATAAATTAAATATGCATCGTTAAATAGTCTAACATCGAACCCAGTTGTTTGATAAAATTTATCGAGACGTTGAATTAAAGTGTTCCTGTGGACATACATTTTTTTTGATGCCAAACTCATATTCTGGTTGGATTCAAGATATGTTTTAATACTTTCTTGCATGATTGAATCATTTAAGTACTTTCTAAAAATAAATCTTCTTATTTCTTGATCCACTTTGTCTAATAAAGTCTTCAAGATAACTTTATCATCCAAATATACATACTTATTAAATGGAATTGCTTGTAATTTTCTTTCAATAAATTTTTTATGTGCGTCTAAGTCTATTTCATTATCAAACTGATACGAGACATAAATACGAAGATCTGTCAGTGTATCACTCATCATATTTAAAATAACGTCCAAAAAGGAAACATCCGTTTCCTGTTGATAATATAGATAAATTGCCTTTTCATCTGTTTCAATTTTGTCAAAGTTAATATACTCTGAAAATATTGAAACTATGACAGGCTCATCTGATTTAATTTCTTTTTTACTTTCAATAATCAAATAACGGTACAATATCTTATTCTCCTTATTGAATCTAAGTTAAGTACAATCTTTACGGTGCTAAATAATAATCATAAAAAGCCTTTATTACATCAAGTCCATGGGCGTATGTAAATCCATTTTCTACCTCGTATTGAATTCCAATAATCTCATGGTTCATGTCAATAAGGACTCCGCCATTTCCAAAGTTATCTGATAATACAGTCGTCTTTATATTGATGAGTTCTTGATCATCATTATAATTAACTTCAATTATCATACCCATGGTTAATGCATTAATGATTCTTCTTTGATAACCAATGAGCATAACAGGTTGTCCTACCATAGGAGGATAATCAGCTATTTCCAATACACCTAGTACACGTTGTGAGTTTTTAGCAATTCGAATACCTGATAAACCAAGATCACTAGAATCTCTTCTTGTAAAAGCACGATAGGTTCTTCCTAAGTAATCAGAAACCTCGATAGACAACGTTTCTTTATCATCAATACTAGTTAAATTATAAGTTGTTAAAATATGATAGTTCGCACTATCTTCATGAAATATAACACCTGAACCATATCTCGTTTCAAGAAGTAAACCAAGCGATGAATAGACTTTGACTTCAATCATGACGCTGGCTAGCGAGGAAGTGAGTGTAACACCATTGATAAATGATTGGAAATTTTCTAATTGATTGATATCACTTGTTATATAGTTATCATATTGGTTTGCAAGTGCGATGTACTCTACAGTATCTTCTTCAACGACAAAATATGAACATCCAGAAATGAAAAATGATAAAAGAATCATCATGAATGTGAGTTTCTTCATGCTTCCTCACCTCCAACATTGATTCCTACAGCTTCTAAAAATTCAAGTACTTTTTCTAATGGAATTGCAAATGAGAATTGTGAAGTATCACTTGAGTTAGAAAAGTTTCCTGCATAAACGATACCTGCCAATTGATAGTGTTCATTAATAACAACACTACCACTACTACCGGATTTAACAGGTGCATCACTTACAAGTACATTAAAACTCACATTAATGACTTCTGAATCACTGCTTTCAATAACAATTGCAGCATAATCCCTAACAACACCTAATGTAATCGCATTAATTTGAAAGCTTGGATATCCTAAAACTGCTAGTTTTGAATCAATTGGAGCATTTTCTGTAGCAAACTCAATGACATCCAATACTTCAGTACTCTTTCTAAATCTTACAACTGCTAAATCGTAATCACTAGATGATACAACCTTAGTTGCACTATAGTCGTTTCCGAAGTAATCACTGACTGTATAAGTGACACTTGATGATCCGGCATAATAAACAACATGATTGTTTGTTAATGCATAATAGTAAAATTCATCCTCCATAAAGATGACTCCTGAGCCAGTTGTAGAACCAGTGGATCCAGTAATTGTCTTTTTAACAAGAACAACACTTTGAATCGTTTCTGTTGATATATAGTTAAAATAATCAATATAGGATTGATATACTTCTTTATTTTCTTCCAAATGAACTTGGTAATCTGCTAAAAGGTCATCATATGTTCTAACAGTCGCACAACCACTTAATGTGATGAGCATGAATAAAACAATGAGGAGTGAATAAAACTTTTTCATCAAGTAACACCTCTTATGAATATTTTACGCTAAAAGAGATAAATAAAAAAGATATTTGCGAAATTCACACAAATATCTTTATTTTTAATTAATCTATTGATTAACCGATTGAACCTTCCATTTCAAGTTTAATTAACTGGTTGAGTTCAATTGCATACTCCATAGGTAGTTCTTTAGCAAATGGTTCAATGAATCCCATGACAATCATTTCTGTAGCTTCTGCTTCAGTTAAACCTCTACTCATTAAGTAGAAAAGTTGTTCTTCTGAAATCTTAGAAACTGTAGCTTCATGTTCTAGGAATACATTACTATTTCTAACACTGTTGTATGGAATCGTGTCTGAATATGAGTAATCATCTAAAATGATTGTGTCACATTCAACATGTGCCTTAGCTCCTTTAGCCTTCTTACCAAAGTCAACTTTACCACGATAATTCACTTTACCTCCACCACGACTAATTGATTTAGAAATAATAGTAGATGTTGTGTTTGGTGCGACGTAAAGTGAATTATCGTGGTAAAGTTGTTCTTCTGAAATCTTAGAAACTGTAGCTTCATGTTCTAGGAATACATTACTATTTCTAACACTGTTGTATGGAATCGTGTCTGAATATGAGTAATCATCTAAAATGATTGTGTCACATTCAACATGTGC
>CAKMKF010000168.1 GCA_927439925.1 uncultured Acholeplasmataceae bacterium | reverse complement strand
ACGCGTATTATGGATTTAGTGGTTGTCACTTTGCTTGCTATCCTTATCCTGATTCGACATAAAGCAAATTATAGAAGACTAAGAGAAGGAACTGAAAATAAATTTGTTCCTAAAACAAAAGAAAACGCATCATTACGCTTAACAATTTAAAATGACATATTTAGGTATGTCTTTTTTTCTAAAGGGAGAGTAGCTATGGACTTAAAAGAAGTACAAAAAATAATCAATATGATTTATCATCACGGAAGACCGCTTGAAGAAGCTAGAGTTAAACATCTTTTATTTGGTGGTGAGGCGAAAGATGTGATGCATGAGCTGAAGAAATTTCAAAATCCTGATGGAGGATTTGCTCATTCATTAGAACCAGATATTTGGAATCCAAATTCATCTCCGATTCAATCTTTTACAGCAATCACTATTTTAAGAGAAATTGAATTCGATTCTAATGATCCCATGGTAAATTTACTTACAAATTATCTAGAGGAATCATTTGATGAAGAAAAGCTTTTATGGCCACTTCTCTATCAATCCAATGATGAGTATCCACATGCCCCATGGTGGAGCTATAGAAATGATGAAAAGGGGTTTAATCCTTCAGCATCTATTGCAGGATTTATCTTAAAATACACGAATCCTTTAAATAAAGCATTTAAGTTTGCAAATAAGGTTGCTAGAAACGCAATTGATTTTATCAATCAGACGACTGACTTAATTGAAGTACATGAACTCAGATGCTTAATCGATATGATGAATGACGTTTCTGAATTGTTTAAGAATTATCCAGCTTATAAAGAAGCGAAAACGAAAATGATTTTACATATCGATAACGCTTTAGAAAAAGATTCATCAAAATGGTTTACTGATTACGTCGTGAAACCTTCTGCATTAATTAAAACACATCCTTCTTTAGGTTCTGACGTCTTCTTTGAACAAATGTTAACAGAATTAGATTTAGCAATGCAGAATCGTAATGAAGAAGGTATATGGGATGTCACATGGTCTTGGGGAGATAGTTATCCAGGAGCAGCTAAGGAATCACTATATATTTGGCAAGGTATTATCGCTTTTGAGTACTTATATTTAATGATTAAATTCGGATTACTCAAATTAGATGTGTCTGAAGATAATCAACCAATTCTAGTTGACTAAAAAACTTTTAATTCATATAAAAAGACAATCAAAAAATGATTGTCTTTATTATTTTAGGTGATTTTTTCGTTAACATAAGTCCTTAAATTGAACAATATTGAAAATCATACTTTCATATAGATAACTACATAAAGAATAAACATCATAATATAACATATTCATCAACTGAGTTGACATCGCCACCAAATGAAGTATACTAGAGGTAGACATATTGCTCATTTTTTTTAGATATTGTCAAATGATCTATAGAAAGGAATGAATTTATGAACTACAAAATTGTTAAAGATTTTCCGAATCAAATGTTACTTGAGTCAAATGCACCTTGTGTATCCATATATATGCCTACTTACCGTTTGTTTAACGATAACAAAAAGAATGCTTTAGTATTTAAAAATCTAGCAAAAAACGTTAAATTATCGCTTGAACAAAAGTACTCAGACAGAGATATTAAGCCGCTTGTTTCCTTATTAAAAGAAATGGAAGAGGATACTGAGTTATGGAATCACGCTTTGGATGGACTTGTCATATTTTCGACTTTAGATTCTATGATTATTTACAGAATAGAACAAGAATTTCAACCTATCTCGATTGTTTCAGACAGTTTTCACATTAAACCGCTCGTTGAGCATTATCAAGCTATAGAAACATTTAGTATTCTAGCACTTGAGGCTGAATCGTTTGCACTTTATGTCGGTAATCACTATGAGATTAAAGAAATGGAATTATCCGATGAAGTTGAAACGACTTTAAAAGAAGTTTTGGGAAACCAACACACTGAAGATTACCAAACACATGGCGTTTATGGTGGTGCATCTGATGGTTCGACTTTTCATGGACATGGTGGTAGATCTGATGAAGTAGAACTCGATCGAGTTAAATATTTTAAGCATGTCGACCGTTTTGTTTTAGAACAAATCTCTAAGCAGTTAAAACTTCCACTGATCTTAGTTACCCGTAAGGAACATCATGCTGAGTTTAGAAAATTATCTAATAACCCATTTTTACTTGAAGAGCGTATCGAAGGCTCGTTTAATGATTTCAAGGAAAATGAAATTCATAATGAAGTGAAAATCATCAATGATCAAAGATTTGCAGTGCTCATAGCAGAAGCTATTGAACGCTATCATAATTTAAGAAATAAAGATTTAAGTTCTGATCAACTCATTATCGTTTTAAAAGCTTTGCTTGCATCTAGAATAGATACACTATTTATTGAGCAAAACAAGATCATAGCTGGCAAAATCGATATCGAAAACCAACAAATTGTTGAAAGTGGGTTAGATGATCCAGAAACTGATGATTTATTAGATGATATGGTTCAACATGCATACTTAACAGGAACCAAGGTATATATATTAGAAAAAGATAAAATGCCTACAGATTCTGGGGTAGCGGCAATATTTAGATATTAATTTAAAAAAAGTTATATAAAGAAAAAGTTGGATCTCATTTGAGGTCCAACTTTATGTTTTATGCGTTATGATGCGTTTTCTTTTGTTTTAGGAACAAATTTATTTTCAGTTCCTTCTCTTAGTCTTCTATAATTTGCTTTATGTCGAATCAGGATAAGGATAGCAAGCAAAGTGACAACCACTAAATCCATAATACGCGTTGCTAAATTGAAATTTTCAACATTAGAAACGAGAAACTCAAAGAATACTCTAAAGATAAAATATAATAGCGCAGACATTGCTGCTATCGTTGAAGATATGGAAACGTAACGGGTTGCGAAAAAGAAGATAAAGAATATGATAATGACACTGACAGCAAGCCAAGGTTCAATTGCGAAAATCATACCTGCACTGGTTGCTACTGCTTTACCACCCTTAAAATTAATGTAAATAGGAAATACATGCCCTAAAACTGCAATTGCTCCATATAAACTAGAAATATTAATATCATATTGACTAACCAAATATAGACTGGGATCATTTACAAAATAAACAATCATAATGACAAGTGCACCTTTTAATGAATCAAATATAAATGCAAATACCCCGTATCGAAACCCTAAAACTCTTACTGCATTTGTGGCTCCAGTATTTTTTGAGCCGAACTGTCTGATATCTACATTTTTGAATACTTTTCCGATAATCAATCCACTAGGAATCGATCCTAGGAAATAAGAGAGTACCATCAGTAATCCAATCCATAAATATGTCATATTAACACCCCATTACTTAAACATTATATCACGATTGGTTTGAATGTCAAATTGATAAATAAAACATAATCAAACGTTGTAGTTGAGTATATTTTTTGGTATAATGAAAGCATACAAAAGTGAGTGGTGATGACGTGATTAATACAAACAAAACCTATGATGAAAAATCGATACAAATCCTTGAAGGTCTTGAAGCAGTTCGAAAAAGACCTGGGATGTATATTGGTTCAACGGATGCGAAAGGGTTACACCATCTAGTTTGGGAAATCATTGATAACGCAATTGATGAGTCTTTATCTGGATATGGAAATGAAATAACCCTTACAATTAAAGCGGATAATTCGATAGAGGTTTCTGATAGTGGTCGTGGAATGCCCTATAAAATGCATTCTTCAGGAAGACCTACAACAGAAATCATTTTTACTGTTTTACACGCTGGTGGTAAGTTCTCTGATGCTAGCGGATACAAAGTATCCGGTGGTCTTCATGGTGTTGGATCATC